>LJNS01000069.1 GCA_001303245.1 Gammaproteobacteria bacterium SG8_30
CCGACTTCGCTCCCAGTGTCTACGAGATCACCGTCATGGAGGGACCGGCAGAGACCACGACGAAGAAGGTCGATGTCCAGGTGATCGACGGCGGGGGCCGCACGCTGTTGCCGGGCTTCATCGAAGTCCATGCCCACCTGATGCTGATGGGTCCGAGCCTGCCTGCGATGGAGGGCATGACGACCTGGGAAGACTTCGCCATCCACGGCACCCGCATGGCGGAGATGTACCTGATGCAGGGATTCACGACAGTGCGTGATGCCGGCGGTGCAAATGGTGGCCTGCGTCGCGCGATCGACGCCGGTCAGATCATCGGCCCGCGCTATTACCCGTCGGGCGCTTTTCTCGGTAGTCGGGGCGGTCACGCCGATTTCGCGAACTTCACCGCCCCGCCCGGAGAGTCGACGAATTTCAGCCGCCTCAACATGGCGCAGGAAGTTGACAATGTTGCCGACGTTAAGAAATACGGCCGAAACAACTTCCGCATGGGTGCCACGCAGCTGAAATACATGCAGTCCGGTGGCGTGGTGTCGGCATTTGATCCCTGGCAATTGCTCGCCGGATCGCCGGAAGAGGTCGCTGCCGCCGTGCAGGTCGCCAACGAATATGGCAGCTATGTGATGGCGCATTCCTACCGGAAAGAGGCCATCATGAACGCGTTGAATGCCGGCGTGAAGTCGATTGAGCACGGCTTCGCGTTCGACTGTGATATCGCCAAGGTGATGAAGAAGAAGGGCGCCTACATTACGACCAACCTGACGGCGTTCGACCCTGGTCTTCTCGATATCCCTTCGATTGCCAACGTTCCGGCGAGCCTGGCCAAAGCGAAATCGGCCTCGGCGACGTTTGCGGGTTACATCGACAACATGAAGAAATGCCCCGTCAAGCGCGGATTCCAGACAGACTGTGTCGGATCGGTCGAGGCCTGCAACATCCAGATCGCCTACGAGAAGCACCTGAACAACGAGTTCTTCGGGCCGTACCAGTCGCTGGTGACATTGACGTCGACGGGCGGCGAGATTGTTGCGCTAAGCGGCGATTTCACGAACCCTTATCCCGATGCCAAGCTGGGCGTGATCGAGGAAGGCGCCTATGCGGATATCCTCGTCGTCGACGGCAATCCGCTGGAGGACTTCTCCGTGGTGGGTACCGGTACCAAGTGGTTCGGTGCCGAGCCGAGGCCGGAAAGCCCGGAGACGATCCGGATCATCATGAAGGACGGCGTGATCTACAAGAACACGCTTTGAAGAGCGAAAGCAGGTGACCTACGCAGGGGGGGCGATTCAGCGCCCCCCCAAGCCCCCTCTCGACTTACGCAGGACTCTAGACGTGAACGTGGGCAGGCAATCCAGGGTGCGGACAGCCCACTCGATCACAAGGAGACTCGGGGCCTGGACCTCCGTGCTGATACTCGCGCCGATCGGCTCGCCCTTCGCTCAGGAAACGGACGGGCAACCAGCTAAGGGTGGGGCGACCCCCTCTGCAGCCGAGTTGGCTGCGGAGCTGTCCAACCCGAATACCTCGGTCGCGAGCCTCACGCTCAAGCTTCAATACCGCCGGTTCGAGGGTGCCTTGCCAACGGCCGATGATCAACACGGCACCATGTTGCTGTTTCAGCCGTCCCTGCCCTTTGTTCTCGACAACGGGGACAAGATCCTGTGGCGACCAGCAGTGCCTGTGTTCATCGACCAGCCGGTATTCGACGTAGACGGGGGCCGCTTCGATGGCAATGGCGGACTCGGCGACATTGCATTCGATCTGGCCTACGCGCCGAAGACCGTCGCCGGCTCGTTGTTTGCCCTCGGCCTGATCACCTCCCTGCCGACGGCGACGAATGATCTCGGCACGGAGCGCTGGACGCTCGGGCCCGAAATTCTGATCGGGAAGATGACCAGGAAGTACGTGGTTGGATTGTTCCCCAACCATCAATGGGATGTCGGTGGTTCGGGCAACGCCGACATCAACCTGACCACAATTCAAGCCTTCTATACCTATCTACCGGGGGGCGGCTGGAATGTCGGTTCCGCGCCGATCATGAGCTACGACTGGGAAGGCAAGCAGTGGACGTTTCCCTTGAACGTCAACGCTGGCAAGACCGTCATCTTCGGCGGCCGTCCCTGGAAACTGTCGGTCGAGCTGAATTACTACGTCGACAAGCCCGTCGCGATCGGCCCCGAGTGGATGCTCGGATTCAGTGTCGCACCCGTAGTCAAGAATCGAATGGCTGGCTGGTTTGGGCTCGGCGGCAACTGAGGTGGCCTAGCTTGTGCGACCAATTGGCAAAGGAACATGCGTTGGATCGCGGCTCGCGGCGATGCATGCCGCCGCCCGAACTGACACTCTGTTCCCCGACTGGACACGAGACATGAGATCAATCTTCCTCTGCGCGTCCGTGTACGCCGTGGCGTCTCTACTCGTTGCTTCGCCTGCATCGTCTGGGGAGGTGCCGGACCTGGACTGGGCTCAGCTCATCGACCAATCGGCCCAGCACTACGATGACCCATACCGAGGGCTTACGCCGGAGCAATTGAACAGCGTGGTCACGGTGGCCCGGCTTCGAGAAATCGCTGGGAAGGGCGAAATCGTCGACGAGGAGCTTCTCTCTCGGGAGACAGCATCCCTGGCCGCAGCGGGCATCGACGTCGACGGCCTGATCGCTCAGCGCTGGATTGTGGCGGAACGACGTGAACATGCCGCCACTTCGGGGAACGACGCGGTCGATGGCAGTAAAGCCTGGTTGTTCGGATTCGCGATTCCTGCCCCCCCGGATGACGATGGCAGGCCTACGGCGTACCTGGTGCCGGAGCGTGGCATGTGCAGCCACATGCCGCCGCCGCCGCCGAACCAGCTTGTGCTGCTGAGAGTGCCCGATGACTGGCGGCCGCAGGCCCTTTACGAGCCGGTGCGGGTCTCCGGTCGCCTGTCGATCGACCCCACTACGCGAACGGTGCCTGTCGTCGATGGGATGGTGCGGATGCGCGCGACGTTCAGCATGGATGTCTCGGACGTCGAGGCGCCGGGTGTGGCTCGGGTCGGCGAGGCGTCGCGGTTTGAGCCAGTAGTGGCATCCCCGGATGGATGAACACCGGCATGATGATGGTGCAGTGTCGGGGAGTCGCGCCTGGCTCGTAACCCGAAGTCTGCGACCGTGACCAAGTTCCAAATTCCGCGCGTCCTGAAGCTGCTGGCTACGGCGTTACTCATCACCTCGAGTCCGCTGCGTGCCGAAGAGGCCGGCGAGGCCGCCAGTCTTCTGATCCGCAACGCGACCCTCGTCGATCCTGCCGGCAAGGTGGCCGACCGGGTCGTCAGCATGCTGATCCGCGCAGGCCGTCTCGAGATCGTCACGGAAGACCCGGTGCCTACCGTCGAGGCTCGCGAGGCGCTCGATGCCGAGGAAGGATTCGTCATCGGCAACCTGGAGGTCGGTGCGCCGCCCAACTTCCTGATCCTGAGCGCGGACCCGCGTGCCGATTTCAAGGTTTTGCTCGATACCAAGAGCTTCGCGTCCTTTGCGATGCACGAGGGCGAGGTTGTCAAGAACCGGCTGCCTCGGGTTGTCGAACCTGGGCCGGAGGAGACGCCCCGGCGAGGCGGCTGGCTGGCGTACACGCCGCCGCCGCTGATGGTTCCGCTCAACTATCGGGATACCAGCAAGTGGAATCGCTTCGAGACGAAATACGTGTCGGGGATCTTCGCGGCCGGCCTGTTCCTCGACAGGATGAGCTGGCTGTCCCAGGACGACGCCAGCAAGGCCCAGGTCGGTGATGTGTCGGACTTCGAGGGCGGCGAGATTCGCGGTCTGCGGTTCGGCCTCGTCGGCACGCTCAACGTGTTCGAACAGCCCTGGGTGTACACGATCTTCGGCGCGACCAACGCCTTCGACAAGGGATTCAACGAAGAGGGTCTGGATGACGTGTCCCTGTTCGACTGGCGTCTCGACGTCCCGTTCCTGAAGTCATCCGTATTGAGCATCGGCAAGCAGAAGGAGCCGATTTCGGGCGAGCGCATACAGTCGATGCTGTTTAACCAGATGCAGGAGCGCAGCGCCGTGGCCGACGCGCTCATGCCGTCGCGTAACGTCGGCATCGTGTGGAACGGCGGCAATCCCGAGCGCTACATGAGTTGGGGGATGGGAATATTCAACGACTGGTTTGATGCCAACCAGGATTTCGACGAGAGCGCCACGCAGTACGTCGGGCGCCTGACCTGGGCGCCGCTGCGCAACGCAGACGACAGCAGTATCGTTCACCTCGGGGTCGGCTACCGTTACTCCGATGCGAAGGAGGGCTTTCGCTTCCGGACCGAGCCGGAATTCAACAACTCGCCAACCTTCGTCGACACGGGCTTCGGGTCGGAGACCAGCATGTTGTCCGCCGAGCGGCTGGATACCTACAACCTGGAGCTGGCTTGGCGCTGGGGCCCGCTGTGGCTGGCCTCGGAGTACACGCGCGCGGACGTCGACAACCCCGAGCTGGGCAATCCCAGCTTCGATGGCTACTGGGTGGGCGCGTCCTGGGCCCTGACTGGCGAGATGCGCTCCTATAACCGCAAGAGCGGCACCTTCGGCGGCCTGCCGGTGTCCCGGAGCGTCTACCAGGGCGGCAAGGGCACCTGGGAGCTGACCGGCCGTTGGTCGAGCATCGACCTGAGCGATGGCGCCGTCCAGGGCGGCGAGATGGACATCGCCTCCCTCGGCCTGAACTGGTGGCTGACGCCGTTCTTCGGGGTGAATGCGAACTACCGCTACATTTGGCACAGCCGGATGGGCCTCGATGCCACGGCGAGCGGGTTCAATACGCGGATCATTCTGCTGCTAGAGTAGGAAGATTGCCTATGGATCAGGAGGCGGACTCGGATGACGCGCATACCGCGAGCGACCGACTACGAAGGTCCGGCCACGCAGCCGAGTAAGGATGCCTTCGCGCGCATACAGGCCGATACGGAAGCTGCCAACCAGCGCTACCAGTCGAACATCGCAGGCGCCCTGGCGACCCTCGAGAGCGCCACCGGCGGATGAGACTGAGTAACTTCAGCGGCGTCTGGTAAAAGTCTGCCGCCGCCCCATCATTGTTGGCGGCCGTCGCTGCTGCGCAACGCAAATGGGGCGGTCGCTGCATTTCTGACCTCAGCGCGGAGAATCTGATTCGAGCCAGCCGTGGCCGGATGAGTCCGACCTAGGGGAGCTCAGAGGAGTTCAAACAGTGAGCCTCGACAGCAAGACCGTTCGCGTTTCATTGGAGATCGCCGTCAATCTTTTGGTGGTCTTCCTGATCATTGCCTGGTGTCTGCAGATTTCGCCCTGGTCGGCCTCGGGATCGTGCTGGTGCCCGCCTGGCTGTTCGCGGCCTCGATCTTCGAATCGATCCGGGGCTTTGCCGAGGCTGTCAACGCCGGGTCGTTTGCCGTTCCCCTGCCGAGCGAGCGCGTGCAGGAGTGGCCCCTGGTGGGTGAACGAGTCTTCGAGGCGTGGAGTGCGGCCGCCACCAATTTCGAGTCGTTCCTCGAGGCTTACTCCGGCCAACTGAAGGACGTTGCGGCCTTTGCCGCGGGCAAGGCCGCGAGACTGGGCGTGACCGTGCTGATGTTCGTCTTCTCCATCGTCATCGCTGTCGCCATGCTCGCCAATGACGTGGCCATCAAGGCCGCGATGCACCGGCTCTTCGCCCGCCTGGTCGGCGAGGAGCGGGCGGATGACGTCTTGTCGCTGACCACGGCGACGATCCGCTCCGTGACCATGGGTGTGCTCGGCGTCGCCTTCATCCAGGCCGTGCTCGGCGGTCTTGGCATGGTGGTTGCCGGCGTGCCGGGGGCAGGGGTTTGGGCCGTCGTGATCCTGGTGCTGGCCATCGCACAGTTACCGCCGCTGCTGGTGTTGCTGCCGGCCATGATCTACGTGTTCGCCCATGCGAGCACGACCATGGCCGTTGTCTTCATGGTGTGGAGCATTGCCGTCAGCTTCAGCGACTCCTTGCTCAAGCCCCTGCTGCTCGGCCGCGGCGTCGACGTGCCCACCCTGGTGATCCTGCTCGGCGCCATTGGCGGCATGATCATGTCGGGTATCCTCGGATTGTTCGTGGGTGCTGTCGTGCTGGCGCTCGGCTACAAGATGCTCATTGCCTGGCTCGACCTGGCTCCACTGGACGAGGCGCAGTCACGGTCCGATCCCGCTCCCACTTCGTGATGAGCGGTGGGCTGCCGGGTGCCTGGAGAGTGTTCGGCCGGGCATTGATGCAGATTGAGGCAACGAGAATGACGGGCGCGGTGCGATTGTTCGTCGTCGGCGTTGCGAGCCTGGTACTTACCGCCTGCGTGGTGGGGCCCGAGTTCGTGCGGCCCGAGGCGCCGGTGCCTTTCGCGTGGACTCAGGAAGGCGCCGATGGGCTCGCCACACAACCACCGCAGCTCAAGGAGTGGTGGCGCGTTTTCGAGGACCCCGTGCTCGATGAGCTCGTGGACACGGCCCGCCGGAACAACAACACGCTGGAGATCGCCGGCCTGCGGGTGCTGGAGGCCAGGGCGCAGCTCGGAATCGCGGTGGGGTCTCAGTATCCGCAGGCTCAGTTGCTGGCAGGGGATGCGACCTATGTCTCGCCGGCGGAGACCACCGGTGCCTCGCAGGGCTTCTGGTCCTACGGGCTGGGAGCCTCGGCCTCGTGGGAGATCGACTTCTGGGGCCGTTTCCGGCGCGGCGTCGAGTCGGCCGATGCGGCCTTCCTGGCCTCGATTGCCGCCTACGACCAGGCCCTCGTCCTGCTGACGGGCGCCGTCGTCACGGCGTACGCGACGGTTCGCTCCCTGGAGGAACAGCTTCGCATCGCGCGGGACAACGTCGTCATCCAGCAGAGAAGCTATGACATCGCCGAGGTGCTGTTCAGGAACGGCGCGGACTCCGAGCTGGACGTCCAGCAGGCCAGGACGCTGCTACTCAGCACCCAGGCGACGATTCCCGCGCTGGAGACGAGCCTGAAGCAGGCGCGCAATGCATTGAGCGTGCTGCTCGGCCAAACACCGGGAAGCGTCACCGACCTGCTCGCACGCGGCCAGGGCATACCGGGCGTACCCGAAGACATCAGCATCGGGTTGCCGGCCGACATGCTTCGCCGCCGCCCGGACGTGCGCCAGGCAGAAATGCAGGCCATGGCCGCCAACGCCCTCGTCGGGCTGGCGGCCGCGGACCTGTACCCGAGCTTCTCGCTGGCCGGATCCATCGGCGTCGCCGCCGGCGGTTCCGGCGACAGCGACTTTGGTGACCTGTTCGGTTCGGACGCGATCAGCTGGTCCGTCGGGCCGTCATTCGTCTGGCCGTTCCTCAACTATGGTCGGATCAAGAACAACATCCGCGTGCAGGACGCCCGCTTGCAGCAGGCACTGGTCAACTACCAAGAGGTCGTGCTTCAGGCCGCCCGCGAGGCTGAGGACGCAATCGCGGCCTTCGTCGGTACCAGGCAGCAGAGCACGATTCTGGCGAAAACCGTCGAGTCGGCGATCCGATCCAACGAGCTCTCCACGCTTCGCTACCAGGAAGGCTTTTCGGATTACGAGCGCGTGCTGAATGCGCAGCAGGCGCTGTTCAGCCAGCAAACGCGTTTCGTTGCCAACCAGGGCGATACGGTGCGGACGCTGGTGGACCTGTATACGGCCCTGGGCGGGGGCTGGCCGGACCAGGAGGGAAGGGCGTACATCAGCCGCCGGACACGCGAGGCCATGGAGCAGCGCACCGACTGGGGCGGCCTCATGGATGACACCGCGCCCAGAGAGGACAACGACGACGGCCGCTTCCGCGAGGTCGACTGGTAGGAACTGAGCATGACAGACAAGACCGGCAACACCTCCATGGAAAGCACCGGCGAAGCACGGCCGCAGGCCTCGCAAGAGGCGGAAGGGACGACGGGGACGAGCGACCCCGTGCGCCGCTGGACCCTGATCCTCCTCGCAGCTTGCGCGGTGTTGCTGGCCTGGTACCTGCGCAGCGACCGTGTCACTCCGTACAGCTCGCAGGCCAGGGTGCACGCACTGGTCGTGCCCATCGCCCCGGAGGTTTCCGGCACGATCACCTCCGTGACCGTGCGCAACAACCAGCGCGTCGGCAAGGGCGACGAGTTGTTCCAGATCGACATCGAGCGCTACCGGCTCGCGCTGCAGACCGCCGAGGCGGCCCTGGAGCAGGCCAGGCAGGCGCAGGGTGCGGCCCGGGCCAACGTGGACTCGGCCCGCGCCAGCCTCCGCTCCGCCAGGGCGAACGAGGAGAAGGCCCGCCTCGACGCCGTCCGCATGCGCAGCATCCGCGAGCAGGATCCCGGGGCTTTGTCCGAGCGCCGCCTGGAGTCGGCCGAGGCTTCCCTCTCCTCGGCACGTGCGAGGGTGGCCTCGGCGGAAGCGGCCGTGGCGGCTGCGCTCGAGCAGCTCGGCCAGCCTGGCGACCAGAACGCGGCCATCCGGCAGGCGCTGTCTTCCTACGAGTCGGCCCGGCTGAACCTGGAGCGGGCGACGGTGCGTGCGCCCGAGGCCGGCGTGGTCACGGGCGTGCAGCTCGACGCCGGCAACTACGCCGCGGCCGGGGCCCCGCAGATGACCTTCATCGCGACGCACGACGTCTGGATCCAGGCGGACTTCACCGAGAACAATCTCGGCAACATCGATCCCGGCGACGAGGTCGGGATCGTCCTCGAGGCCTATCCCGGGCGTGTGTTCAAGGGCACCGTGCGGGAGACCGGCTTCGGTGTCTCGGTGGATAGCCCGCCACTGGGGGCGGATAGCCCGCCACTGGGGGCGCTGCCGACTATCAAGAACGACACGAACTGGCTCAGGGCCGCACAGCGCTACCCGGTGCTCATCGACTTCGAGCTGACACCAGAAGAGCGGAACGCCTCCCTCCTCAAAGTGGGCTCGCAGGCCTCGGTGACGGTGTACACCGGGGATCATTTCCTGTTTAACGGGCTGTCGCGGCTGTTGATGTGGCTGCAGTCCTACCTGAGCTATGCCTACTAAGGGGGCTCAGCAAGCGCCGCGGGACGCGATGCACCCGGTCGCAGCGCGACGCATCTTGCGCCTGGCGTTCGGCACGGCGCTGTGCCTGCTGGTCTTTGCCGTTGCCCGCGCCGCGGCTGAAGCAGGGGATCGCGTTGGTGGCAGCCCTGCTGGCGCCGATGACAGCCGGGTTGGCCTTGCTCCCCTTGCTGCACCACGCGCGCTGGGCGGGCATCGTGCTGGTGGCGCTCGCACTCTTCTACAGCTTTCGATACACGGCCCGCGGAGGAAGCCCGGTACTGGGCGCCTTCATGACCCTGGGCCTGACCCTGGTCGTGACGGTAGGCAGCGTCAACATCGACGTGCTCATCTTTCTCATCCAGGGACTGGGTGTATGCGCGGTCGTCGGCATCGCCTTCGTCTGGATCGCCCATGCGGCGCTGCCCGAGCTGCCGTTGCCCGCACCACCGCCGGGTCGCGCGAAGGCGCGCCGCCCGCCACCGCCGGACCCGGCGGACGCGGCGCGCAGCGCCCTGCGCTCCATGCTGATCGTCTTTCCGCTGGTGCTGTTGTTCCTGTTCATGAGCGCCAGCCCGTCGTACACGGTCGTCATGATCAAAGTAGCCTCGATGGGTCAGCAGGCGAGTGCCGACCGGAGCAGGCAGATGGGTGTCGGGCTCCTGACGTCGACCCTGTGGGGCGGCGTCGGCGCCATCGTCGGCTGGTACGTGATGGGTCTCTGGCCGTCACTGATTCTCTACGTGCTGCTGACCGCCCTGGCGGCTCTGATCTATGGACGCTGGATCTTCCAGGGACCGGCTGTGCACCCGAAATTCTCGGTGATGTCGTATGCGTTTCTCACCATGCTCGTCATCCTGGCACCGGCCCTCACGGACGAGAGTGGAGACGCCGCCGCGGCGTTCTATTCGCGCCTCTTCCTGTTCGGGGTGATCGCCGTGTACGGCACCGTCGCCGTGGCGGTCTTCGATGCGTTCTGGCCCACGAAGGCAAGGGCGGTGGAAAGCACGCGGCCTGAGAGTCGCGAGGTCGACGCTCCTACAGCGGCTTGAGAGCGTTGGGTCGCGCCGCGGCGGCATTCATGTGTGCAGCGCGTTGCGGCCGCCCGGTGAGGCACAATGTGGCGTCACCGAGATACGTCAGGGCGATACGAGGCATGTTGGGCTACCATCCGTCCGGCGCCCGCGTGACACCGCCTGCTCAAGAAGAATCGGAAATCACGAAGGATTCGGAACATGAGTGATGATTCCGTCATCGTCCGGCACGGCCCGTACCCAGAACTCACCACCACGGCGGTCGTCGTCGGGTACTTCCTCGGCGTGATCATCGCCGTCAGCATCGGCTACGCCTCGCTGATACTCGGATTCTCGATCGAAGGGTCGGAACTGGCGGCGATCCTCGGCTTCGCGATCCTGCGAGGCATGCTGCGGCGCGCCAGCATCATCGAGAACAACATCGTGCAGACCGTGGCCAGCAGCGTGAACGCCGCCTCCGCCGGCCTGATGTTCTCGGTGCCGGCGATCTTCATCCTCGGGTACGGCGGCGAATTCGATCCGATCACTCTGACCTTCGGCGCGATCGCCGGGGCCTACCTGGGCATCGCATTCATCATTCCGCTGCGCAAGCAGATGATCGACTACGAGCGTCTCACCTATCCGGGTGGCGTGGCGGTGGCGACGATCCTGAAGGCACCCGGCGCCGGCATCCGCAAGGCGCTTTACCTGCTTGGCGCCGCCGCGGCCGCCGGCGGCGTGCACTTCGCCAGCCAATACACCGGGGTGGAAAACTGGGACCTGGGTGCTGCGATCGGCATGCCGGACTACATGAACGGTGTCTGGTATCTCTCGCTGCTCACCATCGGCGTCGGCTACATCGCCGGCAAGGGCGGGATCGCGTTCATCATCGGCGGCTACGTGTGCTACTGGTTGCTGGCGCCGATGCTGAGCGGCTTCGACCTGTTTCCCATCGATCCCTCGACTGGCCAGGTCACCGGTGACCCGGAGGACCTGCGCCTGCTGCTCTTCCGCCCGGTCGGCATCGGCATGCTGATCGGAGGCGCCGTGGCGGGTGTGGCGATGGCCTTCCCGATGATCATCAGCGCCATCCGCAGCATGCAGAGCGCGGCGCGGACGGAGGCGGCGCTGTCGCACGACGAAATGCCGATCAAGCTGCTCTACTTCGCCATCGGCGGCGCGGCGGTGTTGCTGTCCGTCATGGCCGTCCTGTCGACCGAGAAAATGGGCGTCGGCCGAGGAATGGTCATGGCCCTGGTCGGGACCCTGTGGGTCTGGATCGCGGGGGTGATCCTGTCCGAGGCTATCGGTCGGACCAACTGGTCGCCGCTTAGTGGCATGACGCTGATCGCGGTGACCATCCTCATCTTCATTGCCAGCGCCGGGGATGGCATGGGTGGGGACGTCAAGGCGCAGGTCGTGGCGTCCGTGATGGTCGGCGCTGCCGCCTGCGTCGCCATGTCCCAGGCGACCGACCTGATGCTGGATCTCAAGACCGGGTATCTCGTCGGCGCCACGCCGCGCCGGCAGCAACTCGGGCAATTCTTGGGAGCATGGCTGGGGCCGATCGTCATCGTGGGTCTGGTCTTCGTGCTGCACGAGGCCTATACGCTCGGCAGCGACAAGTTGCCGGCGCCGCAGGGGCAGGCGCTGGCCAGCATGGTGCAGGGCATCACCGGCGGCGAAGTGCCGGTGCAGAAGTACCTGGCCGGGGCGGGTCTGGGCGCCCTGCTGAGCGCTTTCCAGCCGGGTCTCGGGATTACCGTGGGTCTCGGCTTCTACCTGCCGTTCAACATCGTGCTGACCTACAGCATCGGTACGCTGCTGCGCGTGGTCAGCGACGCAAAGCTGGGCCACCAGTTCGCCGAGGACATCGGCATCCCGGTCTCCGCGGGCCTCATCGTCGGCGAAGCGTTGGTCGGCGTCGGGTTTGCGATCTACATGATCCTCGGAGCGGTAGGAGCATGAAGACCGCGGGACTGATCATGGTCATGCTGGCCTTCCTGGGCGGCGCCTTCATCGCCTCGCTGGATCCCGCCGCGGTCGACTGGAACTGGATGGTGCCGGTACTGTTTGCAGGAGCCGTCGGCCTGTGGCTGCATCGCAAGGCGCGACACGCAGAGTCGCGCGCCGACCACAAGCTGGCCGGGAACATGGACACGCTGCAGCGTTGCCTGGAGCGCATTCTGAAGAACCTCGAGGAACTGGACGAGCGCAAGGCCGAGCTGCCGGTCTACGACGCGCGCTTCGTGATCGACCGCCAGTTCCGCGAAGACCTAAACAACTTCGCAGAGGCGCGGGAGAGCATGATCCACGTCTTCGGCATGCAGAACTACGCCAATGTCATGAGCGCCTTTGCCGCCGGCGAGCGCTACATCAACCGGGTCTGGTCGGCGTCGACCGACGGTTACGAGGACGAAGTGCGCATGTATATCAACCGCGCGCGCCTGCAGTTCTCGGAGGCGTGCGAACTCTTCCACCGCCTGCGCGAGGACGCTGGGAGCCGAAAGGCCAGGGCGGGCACTGCGAGCTGAGATTTCAAGCCCGGATGAGAAGCTGCGTCGTCACGTCGGAGGGACGGCGCTCGACGAAACAGACCGGATAGTGCAGCCAGGCCACGCGATCCGCGCGGATGCGTTCGCTAGACGGGGTACCACCGGATCAGGCGCGACTCGGAGGGAACGGCCACTGTCTCCTGCCAGGGTACGACCCGCGGGGTGAAATCGGACGGCGGGCGCGACGTAGCCAGTTGCGTCGAGTAGCTGAAGCCGCCGAGCGCGCCCGGCAGCTGCTCGACGCGCTCGAGGACGTGGACCTCCGGAGCGGAGTCCCCGACCGGGTCGGCATACAGCTCGACGCGCACGCCGTCCGCCGGGACGTGCCCGAGATAGACCTGCACGCTGATCTTCAGGCCCTCCGCAGCTGGCTCCACGTCGTAGCGGCCCCAGTGGATCTCGTCCCAATGGTGACGCAGCCGGTGCAGCCAGGCGCGAAGCGCCCGTGCGAGCTGGGCCTCGTTCTCCGCCCGCCGCTGATAGTCGCCTGCGGCCGGCAGGTACATCCCCTCAACGTACTCGGCGAGCATCCGGTTGCTGCTGAACTGCGGCGTGTGGCTCGCCATGCTGGCACGGATGCGGGCGACCCACGTCCGCGGGATGCCCGCCGGGTCGCGATCGTAGAATTCCGGCACGACGCGGGTGTCGAGCAGCGAGTACAGCTGCTCGGCCTCGCGTGCGTCCCACTCCGGTTCGTCATGTTCCGCCCCGTCACCGAGCGCCCATCCGGTCTCCTCCGTCCACGCTTCGGCCCACCAGCCGTCGAGCTCGGACAGGTTCAGTCCGCCGTTGACGAGGACCTTCATGCCGCTCGTCCCGCTGGCCTCCCAGGGTCGCCGCGGCGTGTTGAGCCAGACGTCGACGCCCTGCACCAGCTTCTGGGCCAGCGCCATGTCGTAGTCCTCGATCAGCACGATGCGCGCGCGCACGTCGGCGCGGTTGGCGAGCCTCGCCCAACGCTGCAGGGCGCGCTTACCGGTCACATCGTGCGGATGCGCCTTGCCGGCAACGATCAGCTGCAGAGGACGGTCACTGGCGTTGAGCAGGCCGACGAGCCGATCCGTGTCCGTGAGCAGCAGGTCGGGGCGCTTGTATTCCGTGAAGCGGCGCGCGAAGCCGAGAGTCAGGACATTGGGGTCGAGGGCATCCCAGGCGGCGGCGATCCGGTCGGGGTCGCCGCCCCGCTGCGCGAGCTGCAACGCGAGCCTCTCGCGCGCGTATTCCACGAGGTCGCTGCGCTGACGGCCGCGGAAACCCCACAGCACGGCGTCGTCGATCCCGGTGATCGACTCCGCCAGCGACTCCGGGCTTCCCAGCCACCGCGCCTTGCCGCAGGCATCCGTCCATAGCCGGTCTGCCCAGAGCGAGTCCCAGGTGGGCACGTGCACCGCGTTCGTGACGTGCCGCACCGGGATCTCCTGCTCCGGCCAGCGCGGGTAGAGCGGGGCGAAGATTCGCCGGCTGACCTCGCCGTGCAGGCGGCTGACCCCGTTCATGCGGGCACAGGTCCGTGCGGCGAGGTAGGCCATGTTGAACGGCTCCCTCGCATCCCCAGGATCACGACGCCCGAGGCCGAGCACCTGCTCGGCCGTAATCCCGAGTGTCTCGGCGAAACCGCGGCCGTACTTCTGAAGCAGCTGCAGCGGAAAGGTGTCGAACGCTGCGGCGACGGGCGTGTGGGTCGTGAAGACGTTTCCGGCACGCGTGGCCCAGAGCGCCTCCCAGAAGCCGACGCCGTGCCTGCGCATGAAGTAGCTGGCGCGCTCGAGGGTGACCAGCGCCGCGTGGCCTTCGTTGAGATGGCAGACCTGCACGTCGAGACCGAGTGCATCGAGCAGGCGCCATCCGCCGATGCCGAGCACGATCTCCTGGACGAACCGCGTCTCGTTGTCGCCGCCGTACAGCTGACTGGTGATGCCGCGATCCGCTGGGCTGTTCAGGGGGTCATCGCTGTCGAGCAGGTAAAGGTCGACGCGTCCGATGCGGGCCTGCCATACGCGGAGCAGGAGATCACGACCGGGCAGGCCGATCGTCACCCTGAGCGGTATGCCGCCGTTCTCGAGCACCGGGCGGACGGGCAGCGTGAAGGGCGAGTTGTGCGGGTAGAGCTCCAGCTGCCAGCCGCTCGAGTCGAGCAGCTGTCGGAAATACCCCTCCGCGTAGAAGAGTCCCACCGCCACGATCGGGATCCCGAGATCGCTGGCCGTCTTCAGGTGATCGCCGGCGAGCACGCCCAGCCCGCCGGAATACAGAGGCAGCGCGTCGGTGACGCCGTACTCCATGCTGAAGTAAGCGATGGTCGGCCCCGATGGCTGCCCGTGTCGCTCGTCGAACCACGTGGGCCGTGTCAGGTATTCCTGTGCGCGCGTCTGCGCCTGGGCCAGCTCCTGCATGAAGGCCGCATCGCCGGCCAGATGGTCCAGCCTGTCGTGCGGAGTGTTCTGCAGCACGAGAATCGGATTGCGCGTCCGGCTCCAGATGGTTGGCTCGACTGCGTCCCACAGCCCATCGGTCGCGTGGTTCCAGCTCCATCGCAGATCGCAGGCCAGCTCGGCGAGCGGCGCCAGCGGCTCTGGCAGGAACGCGAGCATCGGATGTCGTCCCACGGTTGCCATGGCAACCCTCCCGCTGGTCCCGCGCGAACGGTCAGCGCTGGTGTACGTAAGTGCCGGGCGCATCCTCCAGCGGCGGCAGGCCTGCCCGCGCTGCCCCGAGTGCCGGTGGTTCCACGAGGTCCGTCGAGTGCTGCGCCAGCCAGGCCCGCCACGTGGGCCACCAGGACCCCTCCTGCTCAGGCGTGGCAGCCTTCCAGGAAGACGGGTCGACGTAAGGCCCGGACGGTCGCCGCGTGGCGACCCGGAACCTGCGACCCGGGTGGCCTGGCTCGCTGACGATGCCGGCATTGTGTCCACCCGAGGTCAGCAGGAAGGTCACTTCCTGGGGACTCGCCAGCAGGTTGATCCTGTAGACCGACTGCCAGGGTGCGACGTGGTCCTTCTCCGTCGCAACCGCAAAGATCGGACTGCGGCTGTCGCCGATGGTGATCGGCTTGCCGTCGACACGGTACTTGCCGGTGGCGAGGGCGTTGTGCATCAGCAGCTCGTGCAGGTACTCGGAATGCATGCGATAGGGCATGCGCGTCTGGTCGGCATTCCAGGCCATCAGGTCGTTCGGCGGGCGCCGCGCGCCGAGCAGGTACTCTCGCTGCATGCGCGACCAGATCAGGTCGTTCGACCTTAGCAGCTGGAACGCGCCCGCCATCTGCTGGGTGTCGAGGACGCCACGGTCCCACATCATGCTCTCGAGGAAGTCCACCTGTTCCTCGGTGATGAAGAGCATGAGTTCCCCGGCCTCGCTGAAATCCGTCTGGGCCGCCAGCAGCGTGATCGACTTCAATCGTTCGTCGCCGTCGCGTCCCATTGCGGCGGCCGCGATGGCGAGCAGCGTGCCGCCGAGGCAGTAGCCGACGGCGTGCACCGTCCGCTCCGGGAGGATCCGCCCGATCACATCGAGCGCGCCGACGATGCCCAGCCGGCGATAGTCGTCCAGCCCCAGGTCCCGGTCCTCGCTCGTCGGGTTACGCCAGGAGATCATGAACACCGTGTGTCCCTGGTCGACGAGATAACGGACGAACGAGTTGTGCCGCGACAGGTCGAGGATGTAGTACTTCATGATCCAGGCCGGTACGACGAGCACCGGTTCGCGATGCACCTGGGGCGTGGAAGGGGCGTACTGGATCAGCTCGATGAGCCGGTTGCGGTACACGACCTTGCCGGGTGTGACGGCGATGTTGCGGCCGACCTCGAAGCGTTCCATCCCCGCCTGCGGCCGGCCCGTCGCCAGGCGCTGCCAGTCGTCCACCCAGTTTGCCCAGCCGCGCAGCAGGTTGGCACCGCGCTCCCTGACCGTCGCATTCAGGACTTCCGGGTTGGTCAGCACGAAGTTGGCGGGCGAGACGATGTCCAGCAGCTGGCGCGTCGCGAAGTTCATGATGTCCTTGCGCTGGTGGGAGAGCGCGGGTACGCCCGTGGCCGCGTTGAACCACCACTGCTGCGCCAGGAGGAAAGACTGGCTGAAAAGGTTGTAGGGCCATTGGTGCCAGCCCGGGTGCTCGAAGCGCCGGTCCTGGGGGAGCGGTTCGATCGCCGGCGGCGTGTCCGGGTCGGCGACCGATTGGACGGCGTAGGCCAGAAACCGCACGAGCTTGCGCCAGGCCTTCTCGGTCAGCCGTGCATGGGTGCCCGGCGACCAGCCGAGCTTGACCCACCAGTCCAGCGCCACCATCGGAAGGACGCGGGGGTCCATGCCCAGCGTGTAGCGGGACGTCCAGGCGTTGAAAAAACGATCGAGGGTCCGCGCGACCTCGGGACTGAATGTCGAGGACGGTAGCAGCCGGACCGCAGGCGCCGATCGCTGGTGTCCAAGTCGATCCTGAGCCCTGGCAGGATCGTCCGGGACGCTGGCAGGCGAGCAGGTCGGCAACGAACCCGCCACCTTCAGGTCCGACTTCGGCAGACGGTCGAGTTGCGCAGCCATGGCCATAGACCGGGACGCCCGCTGGAAACCGGGAAGAGGGCAGCGAGCCCGCTTCCCACCCGCACAGAGTGCGCTTCGAAAGCGAGGCTTCCAATCGCGCCGTGCGAATTCCTCTGCGGCGTCCCGCGACTTCGGCCGCGATCCTCGGTGGCTGACCCGCAACTGTCCTGTGCTGTGCAAACCGGCTAAAGTGCCCAGCCCATGAGACTTGCCCGCCTGATCCTCGCCGCACCGCTCGTCGCCGCTTGTGGCGATTTGCCGGATCCCGCACCCACGACTTTTGCCCCGGAGTTCGTCGAGACGCCGGCCGTGCCGGGCAGCGGCCAATCCCATCTGGCGGTCGCTCCGGACGGGACAGTCGTCATGAGCTGGCTCGAGCCTGAAGCGGACGGCCACGCGTTGCGCCTTGCACTGCTGGACGGGGACTCGTGGTCCGCCCCTCGAACCGTGGCACGCGGCGACGCGTGGTTCGTCAACTGGGCCGACTTTCCCTCCGTGGTTCCTGTCTCCGATCGACTGTGGGCGGCCCACTGGCTCGCGCGGAGACCCGAAGGGGGCTACGCCTACGACGTCGAGGTCGCGATCTCGACGGACGGTGGTCATACGTGGGGAGCTGCGATCATGCCGCACACGGACGGGACCGCGACCGAGCACGGCTTCGTCACGCTGTTTCCGTCGCACGAGGGTGTCGGCGCCGTGTGGCTCGACGGTCGGAACATGCAGGGATCGGGCGCGGAGGAAGACGCGCACGGGCACGGCGAGGGCGGCATGACCCTGCGTTCCGCGGTCATCGGCGCGGACGGCACGCTGAGCCGGGAACACCTGATCGACAGCCTCACCTGCGACTGCTGCCAGACCGACGTGGCAATCGGGCCGGATGGCCCAGTCGTGGCGTATCGAGATCGTAGCGAAGGCGAAATCCGCGACATCGTGGTCACGCGCGCCCTCGAGACCGGATGGTCGGATCCCGTCCCCGTCTTGCGCGACGGCTGGCGCATCGAGGGTTGCCCGGTCAATGGTCCTGCGATTGATGCGGCGTCCGGCACGACCGCGGTGGCCTGGTTCACCGCGGCCAATGACCAACCTCGCGTGCTGCTGGCAAGATCCGTCGACGGTGGGCGCTCCTTCAGCGAGGCGATCCCCATCGACATCGAGTCCCCGACGGGCCGCGTCGACGTGGTGCAGCTCGGCGGCGGCGATGCGATCGTCAGCTGGCTGGCGTCGGATCCGGAGGGGGCGGCCATTTCAGTGCGCCGCGTCGCGTCAGATGGCCGGATCGGACCCGTCCGCATCGTCAGTCGCACGGCTGCATCGCGTCCGTCGGGTTTCCCACAGATGGTCGCCTCGGGCGATCAGCTGGTGGTGTCATGGACCGAGGTAGTGGAAGGTGAGACCCGAGTCCGGACTGCGCGTTTTCGGCTCGATTCCGTCTGAGGCGGCTTGCGCCCAGGGGGTTGGCTTGGCCGACCGATCCCCCAATGGCAAGGCCCCGACGTCTCGCGACACCGGGGCCCGGCGGTTCCTTGCCTGTCCCATACGGGCGGTGCTCTCGAGCGCACCTGCCTCCGGGGCAAGCCGATCCCCTGTGATGAGGACCGTCCGCGTCTGCGACGAATCGGCGACTCGACGAGCCGCCGCGCCACCGGCGCGTCCCGCTTGGTCGCCCTAACCGCAAAGGGCTCCGCACGGTGAGTTGAAGCTAGCAAGGACGGGCCAGGGGTCCATCGGTGCAAACCGAAATCCGCCAGCCGCCTCCGGTCAGTCCTTGCGTGGCTGCTCCCTCAGCCAGCGGAGCAGGAACTCCTCTTCGGCGGGGGTCAGGTCGAACCTGCGCGCGGCCTCGTCGATGGCCTGGGCGTCGTGCCGGCGCTCGTCGCTCAGCCAGCGAATGGCGCGCCTCAGTGCCTCGCCGTGAGGCAACAGCGTGTCCCGGGTCATGGTACCCGGCTCGCAGCGCCGCGTAGCTCCGGCATCGGGTCGCCCTCCTTCAGAAGTCTGCGCGCCGTCGCGCGTCCTCGTGCATGCGCTGCAGGAACCGACGGATGGCAGGTTCCGCATCGGCCGCCGGCATGAGGCGCTGCTGCTCCATCAACGCCGCCATGTCGCGGATCGAGCGCTGGCCGTCGATCATGGCCATGATGAACGCGTAGACGCGGGTCGACAGCGCCTGCTCGCGGAATTCGGGCAGGGCGGGGACCGCCACGTCGCTGCGCTCGAGCCAGTCGGGCCGCGTCGCGGGGCGTGCGGCCGGCTCGACTTCGCGCCGCTTCACAAAGCAGGCACAGACGGCCGATTCGAGCCGCGCGTGCCGGCTCGCGGGCGAGCGCATGTAGGGGATTTCGTGCTCGGCCTGGAGCATGGGCTCGAAGCCCGCCTCGGGCGCGAGCGCCAGCAACTCCTCCAGGCTGAAGCACTCGGCCGGCGGCCTGTCCGCCCAGGCCAGCGACCCGAACACGACCCAGCGCCCACCCTTGGGGAGCAACCGATTAAGGCGGCGCATCAATGCCGGCAACGGATCCGGGACGATGTCGACGAACCAGGGCGTCAGCACGACGTCGAAGGCGCCCGCCCGGAAGGGCGTCGCGAGGGCGTCCGCCAGCACGAACCGGAGGCCGGGCCGCGCTGGTGCCGGGGCCGCGAGCCTGCGAAGCACCGCGTGTGCCGCGATGGATCGCGGCGCGATGGGGAACTCGTAGAGCTCCACCGCCTCCCCGGTGGAGACTCGCTGGCCGATCGTCGCGAGCAGCGGATTGAAGTCCAGCGCCACCGTGAGCGTGTGACTCGAGGATTGGTGGAGGTCGTAGGCGAGACGCCCGGCACCCGAGCCCAGCACGAGCAGAGCACCGGCGGGGTCGAGCGCGCCGAGCCCGTTGCGGACGGCCTCGAGGGAAACCCGGTTTTCCTCCTCGCCCCAGCTCCAGTCACGGTGAACGTTGCTGTAGTAGGTCGTCAGCCCCTGGGACAGGGGCAGCCTGGTGCCGAGCGCGAGGTGCACCTCGTAGCGCTCCTGGCGCGCGCCGAGCCCGATCGGTGCAAGGAGTTCGGCGACGCGTCGGCCCTGGTCCTCGTAGCTCGACGCCAGGTGGCGGAGTCGCTGGCGCGTCAACTCGCCGGGATGTGCTCGCTCCAGGTCGCGGCGATGCAGGGCAGCCTCGCGGGACAGGTGCTCGAGCAGCAGGTGCAGGCGGCCCCGCCACTCGGACAGCGCCACCTCCGGTTCCGGGAAGAGCCAGGGCAGGGAGTCGATCACCGGGAAGAAGGTGCCGCACTCGCCGCAGCGACCGTCGAGTTCGCTCAAGCGAATCGCTGCGGCCGCACAGGCCGGGCAGGCCAGTCTCGATTCGAGTGCGTCGACTTCCTTCAACGGGCAGGTTCCGGTTCCAGGATGCTTCCGGTCATCAGGTCACGATCTCCGGGCCTTGCGGCTGGAGCCCACGGTGCGAGAGGCCAGCATGCCCAGCAGCGTGAAGGCTAGCAGGGTGCCCACCAGACGCGCCGCATCCAGTTCCAGCAGCCGCCAGCCGGCGAGCAGCGGCAGCGCTGCCTCGGGCAGCTGGTCGAGACCGGGCACCCAGGCACCGGGCCTGCGTCGCAGGCGCCGCTTGACGAAGCTGGAGAGCGCGTCACCGGCCATGGCCAACGCACCCAGCCCGGCCGAGGGAAGCGCCGGCAGGCCGAGCCACGGCGCGGCGGCCCCGCAGGCGAGCGCGGCTGCCAGCAGGCCGCGCCAGGTCTTGTGCGCCCCGAGCAGCCGCCCGCCATCGCGCAGCGTCATGCCGAAGTCGATGGGCCAAGCGGCGCGCTGGCCGGCGATCCAGGAGACTACTACCGGAGCGCTGTTGGCGAGCGTCAACAGCACGAGCCCCTGCCAGGAAATCCAGCCGCTCACGACGATGACCGGGAGATCTGGCAAGGCATCGACGCATGATGCCGCAGGATCTTGGCCAGCAGGGCGACTGATATAATGAAAAAATGCCTGGGCCCGCATCGGGCAACGCCCATCGTGTGATCCGGCCGGCTCTAGCCGGCCGGCCCTTGGTTCTCGCGCCCGACGCGGGAACCAGGGTCGAGACCTACGTCTTCTCCGACTGCGACGCGGGTGGAATCCCGGATTGCCTGCACGGGTTGCTCGTCGAGGAAGTCGGCTCGGACGGGAACCGGACCCGCTGGGAACTCGCTTGTGAGGAAGGCCGCTTCGCGCTCGAGGGCCGGGGACTCGAGGTCCTGGCGGCCGAGCCGTACCTGTTCGATGAATTGCTGACGCCTTTCCGGCTGCGTGCGCGCGACAGGAAGGTCGTCGGTTGGCTGCTCCGCCTGCTGCGGCTGCCAGGCGGCGCCTGGCTGCTGCGCGCATGGCATACGCGTCGCCGTTGAGGCCGATCCCGCTTGCCTTGCGCCGAGCCGGGCAGGTAGATTGGCCGGGTTTTGTGCACCGCACATAAGGGGTACAGGGCGAGCGGCGCAGGGACGCCACCAATCGGGGCCAGGGGATGTCGCAACACCGTTACCGCGTGCACAAGTTCGGCGGCTCGAGCGTCGCTGACGCGTCCTGCTTCGAGCGCGTGGCGGACATCGTCGAGTCGGAT
>LJNS01000009.1 GCA_001303245.1 Gammaproteobacteria bacterium SG8_30
CCGTGGTCGTCGGTCGTCACCGGCTGCGGTCGTCACCGGACGTGGATGGCAGCGTCCGCTCCGGCGCTTCGATGCGGCCGAATCCTCCCTCGGCCTGCGCTGCGAGGAAGGCGGTCGCCGCGTAGGCGGCGACGACCTGGTCGATCTGCTCACGATCGATCCTGTCGAGGGTGTCGTTCGGTGAGTGGTGCGCGTCGAGGTAACGGCTCCAGTCCTGGGCGATCTGCAGCGCCGGCACGCCCTGCCTCATCAACGCAAAGATGTCGGCGCCGCCGCGCGTCGTCGTCGCGCCCCGCTCGATGCCGAGTGGTGCGAGCACGGCGGCAATCTCCTCGACCAGCGCCAGCTTGTCCTCGGGGACTTGGGAGGCGAGCGCGAGCGCCCGGTCGCCGCCGGAGTCCGCCTCGAGCGCGACCGCGTGCCGTGCAATCTCCGCGGGCGGAAGCCGAGCGTAGGCGCCGGCGCCGGCAAGCTGGTATTCCTCGCTTGCGAACAGCACGACACGGATCGTTCGCCTCGGTCGCAGTCCCGATTTCCGGATCAGGGCGGCCGTGGCCATCACGATCGCGACCCCCGCGCCGTCGTCGATGGCACCGGTGCCGAGATCCCATGAGTCGAGGTGTGCGGCCAGCAGCACGATCTCCTCGGCGAGGTCGGTGCCCGGCACTTCCGCGATCACGTTGGACGAGGCTTCGTAGGGCAGGTCGCGGCAGGTCATCTTGAGGAAGAGCTTCACCGGCCGACCGGTCTGGAGCATGCGCTCGAGCAGATCGGCGTCGGGATTGGACAGCGCCGCAGCGGGGATCTTCGGCGCGTTCACCGTGTAGGCGAGGGCGCCGGTGTGGGCGATCCGGTTCCGAGTCGTGCCGACCGAGCGGATGACCAGTGCCGAGGCGCCGAGCGCGCCGGCCACGCTCGGGCCGGCGACGCGATTGTAGACGGTGGCGGCGTAGCCGGACGGGTCGGTGGCGCGCTGCGTCGGCTGGCTGAGGAACACGATGCGCCCCTCGACGTCGGCGCGGCTGGCTGCCCGCAGCGCCTCGAGCGTCTCGAAGCGCACGACGTCCGCCTCGATGCCGCGCTCGGGCGTTCCGATGCTGCCGCCTAGCGCGGCTGCGACGAGCGGCTGCGGGAACGGCGCGGTGGTGCGCGCCTCGAGCGTACCGCGCTCCCAGTGCGGCACGGGCACCGGTTGCCTGCGTATGCCCGTGAGGCCAAGCTCGGCGAACTTGTCTTCGGCCCAGGCCACGGCGGCGCGATCGGCCGCCGAGCCCGCCGGTCGCGGACCGACCTCCGTCGTGAGCGAGGTGACGATCTCGTAGGCGCCCGAGCCGGCCAGAGCCTCGTCGCGCAGTGCGCGGGCCGTATCGATGTCTGCGGCGGAGAAGGTCGCCGCCCGGGCGATTCCCACGAAGAGGTGCGGCAGCAGGACGGGTGCCAGCCATCGGGTCATGCGACTCTCCCAGTAGCGGCCCGAGTCTAGGGGACCCGGCCTCCCCCTGCCAGCTGGGTCCGGGACGCTTCGGACGATCACGACAGGCTGGCCGGAGCGCCTTGCTATACTCGAATCAACCCCGAAAGGCGCCGGTGGCCGCGGCCGCGAAACCGGGCCTGGTTCGTCGACACGGACTCTCGAGGAGGGTCGGGCCGCGCATGGGCATGGACAAGAACCTCGTCATCCTCTTCGCTGACGTCGTCGGCAGCACGCGGCTGTTCGAAGAGCTCGGTGACGAGGCGGCGCGCGACATCATCGCCATCTGCCTGGGCGTCATGCGCAGCGCGACCGAGCAGCACGGCGGCAAGGTGATCAAGACCATGGGCGACGAGGTCATGGCCACCTTCGACGACTGCGACGGCGCCATGGACGCGGCGGTGCAGATGCAGACCGAGATCACCGCCCACCCCGGGCTCACGGTCGATCGCCAGCAGGTGGCGATCCGCATCGGCGCGCACGTGGGGCCGGTGGTGGTCGAGGAGCGCGACGTGTACGGCGCAGCAGTGCACACCGCCAACCGCATGACGAGCCAGGCCAAGGCCCAGCAGATCATCATCACCGAGGCGATCTACGCGCGGCTGGCGCCCGAGTGGCAGCAGGCGTCGCGTCGCGTGGACGTGGCCGTGCCGCGCGGCCAGCACGGCGAGATCGCGGTTTACGAGGTGCTCTGGCAGGGCGAGGACGTCACGAGCATGCTGCCGGCGATCGCCACGATCACCGAGCAGCACCGGCCGTTTCACATCAAGCTGCGCTACGGAGGCAAGGAAATCATCCTCGACGACCGTCAGCGACCCTCACTCAGCATGGGACGTGGCCAGGAGAACGACCTCGTCGTCAAGGGCAACCTGGTATCCCGGCTGCACGCACGCGTCGAGGCGGGCAAGAACCGGTTCATGCTGGTCGACGAGAGCACCAATGGCTCGTTCGTGCATACGAGCCAGGGCGAGGAGTCCTTCGTCCGCCGCGACTCGATTCCCCTCAAGGGCAGCGGCGTGATCGGCCTCGGCCGGCTGCCCGAGCCCGAGTCCTTCCACACGATCGAGTACATCTGCGACGACTGATCGGCGCGGTCGCGCGTGCAACACCAGGCGCCGTTCGACGGGGACTGTCCCCGCAGGGGACTGTCCCCTTCTCGAACGGCGCGAGCAAGGCTCGCTGAAGGAGGTACGGGTGACCTACGCGAGCCGGCGCTTGACGTCGGCCAGCTCGGCCTTGAGGTCGCGCGGCGTGCGCTCGTCGAAGGAGTCGATGTACTCCTCGATGTCGGCCAATTCCTTCCGCCAGGGCTCCGGCCGCACGGCCAGCAGCTCCCGTACCGTGGCCGGGTCGATGTCGAGGCCGTCGAGGTTCAGCGCCTCCGCCGTCGGGAGGAAGCCGATCGGCGTCTCGATCGCCTGGGCGCGGCCCTCGCAGCGCCCGATGATCCACTCGAGCACCCGCAGGTTCTCGCCGAAGCCGGGCCACAGGAAGCGCCCGTCCGCGTCCCTACGGAACCAGTTGACGTGGAAGATCTTCGGCAGGTGCTCGACCTTGCCGGCGAACGACAGCCAGTGCGCCCAGTAATCGCCGTAGTTGTAACCGCAGAAGGGCTTCATCGCCATCGGGTCGCGGCGGACCACGCCGACCTTCCCGGTCGCCGCCGCCGTGGTCTCGGAAGCCACTGAGGCGCCGACGAGTACGCCGTGCGCCCAGTTGCGTGCCTGGTAGACGAGCGGCGCCAGCTCGCGGCGGCGGCCACCGAAGACGACGGCAGAGATCGGCACGCCCTCCGGCGCATCGGCCTTGGGCGAGTAGCTGGGATTTTGCTTCGCCGAGACGGTGAAGCGCGAATTGGGGTGCGCCGCCGGCCCCTTCGAGGCGTCGTAGGGCCTGCCCTGCCAGTCGACGGCTGGAATGCCGTCCTCGAGGCCTTCCCACCACGGCTGGTTGTCCGCGGTGACCGCCACGTTGGTGAAGATCGTGTCGCCGGAGATCATCTCGTGCGCATGGCGGTTGGTGTGCGCATTGGTGCCGGGCACCACGCCGAAGTAGCCGGCCTCCGGGTTGATGGCGTAGAGCCTCCCGTCCGGCCCCGGTTGCAGCCAGGCGATGTCGTCGCCCACGGTCCAGACTTTCCAGCCCGGCATGGAAGCCGGCGGAATCAGCATGGCGAGGTTGGTCTTGCCGCAGGCGGACGGGAACGCCGCGGCGATGTAGTGCGTCTCGCCGCGCGGGTTCTCGATGCCCACGATGAGCATGTGCTCCGCCATCCAGCCCTCGTCGCGGGCCTGCCAGCTCGCGATGCGCAGCGCGTGGCACTTCTTGCCGAGCAGGGCATTGCCGCCGTAGCCGGAGCCGTAGCTCATGATGGTGAGCTCCTCCGGGAAGTGCATGATGAACCGCCGGTCCGGGTCGAGCTCGCCCGTCGAGTGCAGACCCTTCACGAAACGTCCTTCACGCCCGATGCGCTCGAGCGCGGCGCGACCCATTCGCGTCATGAGCTTCATGTTGGCCGCGACGTAGGCGCTGTCGGTGATTTCGACGCCGCAGCGGGAGTAGGGCGAGTCGATGGGACCCATGCAGTAGGGCACGACGTACAGGGTGCGACCCTTCATGCAGCCCCGGAACAGGTCGGTCATCAGGCGCTTGGCGTCGACCGGGTCCATCCAGTTGTTGTTGGGGCCGGCGTCGTGCGAATGGTGGGTGCAGACGAAGGTCAGGTGCTCGACGCGCGCCACGTCGGTCGGATTCGAGCGGTGCAGATAGCAGCCGGGGTGGGTCTGCTGGTTGAGCTCGACCAAGTCCCCGCTGGCGAGCATCCGCCTGACGAGGCCCTGGTACTCCTGCTCGGAGCCGTCGCACCAGTGGATCCGGTCCGGCCGCGTGATCTTCGCGACGTGGTCGACCCAGTCGGAGACCACCTTCGGGGGAGTCATGGGGGTTGCGGGCCGAGGCATTGCAGTGGCCATGCGTTCGTTCCTCTCTCCTTGGGCAACGCCCGTTCGGTTCCGTGGCGAGAATGCGGCCGACGGCGAAGGGGAACGTACCCGCAAGCTGCTGTCGTGAGTGTCCAAGAATTATAGATGACCCGGCGCCGAACGCCCGTTGCCGGAGTGCCGAAAACCGACGGTGTTATGTCTACATTTGTCGAAGGAGTCGACTCGAGGGACGAATTGCTGTTGCCCGCGCAAATGTACATGAGAATTATGTTAGAAAAGATCCTTATATATATGATTTATTGATAGAAACTGGCGTGTGGTGCGGGCTGCGCGCCACCATCGGGAAACCTGCCGACGGTTCCAGAGCACCGTCGATCCCGGTGAGAGTGGGTCGGAAGGCGCCGGTCTCTACGCGAGGCCGGCGCCTTCCTTGTCAGCGATACCGGACACCGCGCGCGTTTCCGATCGAACTCGGCCGGACGCGGACCAGTAGCTAAGCTTCGGGGTCGGGAGTAGCGCGCCGCGCAGGTAACCGGCGGGACCAGTCCGTTTTCGAGCTATCGCCCGCACGGCGCCTTATTTAGACTCCGCCCGACCATGTGTTCCTGCCTCCTCAAGCCTCGGCTGGCGCACGATTGCCGTGGACGGGAGTCTCGCGGTGGGTGAGTTCGGTGCGCTGCTCGGCGCGGACGGCCCGCTGGCCGAGGCTGTTCCGGGCTTCGAGTCCCGGCGCGAACAGCAGGAGATGGCCGACTGGGTTGGCGAGGCGCTCCTGGAACAGTCCGTGCTCGCCGTGGAGGCCGGAACGGGGACGGGCAAGACCTTCGCCTACCTGGTTCCCGCGCTGCTGTCCGGCCGCCACGTCATCGTCTCCACCGGGACGCGGACCCTGCAGGACCAGCTCTACCACCGCGACCTTCCCATGCTGGCGCGCGCGCTGGGCCGACCGGTGCGGGTCGCCCTGCTCAAGGGCCGCTCGAACTACCTGTGCCGGCATCGGCTGGCGCTCGCGGGGCACGTCGGTAGCCTGCCCGGCTTCGAGGTGCCCTCGGCCCGCTCGCTCAAGCGCATTCAGCGGTGGGCAGGGCTCACGCGCTCCGGGGACGTTGCGGAAGTGACCGGCGTCCGGGACGACGACCCTGTCTGGCCGGTGGTCACCTCGACGCGGGACAATTGCCTCGGGCTCGAGTGCCCGGAGTACGCCCGCTGCCACGTGGTTGCCGCGCGTCGCGAGGCGCAGGCCGCCGACATCGTGGTCGTCAACCACCACCTGCTGCTCGCGGATCTTGCGCTCAAGGACGAGGGCTTCGGCGAGTTGCTCCCGGGCACGGAGGCGGTGATCCTGGACGAAGCCCACCAGGTGCCCGACATCGCCGCCCAGTTCTTCGGGCTCAACGTCGGCAGCCGCCAGGGCGTTGCCCTGGTCCGCGACACCCTCGCCGAGCTGGCGCGCACCGGTCACCTCGGCGAGCCGCTGCGCGAACGCCTGCACGCCATCGAGGGCGCGTTCGCCCAGGCACTGGCCTGCCTCGGCAGCCCCCGTGAGCGGATCGAGTGGGCTGCTTTGCCCGACGCCTTCATCGAGGCGCTGCACACGGCCCAGTCGGCACTGCACCTGCTGGTCGAGGCGCTGGCAGGCACCGGCAGCGACGACTCGGGCCTGAGGCAATGCCTGCGGCGCGCTGAGACGCTCGCGGAGAACCTCCAGCGGATGCTCGGATTCGCCGCCGAGGAAGGCATCCGATGGGTGGAGGTCGCCGGGCGGGGCTTCACCCTCGGGTTCAGCCCGTTCGAAGTGGCCGACCGCCTGCGCGAACTCATGGCGGCACGGCCCTGCGCGTGGATCTTCACCTCGGCCACCCTGGCGGTGGGCGAGGACTTCACGCACTTCCTCGGTCGGATCGGCGCGATCGAGGCACGGACGCTGCGCGTGGCGAGCCCGTTCGATTTCGAGCGACAGGCACTGCTCTACCTGCCGCGCGGGCTCCCGGACCCTTCCGATCGTGCCCACACGACGGCGGTCCTCGCGACCGCGTTGCCGCTCGTCGAAGCCGCAGACGGTCGCACCTTCCTGCTCTTCACCAGTCACCGCGCGCTCAAGGAGGCGGCGCGGTTGCTGCGTGGGCGTACCGGTTTCGAACAGCGTTATCCATTGCTCGTGCAGGGCGAGGCGCCTCGCGAAAGCCTGCTACGACGTTTCCGGGAGCTCGAGCACGCCGTCCTGCTCGGGACCGCGAGTTTCTGGGAGGGCGTCGACGTCCGTGGCACTGCCCTTGCGGTGGTCGTCATCGACAAGCTGCCCTTCGCCTCTCCCGACGACCCGCTACTCAAGGCGAGGCTGGAAGGCATTCGGCGCGCCGGTGGCAACCCGTTCTACGATCACCAGCTCCCGCAGGCCGTGCTGGCGCTCAAGCAAGGCTTCGGGCGGCTGATCCGCGACCGCGAGGACTTCGGCGTCGTCGCGATCTGCGATCCGCGGCTGCGCAGTCGCTCCTACGGCCGGCTTTTCGTCGGCTCGCTGCCGCCGGCGCGCGTCGTCGACGAGGGGGAGGAAGCGGCTGCTTTCCTCAGGCGGCGGCTGGCCGAGGCGGGTGCTGCGGCGCGGGCTCTGGGGACGGCGTGAGGATCCTCGGCCTCGACACCGCGACGGAGGCCTGCTCGGCAGCGCTGCTCGTCGAGGACGAGGTCTTCGAGCGCTACGAAGTGCTCGGGCGCGGTCATGCCGAGCGGCTGCTGCCCATGGTGCAGGCGGTGCTCGCGGAGGCGGGCACCGCACTGGCCGCCCTCGATGCGATCGCTTTCGGCCGTGGGCCAGGCGGCTTCACGGGGCTGCGCATCGCCGCGGGGGTCGCGCAGGGCCTGGCCTTCGGCGCAAGCCTGCCGGTCGTGCCGGTCTCGGATCTCGCGGCCCTCGCGGCGCGCGCCGCGCGGCTGCGGGGGGGGCGCCACGTGCTCGCCTGCCTCGACGCGCGGATGGCGCAGGTCTACTGGGCCGCCTTCGACTGCCTCGACCCCGACGCGCCGGTGGCGCTGACGCCCGAGGCGGTGTCGGATCCCGGTCGGCTCACGCTCCCGGAGCTGCAAGGGGACCCTCCCATGTTCTTCGGTGCCGGGCACGGCTTCGCGGCGTATCCGGCCCTGCACACGCTGCTCGAGGGGCAGCTTTCCGGCTTCGACGCCGAGCTCCTGCCGCACGCGCGCGAAATTGCGCGGCTCGGCGCGGGCGAGTTCCGCGCCGGCCGCACCGTCGATCCCGTGGAGGCCGTGCCGGTCTACCTGCGCGACGAAGTGGCCCACCGGCGCTGAGCGAGGCCTCCTCAGCGGGGGCGCGTCGTAGCCCCCGGGCGCCCGGGCGAACCTGTATCGGCACGGCGCACTGCGTCGACGTTTATTACAGGGGTCACGCGCGCGTCACCCAAATGTCATAAATTATTCGTATGGTGCCGTCCGTCAAAGGCCATCCGGCCCGGATTTCCCATAGGGAACGGAAGCTTATGGCGGGCAAGCAGATCCTCATCGTCGAAGACGAGCAGCCGATCCGCGAGATGATCGCGTTCGGGCTCCGGCGCGCAGGCTACGAGGTATCCGAGGCCGAGGACTGCATCCAGGCGCGCGAACGAATCGCCGACCGGCGGCCGGACCTGATGCTGGTCGACTGGATGCTGCCGGACATGAGCGGCCTCGAGCTCACGCGGCAGATCAAGCGGGACAAGGAGACACGCGAGGTTCCCATCATCATGCTGACGGCCCGCGCCGACGAGTCGGACAAGGTCACGGGCCTCGAGGGCGGCGCCGACGACTACGTCACCAAGCCCTTCTCGCCGCGCGAGCTGGTGGCGCGCATCAATGCGGTCCTGCGCCGGGCGCTTCCCGGGGGCGACGAGGAGTACGTGCGCGCCGACCAGCTCGTCCTCGACCAGGCGGGGCATCGTGTCACCGTCGGCGAGCGCACCGTTCCGCTCGGCCCGACCGAGTACCGCCTGCTCAGCTTCTTCATGACGCACCAGGACCGTGTCTACTCGCGCAGCCAGCTGCTCGACCGCGTGTGGGGCGGCAACGTCTACGTGGAGGAACGCACCGTCGACGTTCACATCCGGCGGCTTCGCAAGGCGCTCGCCGACTTCGGGTGCGACCGGTACATCCAGACAGTGCGCGGCGCCGGCTACCGGTTCTCGACGAGGCCGCAATAGCGCATGGGACCAGCCTGGTCGTTCGCGCTCGCGCGCCTGGCCGGGGCGATCGGAATCGCCATCGCCGGCGGGCTCGTGTTCGGCCGGATCGACCTGTGGCTGGTGGCGGTGCTCGCCGCCTACCTGGCGCTGCAGCTCACCAATCTCTACCGTCTGCAGCGGTGGCTGCGGCGACGGCGTCACGAGGACCCCCCGGATCTTGGCGGCGTCTGGGGCGACGTCGTCGCGCTCATCGGGCGGATCTACCGCCGCAAGCAGTACCACAAGCGGCGCATCGTGCAGCTGCTGCGGGAGTTCCGGCGGCTGACGGCCGCGATGCCGGAGGGCGTGCTGCTGCTCTCCGCCGAGCGCGACATCCTGTGGTTCAACCGGACGGCGGCCCGGATGCTCGGCCTCAAGCGCAAGGTCGACTTCGGCATGCGCATCGAGAACCTGATCCGGCACCCGGACTTCGCACGCTACGTTGACGCCGGGCCGCAGGCGGTGCCGGTCGTGCTGCGCTACGGCCAGCCCGAGGAGCGCTATCTCGCCTGCCAGATCATCCCTGCCGGCGACGAGCAACTGATGCTCGTCCGCGACATCACGCGAGAGTCGCGCCTCGAGGCGATGCGCAAGGACTTCGTCGCCAACGCCTCGCACGAGCTGCGCTCCCCGCTCACGGTGATCAACGGCTATCTCGACCAGCTCGCCGACGATCGCGACGTCGACGCGGTGTGGCACGGACCGATCGGCGAGATGCGCCGCCAGGCCGAACGCATGCGACTGATCGTCGAAGACCTGCTCGAGCTGTCGCGTCTCGAGGCCTCGGCCAAGGAAGCGCCCTACGACCCGGTGGACGTCGGGGGCATGCTCGCGCTGATGCGCAAGGATGTGCTCGCGCGGGACGTCCGGCCGCACGAGGTGACGCTCAGGCTCGACTCGACCGCAAGGCTGCTCGGCAGCGAGCCCGAGATCCACTCGATCGCCTCGAACCTGATCTCCAACGCGGTCAAGTACACACCGCAGGAGGGCTCGATCGAGATCCGCTGGTGGAGCGACGCGGACGGTGGGCATCTCGCCGTCCGCGACACGGGCATCGGGATCCCGGCCGAGCACGTGCCGCGCCTCACGGAGCGTTTCTACCGCGTCGACAAGGGCCGCTCGCGGAAATCGGGTGGCTCCGGCCTCGGGCTCGCCATCGTCAAGCACGCGCTGCAGCGTCATGGTGCCCGCCTGACGGTCGAGAGCGTGGAGGGACGCGGGTCCACTTTCACCTGCCACTTTCCCGTGAAGCGGTTGCAGCCTGCCGCCGGGCGCGCAGCGATGTCGGCTGCGGGCTGAGTCACCGTCCACGCCGGAACCGACGCGGTTCGCGGAGAGACCCTCGCGACCTATCGATGGGCGAGGTTGAAGTGTCGCCTGAACATCCGGCCCCAAGTCGCCGTTCGTCATAAAGATTTCAGCCGGCAGTCACGCCTTCGTCACGCGGCGATCGCAGTGTTGCGGTCGTCCGGAGGGTTCAACTCGGGGGTGACATGAGCGTGACACCGGTTCGCCGGCCGCATCGGGTCAGAAGCATCTTCATCTCGGACGTCCATCTCGGCTACCGCGGCTGTCGCGCGGACTACCTCCTGCATTTCCTCGAGTCCGTCGAGGCACGGAACATCTTCGTGATCGGCGACCTGATCGACTTCTGGTCCCTCCGGCGGAGCGTGTACTGGCCCGCCTCGCACCAGGAGGTGCTGCGGACCCTGCTGACGCGGGCGCGCACGGGATCGCGGGTCGTCTACATTCCCGGCAACCACGACGAGCTCGCGCGTGACCTGTGTGGCACACGGTACGGGCCGGTCGAGGTGCACCGCGACCTGGTCCACGAGACCGCCGACGGCCGGCGCATGCTGCTGCTACACGGCGACGAGTTCGATGAGGACGTGAAGTTCGGCCCGCTGCTCAAGCGCGTGGGCGAGGCTGCCTACGAGTTGATACTCGGCCTCAACCACGGGCTGCACGCCTTGCGGCGGCGGTTCGGTTACGGCTATTGGTCGCTGGCTCACTGGATCAAGCACCAGGTGCCGAATGCCGTCCGGTACATCGATCGCTTCGAGGAGGCGGCCGCACGCCACGCTCGTACGCGCGGGGTGGACGGGGTGATCTGCGGCCACATCCATCGCCCAGCCATGCGCGAGATCGACGGCGTGCTCTACTGCAACGACGGCGACTGGGTGGAGAGCTGCACCTCGCTGGTCGAGGACATGAACGGGCGCCTCGCGATCCTGCGATGGACCGAGCAGAGCGAAGTCCTGGCGCCGACCGTCGAGCCGGGCGTGCCGGCGCTGGAGCCGGCCGCGTGAGGAGAGGCGGCGTCCGCCTCGGATCCGGCCGCGAATGAAGGTCGCGATCCTCACCGACGCCTGGCGGCCACAGGTCAACGGCGTCGTCACGACGCTCAGCCGCACCGGGGAGGGCCTGGAGTCCCTGGGACACGAGGTTCGCTTCCTGGGGCCGGACAGCTTCCGGACCATGCCCTGCCCGACCTACCCTGAGATCCGGCTGTCGCTGCATCCCGGTCGCCGCCTGCACGCCTGGCTCGACGAGTTCGACCCCGACGCCGTCCACATCGCCACCGAGGGACCCCTCGGGCTCGCCGCCCGGCGGGCGATGATCCGGCGCGGACTGCACTTCACCACGAGTTACCACACGCAGTTTCCGCAGTACCTGCGGGCTCGCATCCCGATGCCGCTGGCCTGGTCGTATGCCCTGCTGCGCTGGTTCCACGGCCGGGCGGAGCGCGTCATGGTGAACACCGAACGCGTGCGCCGCGAACTCGAAGCGCGCGGTTTCTCGAACCTCGTGCACTGGGGCCGAGGGGTCGACACGGCACTGTTCCGGCCGGGCGAGAAGTCCTTTCTCGACCTGCCGCGCCCGATCTTTGCCTACGCGGGCCGGGTGGCGGTGGAAAAGAACATCGAGGCGTTCCTGTCGCTCGACCTGCCCGGGACCCGTCTCGTCATCGGTGACGGCCCGGCGATGCAGGAGATGCGGGCACGCTACCCGGACGTCGTCTATACCGGCTATCGCTTCGGCGAGGAGTTGGCCGCTACGCTCGCGGCCGCCGACGTTTTCGTGTTCCCGAGCCGCACCGACACCTTCGGCCTCGTGATGCTCGAGGCCATGGCCTGCGGCCTGCCCGTGGCGGCCTATCCGGTCACCGGGCCCATCGACGTGGTGCGCAACGGCGTGACCGGCATCCTGCACGAGGACCTTAGGCGCGCAGCACTCGAGGCCCTGAAGCTCGACCCGGCCGCCTCCCGCGCACAGGCGCTCGAGAACACCTGGGAGACCGCGACGCGGCAGTTCGAGGGGCATCTCGCAGAGGCGCGCGCTGACCGGCCTCGAGTCTCATCGCCCATCGTGAGTACCGCCCGACCCAATCCCCCGAGTCCCTAGCCGGGGTGCGGTCGCGTTCCCGACGCGCCGCAAGACGTCACGAAATCCGATCGGTACTGTCATCAATCGCAGCAGCAAGGGCAGCCAATGTTGCATACGCCCTTAATCTCAACGACTTACGCGACCTTCCGCCTTGCAGCAATTCTGTAACAAAGCAGGCGTAACCTCCGCGACCATCGATGCCACGGGCGCAGGGCGCCGCGGAGCCCGGATTCGGTTTCCACGTGGCAGGCGAGTCACCCAAGCATCCTCCGGAGGTTCGAATCAGTGTTAAGTAAGACCCTCATTGCCGCAGGTGTCGCCGGCCTGGCCCTTTCGGGCGCGGCCCATGCCCAGTCGGCCCGCGACTACATCAGCATCGCCGGCTCGTCGACCGTGTTCCCGTTCTCCTCGGCCGCGGCCGAACAGTTCGGCCGCGGCACGGGCTTCAAGACGCCGAAGGTCGAGAGCGTCGGCACGGGCGGCGGTCTCAAGCTGTTCTGCCAGGGCATCGGCCCGCAGTTCACCGACATCGCCAACGCGTCGCGGCGGATCAAGCAGTCCGAGGTCGACGACTGCCGCAAGAACGGCGTCGAGGCCATCGTCGAGGTGAAGATCGGCTTCGACGGCATCGTGATGGCGAATGCCAAGGCCTCGCCGACCTACCAGCTGACGCGCAAGGAAGTCTACATGGCGCTTGCGAAGCAGGTGCCGGATCCGGCGAACCCGACGTCCCTCGTCGACAATCCCTACAAGACCTGGAAGCAGATCGATCCCAAGCTGCCCGACGTCAGGATCGAGGTCCTCGGCCCCCCGCCGACCTCCGGCACCCGGGATGCCTTCGCCGAGCTGATGCTCGAGAAGGGCTGCGAGGACTTCGCGTGGCTCAAGGAGCTCAAGAAGGTCGACGAGAAGCGCTTCAAGCGCGTCTGCACCCAGATCCGCGAGGACGGCGCTTATGTCGAGGCCGGCGAGAACGACAACCTGATCGTGCAGAAGCTCGAGGCCAACCCGAAGGCGATCGGCATCTTCGGCTACAGCTTCCTCGAGGAGAACCTCAACAAGCTGCACGGCTCGATCATCGAGGGCGTGTCGCCGACCTTCGAGAAGATCGCGGACGGCTCCTATCCCGTGTCGCGTTCGCTCTACGTCTACGTGAAGAAGGCGCATGTGGGCGTGATCCCGGGCATCAAGGAGTTCGTCACCGAGCTCACCAGCGAGAAGGCCGCCGGCGACGAAGGCTACCTGGCGGACAAGGGTCTGATCCCGCTGCCCAAGGCGCAGCGCGAGCAGGTCCGCAAGGACGTGGCGGAGCTCAAGGAGCTCAAGCTCTGACCGGGACGGCCGGCTTCGAGCCGGCCGGTTCCATAAAGAAAATCAAGGTAAACATCCTATGCACAAGATCATGACCGCGGGCGCGGTCGGGTTGCTCCTGTCCGTGCCCTTGTCTTCCCAGGCAGCCGTCAGCGAGGCAGAGGTGGCCGAGCTCAGGCAGCAGGTGCAGGCGCTGCTCGAGCGGGTGCAGCAGCTCGAGACCCGAAATGCCGAGCTCGCGGGATCCGGTACTGCTGCCCCGGCGGTACGCATGGAGGCCCTCGAAGTCCGCGTCGCGGAGGTGGAGGAAGCGAACGACCGACAGTCCGACCAGATGGCGCAGGCGGCGGTCCAGGCCAAGAAGGTCGACTGGGCCAGCAAGATCAAGTGGAAGGGTGACATGCGCTACCGCCACGAGATGATCGACGAGGAGTCCCGCGACACCCGCACGCGTCACCGAATCCGCATCCGTACCGGTCTCGAGGCCAAGGTGTCCGACTCGATGACGGCCTACGTGGGCATCGCGACGGGCGATCCGGAAGATCCACGTTCAACCAACGTCACCCTCGGTGGCGGCAACGTGCGCAAGAGCCTGGGGATCGACTACGGCTACCTTGCCTGGCGTCCGACCGAATCGACCGCGCTGTCGCTGGGCAAGATGAAGTACCCGTTCGAGCGATTCGGGGGAAGCCTGTTCTACGACGGCGACGTCAATCCCGAAGGCGGCGCCTTGCAGTTCCGCGCAAGCAACGGAGTTTTCGTCAACGGCTACGGCTTCTGGATTACTGAGAGTTCCGGCGGGGCGGACGCGAACCTCCTGGGTGCCCAGCTAGGCTGGGAGAGTCCGTTCGGGCTGATGATCGCTGCAACGTACAATGACTACGGCGCCATTCAGTACAACTCCCTCGGCATTTCGCTCGACTCGAGCGAGCCGCTAGGCGGCAACTCGTACTACCTTGCAGGGACTTCGTGCAGCGGAGCCGGCACGACTGCCTGCTACCTCTACGACTACGACATCGTCGAAGTCGGTGCCGAGTATGCCTTCAGCCTTGGCCGCTGGCCGATGAAGGCGTGGGTCAACTACCTGCGCAACACAGCCGTCGACGACCTGAACGAGGGCTACAACATCGGCTTCGTGCTGGGCAAGGCCAGCAATCCGGGCAGTTGGGAGCTTGCCGCGCTCTACCAGGACGTCGAACGGGACGCACAGTGGGCCGGAGTCATCGATTCCGATTTCGCAGGCGGAACGACCCAGGGCAAGGGCATGCAGTTCAAGGGTGCGTGGGTCCCGGTCAAGAACGTGGCCGTGAACCTGACTTGGTTCGAGAACACCCGGAACTACGACACCGCCAGGGAGCGGGATTACCAGCGCCTCCAGCTGGATCTCAGCATGAAGTTCTGATGGGTCGCGGCGGGGCCCGACCATCACGCCAGGTCCCGCCCTTGCCCGCAGGCACGGCATGCGGATTCCATGACATCCGTGACGCCGGTCACCCGGCCCGGCGGCCGTCCGGTCCCGCTTCAGGTATCATCGGTACAGCCGTCGTGCACGACGGATAGAGGGAAATTCCATGGAACCGGCGGATCTCGGTCATCACATCTCGCGTCGCTTCAACGAGGACCTGGAGAAAGTGCGGACGCGCGTCCTGCAGATGGGCGGCTTCGTCGAGGAGCAGTTGCAGCAGGCCGTCAACGCGCTGGTCGAGGGCGACAGCAAGCTCGGCGAGGAAGTCGCGCGCGGCGATCACAAGGTCAACCAGTTCGAGGTCAGCATCGACGAGGAGTGTGGCCGCATCATCGCGATGCGCCAGCCGACGGCCTCCGACCTGCGCGTGATCGTCGCCATCATCAAGACGATCACCGACCTCGAGCGCATCGGCGACGAGGTCGAGAAGGTCGCACTGATCGCGGCGCGCCTCGCCGCGGTCGAGCCTCCCTCGGACAAGTACAGGGAAGTCAGGCATATCGCGAGGCTCGTAACGGACATGGTCCACGACGCGTTGCACGCTTTTGCCAGGCTCGACGCAACCGAGGCGCTCGCGACGGCGCGCCGTGACCGGGTCGTCGACGAGGAATACGAGTCGATCCAGCGTCAGAACATCACGTACATGATGGAAGACCCGCGGAACATCCGGCGAGCGCTCGACATCATGTGGGTCGTGCGGGCGCTCGAGCGCGTCGGTGACCACGCCAAGAACATCTGCGAGTACATCGTCTACACGGTGTACGGCAAGGACATTCGCCACCTGTCGCTCGAGGACGCGGAGGAACAGATCCGGGCGTCGGCCGCCAGTCGGAACGCATGACGCTCGACCGGCGGAGCGCCAACGTGCTGGGCACGGGCGCCTGTGCTGCGGCCCTGGCCTTTGCGTTCTATGCTCAGTACGGGATGCAGCTCACGCCCTGCCACCTGTGCATCTTCCAGCGCGTGGAGGTGCTCGCCCTCGGCATTGTCTTCCTGCTCGCCGCGCTGCACGACCCTGGGCAGACGGGCGCACGAATCTATGCCGTCGCCATCGCGGTCGTGGCGGCGGCCACGGCCGTCACGGCAGGCCGGCACGTCTGGATCCAGCTGCAGCCACCGGGCTCGGTGCCGGGCTGCGGGGCCGACCTCGACTTCATGCTCGAGGTGCTGCCGCTCATGCAGGTAATCATCAAGGTGTTCAAGGCGGGCGGCGAGTGTGCCAAGGTGGATTTCAGCTTCCTGGGCGTGTCCATGCCCGGCTGGGTCCTCGTGTTTGCATTGGTCGTAGGTGTCGCAGGGGTCTGGGCGAACTGGAGGCTGGACAGGAAAGTGAGTCGTGAGTGGTGAGTCGAAGGAAGGTCGGGCTTGATATTTCCGCGGATTCGATCAGCCCGCTAACGACTCACGAGCAATAACTCCAGCACCCGCTCGTACGTCCGGCTCAGGGCATCGATGTCCTCGACCCTGACGCACTCGTTCACCTTGTGGATGGTCTGGTTGACCACGCCGAGTTCCACGACCTGGGCACCCATCGGCGCGATGAAACGGCCATCGGACGTGCCGCCACCCGTGGTCATTCGTGTCTCGAGCCCGCGCACTTCCAGCACGGCGCGCGTCACGGCCTGCGACAGCGGCCCCGGTGAGGTGTAGAAGGGCAGTCCGGCGACAAACCACTCGAGCGAGTAGCGCACGTCGTGCCGGTCCAGGGTGGAGGTCACGGCTTCCTGCAAGCCCTCGAGGGTCTGCTCCGGCGAGAAGCGGAAGTTGAACCTTAGCTTGAGCTCGCCAGGGATGACATTGGGCGCGCCGGTGCCGGCCGCGATGTTCGACACCTGGAAGGACGTCGGCTGGAAGTACTCGTTGCCCTCGTCCCAGCTCCGGCCGACCAGTTCCGCGAGCGCCGGGGCAAGCACGTGGACCGGGTTCTCCGCCATGTGGGGATAGGCGATATGGCCCTGCACGCCATGGACCGTGAGCCGGCCGGAGAGCGAACCGCGACGGCCGATCTTGACCGTGTCGCCGAATTCCCGGTCGCTAGACGGCTCGCCGATGAGGCACCAGTCGATGCGCTCGCGGCGCGACTGCAGGACCTCGACGACGCGGCGCGTGCCGTCCACCGACGGGCCTTCCTCGTCGCTCGTGATCAGGAAGGCGACCGTGCCTTCGTGATCGGGATGGCGGGCGACGAAGCCTTCCACCGCGGTGACCATGGCGGCCAGCCCACTCTTCATGTCGGCCGCGCCTCGGCCGTACAGCATGCCGTCCCGGATGACCGGCTCGAAGGGGTCCGAGTGCCACTCCTCGAGCGGGCCGGTCGGCACCACGTCCGTGTGGCCGGCGAAACAGAACACCGGGCCGTCCTCATCCTGGCCGCGTCGCGTGGCCCAGAAATTGTCCACGTTCCCGAAGCGCATGCGCTCGACCGCGAAGCCGAGCGGCTCGAGGCGCTCGATCATCAGATCCTGACAGCCGCCATCGGCAGGGCTGACCGATGGCCGGGCGATCATTGCCTGCGTGAGCTCGAGGGTCGCTGACATGTCTGCTGGGGCCTCGCGGACGAAGAGTTGAGGGCGGGTCTTTATAAGGCGCGCGTAGGGCCGGGGCAAGCATTCAGACGGCCGGATGCCGGCTCTGCCTCGCAACGGTCGGGAGGCCGCCTGGGGGGTCGACTTGGCCTGGCAAGCCATTGAAAGAAATAAAGGCAATCACGAACGCCGGTACGTGTAACGAATCTGTAACATATCGGGCCGTACACTTCCGCCACGCCGCCCGGGGAGCGTGCGAGGCGGTGCTGTCGGTCATCGGTGGTGGGGCGGCGGCCGCCGACCGCCGGGGCCGCATCGTGGACCCCGGGGAAGCCAACAAGAGCACGGCGCGAATCAGGTCTCGATGCAAACCTCCACGCTCGTCCTTCTTCTGCTCATCCTTTCGGCCGCGGCTTACCGCGCCGGCCGGTTTCGATCCCTGTCGCTCGTCGGAGGCCTCAGGGGCGCCCGGAATCTGCACTCGCTGCCCGGCTACTACGGGCTCCTGACGGCGCTCTGGTGCGCAATTCCGTCGCTGCTGATTCTCGCGCTTTGGCACGCCGTCGACGGGCGCATCGTCACGCAGATGGTCGTGGCCGGCATGTCCTCCGAGACGCAGGCGCTGCCTCCCGGCCAGCTTTCTCTCGTCCTGAACGACGTTCGCAACCTCGTGGCGGGAGCCATCCCCCCGGAGATGGCCAGCCTGGAGGTTCAAGCTGCTGCCGAGCGCTACATCCGCCTCGACTCGCTGTCTCGCCTTGCCGCTGCCGTCGTCTGCCTGTCCATCGCGCTCGGAGTCGGCGGGGCCGTATGGTTGCGGATCTCTCCGAACCTGCGTGCCCGCAATCGCGTGGAGACGATCGTGCGCGGAGCGCTGATCGCCTGCTCGACGATTGCCATCTTCACGACGGTCGGCATCGTCGTTTCCGTCTTGTTCGAAGCCATCCGTTTCTTCCAGCTGGTGCCCGTCACCGAGTTCCTGTTCGGCCTGCAATGGTCGCCGCAGCTTGCGATCCGGGCCGACCAGGTCGGGTCCTCGGGAGCGTTCGGCGCGGTGCCTTTGTTCACGGGCACCCTCCTGATCGCGGGCATCGCAATGCTCGTCGCCGTACCAGTCGGGCTGTTTTCCGCGATCTATCTGGCGGAGTACGCGGCGCGCAGGGTCCGGGCGGTGATCAAGCCCGTGCTCGAAGTGCTCGCGGGGATTCCAACTGTCGTGTACGGATTCTTTGCGGCCCTCGTGGTCGGCCCCATGCTGCGACAGTCGGGAGAGGGCATCGGCCTGGACGTCTCGTCCGAGAGCGCGCTGGCCGCCGGTCTCGTCATGGGCATCATGATCATCCCGTTCGTGTCCTCCCTCGCCGACGACATGATCACGGCCGTCCCGCGATCGCTGCGCGACGGCTCCTACGGCCTCGGAGCCACCCAGTCGGAGACCATCCGGCGGGTCGTGTTCCCGGCGGCCCTGCCGGGCATCGTCGGCGGTGTGCTACTCGCGATCTCGCGCGCGATCGGCGAGACCATGATCGTCGTGATGGCGGCCGGCCTCGGCGCCAACCTCACGGCGAACCCGCTGGAGGCCGTCACGACCGTGACCACGCAGATCGTCACGCTGCTGGTCGGTGACCAGGAGTTCGACAGTCCCAAGACGCTCGCTGCCTTCGCGCTGGGCCTGGTCCTCTTCCTGGCGACGCTCTCGCTCAACATCATCGCGCTGCACGTCGTGCGCAAGTACCGGGAACAGTATGAGTGACACCGATCTCGGCCCGGCGGCCGTCGAGAACGCGGCGAAAAGGACGCGGCGGCTCGTCGAGAAGAGCCTGAAGCGGCGCTACCGTGCGGAACGGCGGTTCCGCGCTTACGGCATGCTCGCCGTTGCTCTCGGCCTCGTCTTCGTGGGCTTCCTGTTCTCGAGCATCATCTCGACTGGCTGGACGATCTTCCAGCAGTCCTATGTTCAGCTCGACATCCGCTACGACGCCGAGGTCGTAGATCCCGCGGGTGAGCGGGATGAACAGGCCATCAGCACTGCCGACTACTCCGCGCTCATCAAAGCTGCGCTGCGCGAGCGCTTCCCGGACGTCGAGGGTCGCAGCGAGAGGCGAAGCCTGTACGGCCTCGCGAGCGACGCGGGCCAGTTCGAGTTGCGCGAGCGCGTCATGGCGGACCCGGACTTGATCGGGTCGACGCAGACCCTCTGGCTGCTCGCCGACGACCGGGTCGACCTGCTCATGAAGGGCAAGATCGACCGCGACCTGCCCGAGGACCAGCGGGGGCTGTCGGACCAGGAGCTGGGCTGGATCGACTCGCTGCTGGCCAACGGCCGGCTCGACCTTCGTTTCAACCGTGCCTTTTTCACCAACGGTGATTCCCGTGAGCCCGAGCAGGCCGGTGTCTGGGGCGCGGTCGTCGGATCCTTCTTCACTCTGCTGGTGACGCTCCTGCTCAGTTTCCCGATCGGTGTCGCAGCGGCCGTGTACCTGGAGGAGTTTGCACCACGCAATCGGGTCACGGATTTCATCGAGGTCAACATCAACAATCTCGCGGCCGTGCCCTCTATCGTGTTCGGGCTGCTCGGGTTGGCGGTGTTCATCCAGCTGTTCGGCCTGCCGCGTTCGGCGCCTGTGGTCGGTGGTCTCGTCCTGACGCTGATGACGCTGCCCACGATCATCATCGCGAGCCGTGCAGCATTGAAGGGCGTGCCACCGTCGATTCGCGAAGCGGCACTCGGGATGGGCGCTTCCCAGGTGCAGACTGTTGCGCACCACGTGCTGCCGCTCGCGATGCCGGGCATGCTCACAGGCGCGATCATCGGCATGGCTCGGGCATTGGGCGAGTCTGCACCGCTTCTGATGATCGGCATGGTCGCGTTCATCGTCGACATTCCGGGCGGGCTCACCGATCCTTCGACGGTGTTGCCCGTCCAGGTCTACCTTTGGGCAGACAGCCCGGAGCGCGCCTTCCTGGAGCGCACATCCGGTGCGATCCTCGTTTTGCTGGGCTTCCTGTTGATCATGAATGCGACTGCCGTCATCCTGCGGCAGAAATTCGAGCGCCGGTGGTGAGCCCCGGATCTCAGGAGTAGCGAGCGATGGTTTTCGTTTCTTCAGCCGAGGCGAGCATCAAGACCGCTCCCGCATCGCGGGCCTCCGGCAGCGCACCTCCGGAGCGAACCGCTGCGGGCCAGCGCACGGTCGGCGACATCACCGTCAAGAACCCGGTGATCGTCTGCCGTGACGTGAACGTGTACTACGGCGACAAGCATGCGATCCGCAACGTGAGCCTGGACATCGCCCACAACGAGGTGATCGCGATGATCGGCCCGTCGGGCTGCGGCAAGAGCACCTTCCTGCGTTGCCTCAACCGCCTGAACGACACGATTCCCACCGCGCTCGTGAGCGGCGCGATCTCACTGGAAGGGCAGGACATCTACGACAAGCGGCAGGACGTGGTTCAGCTGCGTGCCCGGGTGGGCATGGTCTTCCAGAAGCCGAATCCGTTTCCGAAGTCCGTCTACGAGAATGTCGCCTATGGTCCGCGCATCCACGGGCTTGCCGCGGATCGGACCGAGCTCGACGAGATCGTCCAGACCAGCCTGCAGAGAGCGGGATTGTGGGAAGAGGTCAAGGACCGGCTCGAGCAGCCGGGCACGGCGCTGTCCGGAGGCCAGCAGCAGCGGCTCTGCATCGCGCGCACGATTGCCGTGAACCCGGAGGTGATCCTGATGGACGAGCCCTGCTCGGCGCTCGATCCCATCGCAACTGCGCGCATCGAGGACCTGATCGACGAGCTCAAGCAGAACTACGCCATCTGCATCGTCACGCACTCGATGCAGCAGGCGGCGCGGGTTTCGCAGCGTACGGCTTACTTTCATCTCGGGGATCTCATCGAGGTCGGCTCCACCGACCAGATCTTCACGAACCCGAGGCACAAGCTCACCGAGGACTACATCACTGGACGATTCGGGTGACCGATCGACGTTGAGCCGCAGGGAAGGGCCGCCCTCATTGCGCGCCCGGCCGCCCACTGCCAACGGCGCCCCACTCACATCCTCAGCAGCTCGTTCACCGACGTCTTCGCCCGGGTCTGCTCGTCCACCCGCTTGACGATCACCGCGCAGTAGAGCGAGTGGCTGCCGTCCGCCGCGGGCAGGCTGCCCGGGACGACGACGGAGCCCGAGGGCACCCGGCCGTAGTGGATCTCGCCCGAGGCTCGGTCGTAGATCCGCGTGCTGGCGCCGATGTAGACGCCCATGGAAATCACCGAGCCCTTCTCGACGATGACGCCCTCCACGATCTCCGAGCGCGCGCCGATGAAGCAATCGTCCTCGATGATCGTCGGGTTGGCCTGCAGCGGCTCTAGCACGCCGCCGATGCCGACGCCGCCGGAGAGGTGCACGTTGCGGCCGACCTGGGCGCAGGAACCGACGGTCGCCCAGGTGTCCACCATGGTGCCGGTGTCGACGAAGGCGCCGATGTTCACGTAGCTCGGCATGAGCACCACGTTCGGCGCGATGTAGGCGCCCTTGCGGGCGATCGCATGCGGCACGACGCGCGTGCCGCCGTCGCGAAAGCGGTCCGGGCTCATCCCGGCGTACTTGAGCGGTACCTTGTCGTAGAAGCGGGTGAAGCCGCCCTCGATTGGCACATTCTCGTGCGTGCGGAAGTAGAGCAGCACGGCTTTCTTGAGCCACTGGTTGACGGTCCAGCCGGACTCGCCGGGCTCGGCGACGCGTGCCTTGCCGGCGTCGAGCAGGTCCAGGCAGTCGTCGATCGCCACAGCGAGGTCGTGCGGCACGTTGCCCGCGGAGAACCCGGCGCGGCGTTCGAACGCGTCCTCGATCAGGATCTTCAGGTGGTCGTACATTCAGCCTTCCTCTATGAACCGTCGAATCCGGCGGGCGGCCTCGACGCAATCCCCGGTCGTCGCAACCAGGGAAATCCGCACGCGCCCGGCGCCCGGGTTGGCGCCATCCACGGCCCGGCCCAGATAGGAGCCGGGCAGCACGCTGACGTGCTGTGCGGCCAGCAGACCCCGCGCGAAGGCCTCGTCGTCGCCGCCGGGCACGCGCGGCCAGAGGTAGAACGAGCCGGCCGGCCGCGCGACGTCGAGCACCTTCGACAGAATGGGCATCACCGCATCGTACTTCTCGCGGTACAGACGCCGGTTGTCGCGGACGTGGGCCTCGTCGCTCCAGGCAGCGATGCTAGCCTGCTGCACCTGCTCCGGCATGGCGCAGCCGTGGTAGGTGCGATAGAGCCGGAATGGCGCGAGCACCTGCGGGTCTCCGGCGACGAAGCCGGAGCGCAGGCCGGGGAGGTTCGAGCGCTTGGACAGGCTGTGGAAGACGACGCAGCGCTCGAAGCGCGTCCGCCCGAGCCGAACGCATGCCTCCAGCAGGCCGGGCGGCGGCGACGCCTCGTCGGCGTAGATCTCGGAATAGCACTCGTCCGAGGCCACGATGAAGTCGTGCCGGTCGGCGAGCGCCAGCACCCGCCCGAGCATGTCGAGGTCCATCACGGAGCCGGACGGATTCGCCGGTGTGCAGACGTACAACAGCTCGCAGCGATCCCACCGGCTGGCCGGAACGGCGTCGAGGTCGGGCAGGCCGTCTGCACGGTTCGGCAGGTACATCGGCTCGGCGCCCGCGAGCAGGGCCGCACCTTCGTAGATCTGGTAGAACGGATTCGGCATCGCGACGCTGCCGACGCTTGCGTCGACGACTGCCTGGGCGAAGGCGAACAGCGCCTCCCGCGTTCCGTTCACCGGCAGGACCATCGATTCCGGATCGACGGTCCCCGCCCCGAGCCCGAAGCGGCGCTCGAGCCAGGACGCGCAGGCCTGGCGGAGTGCCGGCAGGCCTGCCGTCAGCGGATAGACGCCGACGCGATCGAGCGTCTCCCGCAGTCGTTCCAGGACGAAGGCCGGCGGCGGATGCCTCGGCTCCCCGATGGTCAGCCGGATCGGCGAAAGGTCCGCGGGAGGTTCGATGCCCTGCGTGAGCCGCGCCAGCCGCTCGAACGGGTAGGGCTGCAGGCGCCCGAGCTGCGGGTTCATGCCGCTGCGTCGCGGCGGTCCAGGGCGCGCGCCAACGTCTCCGCCAGGCGCGCCCGTCGCGCCTCGTCGAGCGGGTGCCCCGTCTCGTCCGTCAGGTAGAAGACGTCCTCGGCGCGCTCGCCGACCGTGACGATCTTGGCGCCGTGCAGCTCGATGCCCTCGTTCCAGAGCACGTGCCCGACCTGAGAGAGGAGACCCGGACGGTCGCCGGCGACCAGTTCCATGATAGTGCGCCGGTTGGGCGCGTCTTCGCTGAAGGCCACCTGGGTCGCGGTGGTGAACATGCGCACCTGGCGCGGGGCGCGCCGGGTCACGGCGGGAGGCGTCGTCTCGCGCCCTGCGACGACCCGCGCGAGCGTCGTCTCGATGTTGGCGCGACGGTCCCCGTCCAGGATCGGCTGGCCGTCCTCCTCGAGCACGTAGTAGGTGTCGAGGCTCGCGCCGTCCTCCGTCGGGAGGATGCGCGCATCGACGATGTTCAGTCCCATCTGGTCCAGTGCCGCGGTCGCGCGTGCGAAGCTGTGGCGCCGCCGGTAGGTGTACACGAGGATCGCGGTGGCGCCGCCGAGCGCCGGCTGCGCCGATACGGCCACCAGCGGGCCGCGCTCCTCGGCGTCGCGCGTGGCGAGCAACGCGGTGTGCCAGGCGATCTCCCCGGGCGTGTGCCGCAGGAAGTAGGCATCGGTGAGGCGCGACCAGACGCGCTCGACGTCGTCGACGGCGACCCGGTCGGCCGCGAGCAGCTCGCGCGCTTCGGACTGGGTCACGGCGATCAGCTCGTCCTGGTCGATCGGGCTCTCGAGCCCGCGGCGCAGCGCCTGCTTGACGCGCTCGTAGAAGTCGTCGAACAGCGACGCCTTCCAGGAATTCCAGAGCTTGGGGTTGGTGCCGCGCACGTCGGCGACGGTCAGCACGTAGAGGTGGTCGAGGTGCGCCTGGTCGCCCACGAGGCGCGCGAACTCGTTGACCACCTGCGGGTCCGTGATGTCTTTCTTCTGCGCCGTGACCGACAGGATCAGGTGATGCCGAACGAGCCAGGCGACCAGGCGCGCATCGTAGCGGGACAGTCCCTGCTCGAGGCAGAAGGCCTCGGCGTCCACCGCCCCGAGCTCGGAGTGGTCCCCGCCGCGCCCCTTGGCGATGTCGTGGAAGAGGGCCGCAAGATAGGCGACCTCGGACTTGGGCAGGCTCCGGAACAGCTGCGACAGCTTGGGGAACTCGTGATCGTAGCGCTCCAGGGCGAATCGCCTGAGGTTGGACACCACGAACAGCGTGTGCGCATCGACCGTGTAGGCGTGAAACAGGTCGTACTGCATCCGTCCCACGATCCGGCCGAATGCCGGAATGTAACGGCCGAGCACGCCGTAGAGGTTCATGCGCCGAAGCTCGTGCGTGACCCCTGCGGAGGCCCGCAGCAGCTCCATGAACAGCCGGTGGTTTCGCGGGTTCTGGCGGAACTCCTCGTCGATCAGCCAGAGGTGTCGGGTGACGAGCCGGATCGTCTCGGCGCGCACGCCGCGCAGCTGCGGGTTGTTCTGCAGCAGCACGAACAACTCGAGCAGCGCCGAGGGCTGGCGCACGAAGACGTCCTTGGAGGTGACCTCGATGTAGTCTTCGCGTTCCTGGAAGCGAGGGTTGATCGGCACCGGGCGTGCGTCGCCGGAGGAGAGGATGACCTCGCGGAAGTGCTGCAGCAGCAGCTCGTTCGTCAGGCTCACGAACATGACGGTGCGGTAGTAGCGCTGCATGAACTGCTCGACCGCGAGCGTGAAGGTCGCGTCCTCGTAACCGAACTGGCGCGCGAGCTTGATCTGGTGGTCGAACAGCAGCCGGTCCTCGCGCCGGCCGGTCAGTACGTGCAGGGCAAAGCGCACCTTCCACAGGTAGGCCTGCGCCGCCTTCAGCTGCACGAGCTCGCGCTGGGTCAGAAAGCCCTGCGCCGCAAGCCCGTCGAGGGTTTCGACGCCGAAGTGACGCTTCGCCACCCAGCCGATGGTCTGGATGTCGCGCAGGCCGCCCGGGCTCTGCTTGACGTTCGGCTCGAGGTTGTAGGCGGTGTCGTGGTAGCGGTGGTGCCGCGCCACCTGCTCCTTCACCTTGGCCTCGAAGAAGTCCTCGGCAGACCAGACGCGATCGGGGGCGAGCGCGCGCCGCATGGCCTCGAGCAGGTGCTCGGGCCCGACCAGCAGCCGCGACTCCATCAGGGTGGTCGCGACGCTCACGTCGGCTGCAGCCTCCCGCCGGCAGTCGTCCACCGTGCGCACGCTGTGGCCCACCTCCAGGCCGATGTCCCACAGGAAGGTCAGGAAGCGCTCGAGGTCGCCCGTCCAGGGCGCCGCCTCGGTCTTGGGCAGCAGCACCATGATGTCGATGTCGGAGCAGGGCAGGAGTTCGCCGCGGCCGTAGCCGCCGACGGCCACCAGTGCGAGCTCGGCGTGGTGGTCGCCCGCGTGCCGGGTCCAGGCCCGCGTGAGGACGTGGTCGACCAGCACGGCGCGGTCCCGGACCAGTTCCTCGACCGGCTCGTCCTGCGCGAAGCGCTGCTTGAGCGCCGCGTCCCCTTCGGCCAGCGCCTTGCGGAACGATGCCACCGGGTCGCCCGGGGCGTCGAGCAACTGGTCGAGGTGATTGAGGAAGGACCAGGTCGGCGCCGCGATGTCGGGCTCGAACAGGTCCGGTCCGTCCGGCGGCAGGTCGGGACGCATCGGGCTCAGCGCAGCCGGCGGCCGATCAAGCGCCGGCCTCGCCGGGCCGGTCGGCGGCGCCCAGCGTCAGCACCTCGACCCCATCGGCGGTGACCAGTACCGTGTGCTCCCACTGGGCCGACAGGGAGTGGTCCTTGGTGACCACCGTCCAGCCGTCGGGCAGCACCTTCACGTGCCGCTTGCCGGCGTTGACCATGGGCTCGACGGTGAAGGTCATTCCCTCCTGCAGCACCACGCCGGTGCCGGGCTCGCCGTAGTGCAACACCTGGGGATCCTCGTGGAAGCCCCGGCCGATGCCATGGCCGCAGAATTCCCGTACCACCGAGTAGCCGTGCGCCTCGACGAAGGACTGGATGGCGTGGCCGATGTCGCCGAGGCGCGCGCCCGGACGGACGACGCGAATGCCCTTCCACATCGCGTCGAACGCGACCTGGCACAGGCGCTCCGCCTGGATCGAGGGATTGCCGACCAGGAACATGCGGCTGGTGTCGCCGTGGAAGCCGTCCTTGATGACGGTGATGTCCACGTTGACGATGTCGCCGGCCTTCAGCCGCCGGTCGCCCGGGATGCCGTGGCAGACGACGTGGTTGACCGACGTGCAGATCGACTTCGGGAAGCCCTTGTAGTTGAGCGGTGCCGGCACCGCGTCCTGCTGCCCGACGATGTGGTCGTGGCAGATGCGGTCGAGCTCGGCCGTGGACACGCCGGGCCGCACGTGCAGGGCGATCATGTCGAGTACGTCTGCCGCGAGGCGCCCTGCCTCGCGCATCAGGTCCTGTTCGTCGGGGCTCTTGATCGTGACTCGGCTTTCTCGTGCCATCAGCATCGGGCGGCCTGCTCCAGGGGTCGGCAAGGGGCTCGGGACCGGGTCCGGGCGGGCATGGAGCACCGCTCCCGAAGGATAAGGCCCCGCTCCCGACCCGGCTTCCGGAAAGGCTTAAGACATTGTTTCCGCGAAGAAACAATGGTATAAAGCGCGGCGTTTTTTCTCAACCAAATCCACACGCGTCCCGACACGTGCGGCCGGGTGCCGTTCCCATGGGAACGGTTGCCGCATGCGGGGGCGCGGAGGAACAACCCTACAAGGAGTTTGTCATGGCCAGCGTGTCCATGCGGCAGATGCTGGAGGCGGGTGTGCATTTCGGCCACCAGACCCGCTTCTGGAACCCGAAGATGGCCCCCTACATCTTCGGCGAGCGCAACAAGATCCACATCATCAACCTCGAGAAGTCCCTCCCCCTGTACGGTGAGGCGGCGGAGTTCATCAAGTCGGTCGTGGCCGACGGCGGCACGGTCCTGTTCGTCGGCACCAAGCGCAGCGCGCGCGAGGCCATCCACGCGGAGGCCACCCGCTGCGCCATGCCCTACGTCAACCAGCGCTGGCTGGGCGGCATGCTGACCAACTTCAAGACCATCCGCGGCTCGATCCGCCGGCTGCAGGAGATCGAGGAGCTGCAGGAGAGCGGCGCGCTCGACCGCCGCAGCAAGAAGGAGGCACAGATGCTGCGCCGCGAGCTCGACAAGCTCACCCGCAGCCTCGGTGGCATCAAGGACATGAACAGCCTGCCCGACGCCCTGTTCGTCGTCGACGTCGGCCACGAGCAGATCGCCGTGGCCGAGGCGCGCAAGCTCGGCATTCCCGTGGTGGCGGTGGTCGACACCAACTGCTCCCCCGACGGGGTCGACTACATGATTCCCGGCAACGACGACGCCATGCGAGCCATCCAGCTGTATGCCGCCGGCGTGGCGGAGGCGGTACTGGAGGGCAAGGCGGCGGCCCCGGCGATGCCCGTGGGAGAGGACGAGTTCGTCGAGCTCGACGAGGAGGGCAACCCCCGCCGCAAGTCGGCGTCGAAGCCGGCGCCGCGGCGCGCCGCCGCGAGCCGGCGCAAGCCCGCACGCGGAGGTGCCCGCAAGCCCGCTCCCGCTCCCGCTCCGGCTCCCGCAGTCGCCGAAGGTGATTCGGCGCCCGCTGCCGCAGCAGCCGAGGCCGATCCGGCTCCGGCCGCGACGGACGATGCGGAGGACGTCGAGGTGGTCGACGAGGAGAAGTCGGCACGGCGGCGCAAGTCCCGCAAGGCCGACGACGACGCGGAGTGAGGTGAGTCGATGAACATCTCGGCAGCAGACGTGAAGGCCCTGCGCGATCGGACCGGCGCGGGGATGATGGAGTGCAAGAGGGCGCTGATCGAGGCCGGCGGCGACCTCGACCGGGCCGCGGAGGAAATGCGCAAGGCCGGGCTCGCCAAGGCCGACAAGAAGGCCGGCCGCGTGGCCGCGGAGGGCACGATCACGATCGAGCGCAGCGACGACGGTCGGACCGCCGTCATGGTCGAGGCGAACTCGGAGACCGATTTCGTGGCCCGCCAGGACGAGTTCCAGCAATTCGCTGCCGGAGTCGCGCACGCGGCGCTGGCCGCGGGCGCTGCGCAGCTTGAGGACGTGCTCGGGCTCGGTCTCGAGGGCGGGGCCAGCGTCGAGGACACCCGCCGGGAACTGATTGCCCGCATCGGCGAGAACATCACCCTGCGCCGCGTCGCTCGGCTGTCGGCGCCGACCGTGGTCGGGACCTACGTGCACGGCGGCCGCATCGGCGTGATCGTCGGGCTCGAAGGGGGAGACGAGGCCCTGGCGCGGGACCTCGCCATGCACGTGGCGGCGTCCAGCCCGCAGTACGTGGCCCCCGCGGACGTCCCCGCGGAGCAGGTCGACAAGGAGCGCGAGATCCTGTCTGCCCAGGCGGCCCAGGAAGGCAAGCCCGCAGAGATCGTCGCCAGGATGGTCGAGGGTCGCATCCGCAAGTACCTGGCGGAAATCTGCCTCGTGGGCCAGCCGTTCGTGAAGGATCCGGACCGTACGGTGGAGAAGCTGCTCGCGGCGGCGGGAGCGAAGGTCACGGGCTTCGTCCGCTTCGAGGTCGGCGAGGGCATCGAGAAGAAGCAGGAAAATTTCGCCGACGAGGTCATGGCGCAGGTCAAGGCGGCCGAGGGTCGCCGCTGAGGCGCCCGGGTCGGGCTACTCACTTTGCCTTGGAGAACCCCGCGCAGGCGGGGTTCTCTATAATCGCCGGCAGCAGACGACGGAGCGCAGGATGTCCGAGGACCCCGGCCGGCCCCTGAAGCGGATCCTCCTCAAGCTGAGCGGCGAGGCCCTGCTCGGAGACGAGGACTACGGCATCGACCCGAAGGTCCTCAGGCGGATCGCCGGCGAGGTCCGGGACGTCATGACCCGGGGCATCGAGGTCGCTGTGGTCATCGGGGGCGGCAACCTGTTCCGCGGTGCAGGTCTCGCGCGGGCCGGCATGGACCGCGTCACCGCCGATCACATGGGCATGCTCGCGACGGTCATGAACGCGCTCGCGCTGCAGGACGCCCTCGAGCAGCTCGGTGCCGATTCCCGTGTGATGTCCGCGCTGCGGGTCCAGCAGGTCTGCGAGGACTACATCCGCAGGCGGGCCATCCGGCACCTCGAGAAGGGTCGCTGCGTGATCATGGCGGCGGGGACGGGCAACCCGTTCTTCACGACGGACACGGCGGCATCGCTTCGGGCGATCGAGATCGAGGCCGACCTGCTGCTCAAGGCAACCAAGGTGAACGGCGTCTATGACGACGATCCCGTTCGCAACCCGAAGGCAGAGCGCTATGCGCGGCTGTCGTTCGACAAGGTGCTTGCCGACCGGCTCGGCGTCATGGACGCGACGGCGATCGTGATGTGCCGCGACAACGACCTGCCGCTTCGGGTGTTCAACTTGTTCAACGCCGGCGACCTCATTCGCATCGTGGACGGGGAGGACGTGGGCACGCTGGTAGCGAACGGGCTCTGAGTCCCGGGAGAATCCTATGTTCGAAGACATCAAGAAAGACGCCAATGAGCGCATGACCAAGTGCATCGTCAGCCTGAACGAGCACTTCAAGCGGATGCGGACCGGACGGGCCAACGTGGGCCTGCTCGACGGCATCCGGGTCGAGTACTACGGCGCCGAGATGCCTCTCAACCAGGTGGCCAACGTGACGGTCGAGGACGCGCGGACGCTGATGATCGCGCCCTGGGACAAGTCCATGGTGCCCGTCGTCGAGAAGGCCATCATGAAGTCGGACCTCGGCCTGACGCCCGCGACCGCCGGCACGACGATCCGGCTGCCACTGCCGGCCATGACGGAGGAACGCCGCAAGGAGCTCACCAAGGTGGCCCGCCACGAGGCCGAGAACGCGCGCGTCGCCGTGCGCTCGGTCCGGCGCGACCTGATGAACGAGCTCAAGGACATGCTCAAGGAGAAGCTGATCTCGGAGGACGACGATCACCGTGCGCAGGACGAGGTGCAGAAGCTCACCGACCACTACGTCGCCGAGATCGACTCGATCCTGGCCGAGAAGGAGAAGGAACTCCTGCAGGTCTGACGGCCTGCACCACGCGCCGGGAGTTCCCGAATGTCGTCCCAGGACCCTTCCAAGTCGTCGGTCGTCGTGCCGCAGCACGTGGCCGTGATCATGGACGGCAATGGACGCTGGGCGAAGCGTCGCGGGCAGCGGCGGACGGCCGGGCATCGCGCGGGCTTCAAGGCGGTGCGCTCCATGGTGGAGCACTCCGTGCGACGCGGCGTCGGCGCACTGACCCTCTTCGCGTTTTCGAGCGAGAACTGGCGCCGGCCCGAGGACGAGGTCGGGGTGCTCATGCAGCTGTTCGTGGAGGCCCTGCAGCGGGAAGTCGACGAGCTCGTCGAGCAGGGTGTCAGGCTGCGTTTCATCGGCGAGCGCGAGCGCCTCGCTCCTCGCCTGCGCGAGGCGATGACCAACAGCGAGCAGCGGACCGCCGGCAATGCCCGGCTGCAGCTGTTCGTGGCAGTGTCCTACGGCGGGCGCTGGGACCTCGTGCAGGCGGCCCGCAGCCTCGCGCGTGACGTCCACGCGGGGCGAGTCGACCCGGCCGCGATCGACGAGAACGCCCTGGCCGCCCGGCTGTCGCTGGCAGGCGTGGCCGAGCCTGACCTGTTCATCCGCACCGGAGGCGAGCATCGCCTCAGCAACTTCCTGCTCTGGAACCTCGCCTATACCGAGCTCTATTTCTGCGACACCCTCTGGCCTGACTTCGGCCCCGACGACTACGACGCCGCGATCGCCCAGTTTGCGCGCCGCGAGCGTCGCTTCGGGCTCACCTCCGAGCAGCTGAAGGACCTCGGCTGATGCTGCTCGCCCGGATACTGACCGCGCTGGTGCTGGTCGTGCTGCTGGTGCTCGTGCTGTTCGCGTTGCCGCCGGCTGCGGCGGTGCTTGCGCTCGGGGCGCTGACGCTGGCAGGAGCCTGGGAGTGGGCCGCCTTCGCGGGCGTATCGAGCCCCGCGGGCCGGGCGGGCTACGTGGCGGCTTGTGCGGTGGTCATGTCGGCCCTTTGGCTGGTGGCGGCGACGCCGGCCGGATTCGCCGTGGTCATGATCGGCGCGCTGGCCTGGTGGCTGGCGGCCTTCGGATGGGTCGTGCTCGCCCCGGGCAAGGGTCGTCCCTCGCTGGCGGCGCTGGCGGGCCTCGCGGCGCTCGCGCCCATGTGGGTCGCGCTCGAGCACCTCTATGCGGCGGGCCCCGAGGGACGCGAACTGATCATCTTCGTGCTGGTGCTGGCGGGCGCCGCCGACGTCGGGGCGTATTTCGCGGGACGCCGCTTCGGCCGCCACAAGCTCGCGCCGCGCGTGAGCCCCAACAAGACCTGGGAGGGCGTCCTGGGCGGCCTGCTGGCCAGCGCTCTCGTGGCATGGTTCGGACACACGTGGTTCGGTCTGCCCACCACGGCGTTCGTGACGATCTGCGTCGCGGCCGTGCTGGCGTCTATCGTCGGCGACCTGACGGAGAGCATGTTCAAGCGCAAGGTGGGGCTCAAGGACAGTGGCTCGATCCTCCCGGGCCACGGCGGCGTGCTGGACCGCATCGACAGCCTCACCGCGGCCGTCCCGGTGTTCGCGCTCGGGCTCGCCTGGATGGGAGCCCTGCCGTGACCACCGGCGTCGCCATCCTCGGTTCCACGGGCTCGATCGGCCTGAGTACGCTCGACGTGGTGCGCAGGCACCCGGACCGCTTCAGGGTGGTCGCGCTGGCGGCGCGATCGAACGGTGCCCGCCTGCTCGAGCAGTGCCTCGAATTCCGACCGTTCGTCGCGGCGCTTGCGGAGTCCGCCGCAGCCGACGGACTGCGTCAGGAACTGGACCGGCACGAGTGCGCCACGCGCGTGCTCGCCGGACAGGCTGGGCTCGAGGCGGCCGCTTCCCTGCCGGAGGCCGCGCAGGTGATGGCCGCGATCGTCGGCGCCGCCGGGCTCAAGCCGACGCTGGCTGCGGCGGCCGCCGGCAAGCGGGTGCTGCTGGCCAACAAGGAGTCGCTCGTCTGCGCCGGGCGGCTGCTGATGGAGGCCGTGTGCCGATCCGGCGCGGAGCTCGTGCCCATCGACAGCGAGCACAATGCCGTGTTCCAGTGTCTGCCGCAGCCCGCCGTAGCCGGGACCCGCGCGGCCGGCGTGCGGCGCATCGTGCTGACTGCCTCAGGCGGGCCGCTGCGCGGCTGCAGCCCGGAGGCGCTCGAAGCCGTCACGCCGGAGCAGGCGGTCGCACACCCGAACTGGAGCATGGGCCGCAAGATCTCGGTGGATTCCGCCACGCTGATGAACAAGGGCCTGGAGCTGATCGAGGCCTGCTGGCTGTTCGGCGTGGGGCCATCGGTCGTGGACGTGGTCGTGCATCCGCAGAGCGTCGTCCACTCGATGGTGGAGTACACCGACGGCTCCGTCCTGGCGCAGCTCGGCAACCCGGACATGCGCACGCCCATCGCCCACGCGATGGGCTGGCCGGACCGGATCGAGTCCGGTGTAAAATCGCTCGATTTGGTGGAGGTCGGACGGCTCGACTTCGAGACGCCCGACCTGGAGCGCTTTCCGTGCCTGCGGCTCGCGCGCGAGGCGGCCGAGGCCGGTGGAACCGCGCCGGCCGTGCTGAACGCCGCGAACGAGGTGGCGGTCGCGGCGTTCCTCGAGGGGCGGCTGAACTTTACGGGCATTGCCGGGGTCATTGACAGCGTGCTGAATCGACACGAAATACGGCCGGTGAGCGAGCTGGCGGATGCCCTGGCGGCGGACGGCTGGGCACGCGAAGCAGCAAACCGTATCACCAGCGAGTGGGGAGCGGCGACCGCATGACCGGGACGGTGCTGACATCGCTTCTTGCCTTCATCGTGGCCATCGGCGTGCTGGTCGCCGTGCACGAGTTCGGGCACTTCTGGGTGGCCCGCAAGCTCGGCTTCAAGGTGCTGCGCTTCTCGATCGGCTTCGGACGCCCGCTCGTCACGCGCAAGGGCGCGGCCCCCGACCACACCGAGTACGTGATCGCCGCGATCCCTTTGGGCGGATACGTCAAGATGCTGGACGAGCGCGAGGGGCCCGTGGCGCCTGAGGATGCCGCGCGGTCCTTCCAGCGCCGGCCGCCGCTTGCCCGCATCGCGGTGCTGCTCGCAGGGCCCGGATTCAACTTCCTGTTCGCGGTGTTCGCCTTCTGGCTGCTGTTCATGTACGGCGTGCCGGGGCTCAAGCCCGTCGTCGGCGACGTGACGCTCGGCTCGATCGCGGCCGAGGCGGGCCTGCGGCGCGACGACAGGATTCTCGCGGTCGACGGCGAGCCGGTCGCCACGCGGGAACAGGCGGTGCTCGGCATCCTGGACTCGCTGGTCGATCAAGGCGGCGTCCCGCTCACGGTGGCACACGGCGACGGCCCGGGCCGCGACGTGACGCTCGTCGTGCCGGTGGAACGGCGCCGCGAGCTCACGGAGCCGGGCGCGCTGCTGTCGGGTCTCGGGCTGTCGTTCTGGGTGCCCCGACTGCCGGTCGTGGTGGGCCAGGTCGTCGAAGGGGGAACGGCGCAGGCGGCCGGCCTCGAGCCCGGCGACGAGATCACGGCGGTCGACGGCGAGCCCGTGGACGATTTCGTGCGCTTCGTGGAGATCGTCCGCGCCCGTCCGGGCGAGACGCTACGTCTCGATGTCCGGCGGGGAAACTCGGACAGGCGGATCGACGTGGAGGTCGGGAGGGAACTCGAGGATGGCGAAGCCGTGGGACGCATCGGCATGATCCCGGGCGGGTCGGCGGCCTTCCCGGAGTGGATGCGCACGGAGGAGCGCTACAACCCGATCGTGGCGGTGAAGCCGGCGCTGGCCGAGACCTGGTCCAAGACGGTCCTGACGGTCAAGTTCCTGTGGCGGATGGTCACCGGCGACGTGTCGACCAAGAACATCTCAGGCCCGATCAACATCGCCCAGTACGCCGGGCTGTCTGCGCTCGGCGGCGTGACGTACTTCCTCGGCTTCCTGGCGCTGGTCAGCATCTCGCTCGGCGTGCTCAACCTGCTACCGATCCCCATCCTCGACGGCGGACAGGTGCTCTACCAGGTCGCCGAGATCGTCAAGGGCAAGCCGCTGTCCGACGAGGCGCAACTGCTTGGCCAGAAGGTGGGCATCGCCTTCCTGGTCGCGCTGATGGGATTCGCCTTCTACAACGACATCGCCAGGCTCGTCGGCTAGGCGCACGGGGAGTCGCCGCTTCATGTTGCGAAGGCTCATAGGAAGCATCCTGCTTGCGCACGCCCCGGCAATGGCCATGGCCCAGACCGGCGAAGCGTTCACCGTCGGCGACATCCGCGTGGAGGGCCTGCAGCGCATCTCCGAGGGCACGGTGTACAACTACCTGCCGGTCAACATCGGCGACCGGCTGGACACGCGCCGGCAGCAGGAGGCGATCCGCGCCCTGTTCGCGACCGGCTTCTTCCGGGACATCGAGCTCAGGCGCGACGGCAATACGCTGGTGGTGGCGGTGCTCGAGCGACCTTCGATAGAAAGCTTCACCATCACCGGCAACAAGGACATCAAGACGGAGGACCTCGAGCGTTCCTTGCGCGGCGTGGGCCTCACCCAGGGCAAGACCTTCGACCGGTCGGTGCTCGAGGAAGTGACGAGCTTCCTGACCGACCAGTACTTCAGCCGCGGCAAGTACGGCGTCAGGGTCGATACGACGGTGGAGGAGGTGCCGGGCAACAAGGTGCGCGTGGCCATCGACATCGTCGAGGGCAAACGGGCCAAGATCCGCCAGATCAACATCGTCGGCAACGAGGTCTACGAGGAGAAGGAGCTGCTCGACGACTTCGAGCTCTCCGAGCCCAACTGGCTTTCCTGGTACCGACAGGACGACCGCTACTCGCGCGAGTCGCTGCAGGGCGACCTCGAGAAGCTGACGTCCTACTACCAGGACCGCGGCTATGCGAATTTCCGCATCCTCTCCACGCAGGTCGCCATCGCCCCCGGGAAGGAGGACATCTTCATCACGGTGAACGTCGACGAGGGCGAGGTGTACAAGGTCGGCGAGGTCAAGCTGGCCGGGAAGATGGTGGTGCCCGAGGCGCAGCTCAGGCGGCTCCTGCTCGTGCAGCCCGGGCAGACCTACTCCCGGCAGCTCATCACGCAGACCCAGGAGCTGATCTCGCTGCGGCTCGGGCAGGACGGCTACGCCTTTGCCAAGATCGACCCGGTCCCCCAGGAGGACGAGGAGGGCAACGTCGTCAACCTGACCTTCTTCGTGGACCCGGGCAACCGGGTCTACGTCCGCCGCATCAACTTCGAAAACACGAGCGCGATCGACGACGAGGTGCTCAGGCGCGAGATCCGCCAGCTCGAGGGATCCTACCTGTCGAACGCCCTGCTCGAGCGCTCGAAGGAGCGCATCCAGCGGCTGCCCTACATCGAGAGCGTCGAGTTCGAGACGCAGCCCGTGCCGGGGACGCCGGACCTGGTGGATGTCGATTTCGACATCAAGGAAGGGCTGCCGGGCCAGTTCAGCGGCGGCATCGGCTATTCGGGCTCGCAGGGCGCCATCCTGAACGGCAGCTTCGTGCATTCCAATTTCATGGGCAGCGGCGAGCGCGTGGCCGTCGAGCTGTCGGGTGGGCGGTACTCGAAGGTCTACGCCTTCACGCATACCGATCCCTACACCAACATCGACGGGGTGGGCCGCACCTTCGGCCTGCAGTACCGCGACATCACCCAGTTCGTGTCCGCCGCGTCCGAGTTCTCGACCCAGACCGCCGCGGCGACGCTCGAGTACGCCTACCCGATCTCGGAGTACCAGGGCGTGCGCTGGGGGCTTGTCGCGCAGCGCTCGGATCTGATCACGAGCGAGTTCGGAAGTGCGCAGCAGGCGATCACCTGGGTACGGAACAACGGCAATCCGTACGAGAAAGATTTGGTGCAGCAGAGCTTCGATCCGGTGACCGGGGAGCCGATCGAGGTGGTCACCAAGCTCTACGGGACGAAGTTCAATACGTTCGAGTTCACCGCGGGCTGGTCCTACGACACCCGCAACCGCGCGCTGTTCGCCACCCGTGGCACGCGGCACGCCGTGAGCGCATCGGTCACCGTCCCGGGCAGTGAGGTCGAGTACTACGTCGTCAACTACGACCTGCTGCAGCTGATCCCCGTGTACGGCCAGTGGACCCTGGCCTTCGCGGGCGAGCTTGCCTACGGCGATGCACTCGGCAAGGACACGACCGCGCTGCCGCCCTTCCGCCAGTTCTTCGCCGGCGGCCCGGGAACCGTGCGGGGCTTCCGCGAGAGCCGGCTCGGGCCGAAGGACAGCTTCGGCAATCCCTATGGCGGCAACATGAAGGTCGTCGGGCAGGTCGAGCTGATCTTCCCCGTGCCGCAGAAGTGGCGGGCGAGCACCCGAATCAGCGCCTTCTACGACATCGGCAACGTTTTCTCCCAGGGAATGGGCGTCCAGTTTTTCGGCATCGACGGCGTGACCCCGGTGGACTACGAGTTCGATTACAATGAGCTCAAGCAGTCCTTCGGCATCGCCGTGCAGTGGCTCGCGCCGCTCGGTATTTTCCGCTTCAGCTACGGCGTCCCTCTCAACGCCAGGAAGAGTGACGGCGTGCGTTTCCCGGACGAGACCGAGGGGTTCCAGTTCACCGTTGGTTCCGCATTCTGACTGAGGATCTTCAACCCATGTCCAGCACACTCAAGCAGACCTGGCTCGCCCTGATTGTCACGGCCGCGGCACTCGCGCCAGCCGTGGCATCGGCGGAGGTCAAGGTCGGTTTCGTCAACACCGCCAAGCTCCTCGAGGAGTCGCCGCAGGCGCGTACCGCGCAGCAGGCGCTCGAGAGCGAATTCCTGCCGCGCCAGCGCGAGCTGGCCGACCAGCAGAAGGCGCTGCAGGAGAAGGAAGAGAAGCTCAAGCGCGACGCCGCGGTCATGTCCGAGGCGGATCGCAGCAAGGCCGAGCGCGAGCTGCGCGACGGGCAGCGCGACCTGGCGCGCCGCTTCAACGAGCTGCAGGAGGACGCCAACCTGCGGCGCAACGAGGAGTTCGCCAAGGTGCAGCGCTCGCTGCTGCAGGAAGTGCAGACCTACGCCCGGGCCAACGGTTTCGACCTGATCGTGAGCGACGGCGTGCTGTTCGCCTCGCCGGCGGTGGACGTGACCGCCCAGGTCGTCGCCGCCCTCAAGGCGAAGACGCCCTCGGCGGGCAACTGATCGCTCCGCCGGCGCGGCCGCGATGCGGGCCACCCTCGGCGAGCTGGCGGTCCGATTCGGGCTGGAGCTAGCTGGTGATCCTGGGGCGGAGGTGACCGCGGTTGCCACGCTGTCGTCCGCCCGGCCCGGGACGCTCTCCTTCCTCGCCAATCCGCGGTACCGGCGTTTCCTGGCCGGCACCCAGGCCACCGCGGTGGTCCTCGATGCGGAAGCCGCGACGGACTGCCCGGTCGCGAGCCTCGTCGCCGCCAATCCCTATGCAGCTTTCGCCCGCATCGCACAGGTGCTGCACCCGGCGCCGGTCCACGAGCCGGGCGTCCACGCGTCGGCGACCGTGCACCCGGAGGCCGACGTTTCCGCTGACGCGCACGTGGGGCCCCAGGCCGTCATCGAGGCCGGTGCCGTCGTCGGCCCGAGGGCCTGCGTGGGACCCGGCTCGGTGGTCATGCGGGATGCGCAGATCGGCGCTGACACCCGCCTCGTCGCCAACGTGGTCCTCTACCGGGGCGTGCGCCTCGGGGAGCGCTGCGTGCTGCACAGCGGCGTGGTGATCGGTGCCGACGGTTTCGGCTTCGCGCCGGATCGCGATGGTTTCGTGAAGGTTCCTCAGGTCGGATCCGTCCGGATCGGCCACGACGTCGAGATCGGGGCCAACACGACCGTCGACCGCGGGGCGATCGACGACACCGTGATCGAGGACGGGGTCAAGCTCGACAACCAGGTCCAGATCGGACATAACGTCCGGATCGGCGCGCATTCCGTGCTGGCGGGATGCGTCGGCGTGTCCGGTAGCTCGACCATCGGCAGGCGGTGCATGATCGGCGGTGCTGTCGGCGTGGTCGGTCACCTCGAGATCGGCGACGACGTCATGGTGACGGGCTATTCCATGGTGAGCAGGTCGCTGAAGGGACCGGGGGTCTATTCGTCGGGAATACCGGCGATCGAGACCGCGGAGTGGCGCAAGGCGGTTGCACGGCTGCGTCGCCTGGAGGTCCTCGAAAGGCGCGTCGCGACGCTGGAGGGCAAACGCGGCGGGGGCAAGCGGGAGGCGTGACGATGACAGAAGCCTTTTCCATGGACGTCGACGCGATCATGAGGCAGATACCGCACCGGTATCCGTTCCTTCTCGTGGACCGCGTGACGGCCTGCGTTCCCGGCGAGACCATCGAGGCCATCAAGAACGTGACGGTCAACGAGCCGTTCTTTCCCGGGCACTTTCCGCACCGTCCCGTGATGCCGGGAGTCATGATCCTCGAGGCGCTCGCACAGGCCGCGGGCATCCTGGCATTCAGGACCGCGGACGTGGTACCGACCGAGGACACGAAGTTCTATTTCGTCGGCATCGACGACGCGCGTTTCCGCAAGCCCGTCTTCCCGGGTGACCAGGTCGTGCTGAAGGCCCGGCTGGAGCGGGCGATCCGCGGCATCTGGAAGTTCTCGACCTCCGCCGAGGTGGACGGGCAGGAGGTGGCCTCCGCGACCATGTTGGTCGCCCCCGGTACCGGGCCATGATCGACCCGCGGGCAGCCATTTCGCCCGAGGCCGAGATCGCGCCCGGCGTCGAGGTGGGTCCGTTCACGGTCATCGGGCCGCAGGTGTCGATCGGCGAGGGCACCTGGATCGGGCCCCACGCGGTCATCCAGGGGCCGACCTCCATCGGGCGGGAGTGCAGGATCTTCCAGTTTGCCTCCGTCGGCGACGCGCCGCAGGACAAGAAGTACGCCGGCGAGCCCACGCGCCTGGAGATCGGCGACCGGAACGTGATCCGCGAATGCACCACCATCAACCGCGGCACCGTCACGGGGCATGGCGTCACGCGCATCGGCGACGACAACCTGTTCATGGCTTGTTCGCACGTGGCACACGACTGCATCGTCGGCAACCACTGCGTGATGGCCAACTACACGGTTCTCGCCGGCCACGTCGAGATCGGCGACTGGGTCATCATGGCGGGTTACGCAGGCGTCCACCAGTTCGGCAAGGTCGGGGCGCACGCGTTCCTGGGCAACAACGCGGCGGTCACCCGCGACGTCCCGCCATACCTGCTCGTCTCGGGCATGCCGGCGGAGCCGAAAGGCGTGAATTCCGAGGGGCTCCGGAGGCGCGGCTTCACGCCGGAGCAGATCGTCAACATCAAGAATGCCTACCGTGTGCTGTATCGATCCGGCCTCAAGCTGGCCGAGGCCACGCAGCGGCTCGCAGAGCTGGCCGAGACGCAGCCCGAGGTCGGAGCATTCGTCGACTTCCTGGGCCGGGCGACGCGCAGCATCGTGCGGTGAGTCGTGAGCTGTGAGTCGTGAGCGGCCAGCATGATGTGGTAGCCGGTACCCCGCCGGTTCCGACGACTCACGACTCACGACTCACGGCTCACTCTCCGCTCCGCATCGGCATCGTCGCGGGCGAGGTCTCCGGCGACAACCTCGGCGCCGGCCTGATACGCGCCATCCCGCATGCAGGCGGAAGGCTGCGAATGCTGGGAACCTTCCGACAGCCTCGCCGTCATGGGCCTTTTCGAGGTGCTCGCCCACTTGCCGCGTCTGTTGCGGCTGCGCCGCCAGGTGCGCGAGAGGATGCTCGCGGCGCGCCCGGACGTGTTCGTGGGCGTCGACGCGCCGGAGTTCAACCTGAACCTGGCCCCGGCCCTGCACGCGGCGGGGCTGC
>LJNS01000010.1 GCA_001303245.1 Gammaproteobacteria bacterium SG8_30
CGCCTCGTCATCATGAAGGCGCAGGACCCCGTGATCGGCATGATCGGCCTGCTCCAGTGGGTCGAGCCGCGCCTGCCCGCGCCGCCGCGCGAGCGGGAACGACTCGGCATCGGCGACGTCGTGTTCGTCTTGCAGACGGACAACGTGCAGGAAGCCTACCGGCGCCTGCAGGTCGCCGGTGCCCGCATCTTCGCGGAGCCGCACCGGTTCGAGGTGCGCGGTGCCGACGGGCGCACGCTCCGGATGACGTCGATCAGCTTCTGGGACCCGGACGGCTACTTCTTCGAGATGAACGAGCGGCACCCGGGATGAAGCGGGCGGCCGGGGACCGCAGTGAGCAGAAGCTGGTCTGGGACCTGCCGACCCGCGCGTTCCACTGGACCCTCGTCGCTTGCGTGGCCGGCAGCTGGATGACGCACGAGCTCGGCATGCAGTGGTTCGAGTGGCACGAGCGGCTCGGATACGCCACGCTCGTGCTGGTGTGTTTCCGCATTGCCTGGGGATTCGTGGGCCCGAGGCATGCGCGTTTCTCGAGCTTCCTGCGCGGCCCGGCCGCCGTGGCCGACTATGCCCGGGGCCTCGGCCGGCGCGACGGCCTGACGACGCCCGGGCACAACCCGCTCGGTGGGCTCGCCGTGATCGCCATGCTCGGCCTGCTGCTTTTCCAGGCCACCACCGGGCTGTTCGCCAACGACGAGATACTCAGCACCGGCCCGCTTTACGGCTACGTGGCCGACGAGACCAGCGATCGCCTAACCGGACTTCACAAGAAGAACTTCGACCTGCTGCTCGTGCTCTTGGGCCTGCACCTGGCTGCCGTGCTGTTCTACCTGCTGTGGAAGCGCGTCGACCTGGTGCGGCCCATGTTCACCGGCAGGAAGCCGGTCGGCCAGATGCAGGCGCCGGAAGGCATCACGGGCCAACGGCCGTGGCTCGCCGTGGCGCTCGTGGCCGTCTTCGCCGGCGCGCTCTGGTGGGTCGTGAGCACGGCGCCACCCGCCTCGCTGTCCTTCTTCTGAAGGACCAAATGAGTCGAATCGAGGCGAGGAAAGGCGTGTGGGTCGCCGGCAGGTCAGTCCGCCTTGTACCGGTCGTGGCAGGCCTTGCAGGCGCCGCCGACGGCGCCGAGCGCCGTACCGACCTGCTTGACGTCTCCGGTCTCGGTGGCCGCGGCCAGCTTCGTCGTGGCGGCTTCCAGGTCCGCGACCTTCTGCCGGAAGTCGTCCATGTTGTCCCAGATTTCGGGCTTGGCCTTGGTCGGCGCGCCCGCCTGCGAGCCGGGCGGGTAGCCCTCGGCGATCATCGGCGCGACCTGCTCGAGCCGCAGCGCCCGCATCCGTGCCTCCCCGGCATCGAACGGCCTCTCGCCCTTCACCATGGCGCCGATCGGTCCGATGTTCCAGCCGAGCAGGAAGTGGGCCGACTGCCGGTACTTGATCACCTTGGCCGCATCCTGCGCCTGCGCCATGGCGGGAAGGCAAAGCGAGAGCATCACCGCGACCGACGCCGCCGCACGCGTGCGGCGGCCACCCTTGAACAGATTCGATTCTTTCATCGTGTGCTTCCTGCGGCAGTCCGGGGGATCAGTTGCAGCGCGCCGCATCCGATCGGTCGACGCGCCCCGCTAGCGTATGCGACAGGGGAGTGACGTTCCAGTCCGGCAGTGTGCGGACCTGTACTGGACAACGCGTCCGGACGGCCGCGGGTCGGCGTCAGGTCGATGCTGCGCCTTCTGCCACGCGTTGCTCGATCGCCGCGCGATGCACCTTGAGTATCTCGCGAACCGTCGCGCCGTCCGGTCGACCCGACATCCGCGCTATGGCTTGCGGCAGCTCGTGCCATTCGCGACCCCAGCTGAGCAAACGCACGGCATCGCGCAGGACGTCGTCCTCGCGCGAGCGCGGCCATGGCGAGGGCTTCGAGCCGGCATCGACGCCGGGTGCCGCCGGCGTCGGGGGTGTCGCTTCCCTCGAGATGGACTGCGCACCGGCGCGCGGTGACGGCGGTGCGAGCGGGTCCTCGACCCGGGGGGCCGCCCGCGGGGCAGGCGCCGGAGTCGGCTGCTTTGGTCGGGCGGCAGGAGGCGCCGAGTCCGGTCTCTGGATTCCTGGGGATGCGTCTGTCGGTGGCCGGGACGCCGGTCCAGCCGGGGGCACAGCCGCGTGGGCCGACCGCACTGTCAGGGACTGGATGGGGCGCTCCTGCTCCGGCTCGGCCATCGGGATGAAGCGCTGGACGTGCTGCGATCCGACCAGGTTCGTCAGGAAGAGCATCAGCTCCAGCGCCTCGGCGAGCGACTGATCGCCGGCTGCGACACGGGACTGAAAGATGCGCAGCAGTTCCGACAACCGCTGGCCGGCGAGATCCACGATCCAGCGGTTCGGTCGCTGGTGTTCCGGCCACGGTTGAACGAGCCAGTACTGGTCGTCGGTCAGCTCGGTGTATCGCGAGTGCAGGTCGAGGCTCTTTGCCCACTTGCTGAGCAATGCCGTGATGCGTTCGTCCGCAGGCGTCATCGGCCGGTTCTCCGGCTGGCCGGTTGGAGGTCGTTGCGTTCAAGATACGACTTCGCAGTCGGCCTCGCGGGGCACGGACCCCGTTTCGTGACGCGGTTCACGGTCCGGCCGGCGAGGCATCCTTCCGTCGTGCCGGTGCGGTCGATCCGCGTCGCGGGAGGGTGCCTGAACGCCCTCGCTGTCCCGAGCTGGTGCGGGGCCGCGCCGGTCGGCGCCGCCCCGGCTGAATCCGGCCCAGGAGAATGCCGTCGAGCTCGCTCGCGGCGGCATGGTCCAGCACATTGAGCGCCCGTGCGCCGCTCAGCTTCTCGGAAAGGGCCACTCCGGCCGAGGTGTTGGCGGCGGGGCCCGTCACCACGTCGGGCCTGAGGCGGAATGCCTCCTGCACGCCGAGGACCGCGTAGGGGTCGGAGGCCGCGAGCACGACCGCCCGCGTGAGGCGTCGCAGCCTGCGGACCGCGATGGCGCCGTTGTATGGTTCGAGCGGCGAGGCGCCCGCCTCGATCACCACGGCGTCGGGACTTTGACCGGCGATGTTCGACAGCAGGACGTCGAGCAAGCGACCGTACTCGCGGGGCGGGGCGATGGAGGACGGCAGCCCGACGTCGACAAAGTCGAACACGGCGGCGGCGCCCGCGTCGAGGCAGCCGAGCATGTCGCGATATCGCGCGGCGCCGGTCACCTTGGCCGCCACCACACGCAGTCCGCGCGCGGCCAGCAGCCGGACGATCACCCGGGCCGCCGTGGTCTTTCCTGCCGACATCGACGTCCCGACGATGAGCACGACCGGCGCGACGAGACGATTACGTCGGGCGCGCAGTGCGAAGTCGGCCATTCGCAGCGGCTGGCCGTCACGTGTGGCGTGACCGACGTACCGCAACGGCGTCAGGGGGTGGATCCAGGGCGACACCGACGTTGCCCTGCCGAGGACACCGGCCCCCGTCAGGGCGTCCAGCAAGCCGTCCTCGCCGACGTCCTCCCAGTCGCCGACCACTTCCAGCGTGGCCTGACGCTTGCCAAACGCGCCGACGATCAGGTCTCCGGCGACGGCCTCCACACGGCGACCGCAGGCAACCTCGAAGGGGTAGCGGGCCAGGCCGAGCACCTCGGCGACGACGAAGTCTGCGCTCGCCCAGCGATCCCGTGGCAGTGCCGTGACGTCGAAACCCGCCGAGGCGAGATCCGAGCGTCGCGTAACCGACGTCAGGAGCGGCCGCACGAAGCTCATGCGGCCTCCCGTCCGTCGCCTGCCAGGCGCGGGGTCATCAACAGCATCGCCAGCAGGGCCGCGCGCTCGAGGGTGCGCTCGACGTCGAGGTGCTCGTGGCTGGCGTGCGCCCCGTCACCGACTGCACCGAGGCCGTCGAGCGTGGCGGCAAACTGACTCGTGGTGCTGCCGTCCGAGCCGCCGCCTGCCGTGCCCTGCGCGATGGGTATGCCTAGCGCCCCGGCGGCCTCGCAGGCCGCGAGCCAGAGCGCCCGGTTGCGGCGAGTGTTCTCGAGCGGCGGTCGGCCGATTCCACCCTCGACCTCGATGCGGGTGCCAGGCGTGGACGGCGCCAGCTCGCGGATCGCGCGATCGATGCGCAGGGCGTCCGCTGAGGTCATGACGCGCAAGTCCACGACCGCCCGGCTCTCAGGCGCGACGACGTTCGGCTGCAGCCCGCCTTCGATCGTGCCGACGTTGACCGTGATGCCCCGTGCTGAATCGTTCAGGTCGAAGAGCTTCTGGATGACGATCGCGAGCTCGAGGATGGCGCTCGCGCCGGCTTCCGGGTCGAGCCCGGCGTGCGCCGCCCGGCCCGTCACGGTCACGGTATAGCGGCCGACCGCCTTGCGCACGGTCTTTAGCCGGCCGTCCAGCCCGAGCGCAGGCTCGAGGACGAAGACACGCTCGACGCGTCGGGCGAGCATGCGGACGTACCGGCCGGAGTCGCGGCTGCCAGTCTCCTCGTCGCAGTTGAGGAACACCACGGGCTCCAGCGGGGGCGTGAGCCCGAAGTGATCCAGGGCACGCAGTGCCAGCGTGGCCTCGACGATTCCTCCTTTCATGTCAAAGACGCCGGGACCGCGGATGCGCGACGGCTCCGCCACGTACGGCATGTATGCCAGCGTGCCGCGCGGCCAGACGGTGTCGTAGTGCCCGAGCAGCAGCTGTGCGCCTCCCGCGCGGCGGCTCACGCGGGCCCGTCGTGCCAGGACGTGGCCGGCGGTCGATCCGATGCGTGTGACGCGGACCGCGTAGCCGATCTCCTTCAGCATGCTCACCACGACGTCACGGGCGTGTTCGCAGGCTTCCCGGTCCCGCGACGGCGACTCGGATTCCGCCAGGCTGCGCAGCGAGGCCTCGAACACCGCCTGCTGCGCCCTCATCCAGTTCGCCAGTGCCCGCGGGCGAGTCCCCACCCGGCCCATGGCGCTACCTGCGCATGTCCGCGGGCATCGGGAAGGAGCGGGAGTCGCCGATTACGGCGAAGCGTCCCGGGTGCAGGTAGGCGACGAGCGGCTGTTCCCGCAGCACGTCTGCGTCGTCGCGCTCCGACGCCCGCAGCACGGCAGCCGGGGCGTGCGCCGAGATGACCCGACCGATGACGAGGCTGTTGAGCCCGAGGCCGTCGACGGTGCGCTCGAGCCGGCACTCGAGCTGCAGGCTGGCACCCTCGACGAGCGGTGCGGAAACCCGCGTCGCCGGCGTGAGCGCCAGCAGCCTGACGTTGGGCTTGGTCCCGTCGTCGCGGCGCGGGGCGGCCATGAGGCTGGTCATCACCAGCTGATCGGACGTCGGGTAGCTGACCGTGAACTCCCGCTCGCGGACCGCATTCACGTAGGTGCCGTGGGTCGGGGCGCAGACAAAACCGAAATGGTTGTCCCAGCTGACCGGCATGGCCATGTGTTTCGGGGCCAGGTCGTAGTGCCCGTCCGCCTCGCGCGTGCCGATGAGGACGAGCGGCGCGACCAGAAAGAAGCGCTCCCACAGAGGGTCGCGCAGGTCAAGCTCGACCATTGCGTTGCGGTGGCCCATCGACGAGTCCTTCCGCAGGGCCTGAAGATACGTTTACACCCGCGGAGGCGCCGCACCAATAAGTGCAATCCGCGCCGGCAGCCGGGGGCGGCGAGGCGGGTGAGCCACATCCCGGCTGGTGCGAGCCGGGAGATCCTGACATCCTGATCCGTGCCTGGAGAAGGAGAGGGCGAGCATGGCGGCGTGGTGGGAGCGGGCCCTGGTCGTGCTGGCGACGGCCGTGGTGCTCGCGGTGAACGGCGTGGCCAGCACGCGCGGGATCAACGGCGTGCGAACCGGCGAGGTGGCGGCCCGCTACGACCTGCCGTTCACGCCCGCCGGATGGGCATTCTCGATATGGGGAGCGATCTACCTCGCGCTGGCAGCCTTCACGCTTTACCAGCTGGCCGGGCACGGTGCCGCGTCCCGCCGCGTCGCGGCAGTGCGGCCAGCCTACGTCTTCACCGGCGTGGCCAACGCGGCCTGGCTCTGGTTCTGGCACCAGGAGTCTCTCGGTACGACGCTCGCGGTGATGCTGCTGTTGCTCGGTGCCCTGATCGCGGCATATCGCGTGCTCCGCGCTGCCGACGCTGAGTCGGTTGCGGAATCCTGGTGCGTCGACCTGCCTTTCAGCCTCTACCTCGGATGGATTTCGGTGGCGACGCTCGCCAACTTGAGCGTCGTCGTCGCCTACGCTTCCCGTGCCGGCCCGCTCGAACCGGTGGTTTGGTCGCAGCTGATGCTGGTCGCCCTCGCCGGCGTCGTCCTGCTGGCCTGGCGCGTGCTGCGGGATCCCGTTTTTCTCGTCGTGCTGGCGTGGGCTGCGGCGGGTGTGGCCCTGAAGCCGGGGCAGGCGCCGGTAGTCGCCGTGCCGGCGATGCTCGTCGCCGGTCTCTCCGGCATGGCGGCGATGGGGGTGCTGCTCGCCGCGCCGCTGCAGCGCTACCTCGGCGGGGCTCAGTCGACGACGCGATAACCCGTGGTGCGGGTGAGCGCCGCGTAGAGTTCCCCGAGGCGTCGTGTCACCGGCCACTCGCCCGGCCGGCCGATGGCGCGGCCGTCGATCCGGGCCACGGGAGCGAGCTCGCCCATCGTGCCCGTGCAGAACACCTCCCCGGCGCGGTAGAACTCGGCGAGCGACAGGTCGCGCTCCTCCGAGGGGATGCCGTGTGCTGCGCAGAGCTCGAGCACGGTCGCACGCGTGATCCCCTCCGGGCAGGCGAGCGTGCGCGGCGTCATGACGCGCCCCGCCGCGACCAGGAACAGGTGGGTGGCGTTGGTCTCCGCCACGAACCCGCGCGTATCCAGCATCACGGCGTCGTCGGCCCCGGCGGCGTTCGCCTCGATCTTCGCCAGGATCGACTGCAGCAGGTTGTTGTGGTGGATCTTCGGATCGAGGCAGTCGGGCGGGAAGCGGCGAATGCTCGCGGTGACTAGCGTCAGACCCTGCTGGCCATACACCGGCGCCTTGTATTCCGCGAGCACGATCAGCGTGGGCCCTGACTGGTTCAGTCGCGGGTCCATGCCGGAAGTCACCTTGACTCCACGAGTCAGCGTGAGCCTGATGTGGACACCGTCCCGCATCCCGTTGGCCTCGAGCGTGCGCCGGATCTCCTCGATGATGTGATCGGCTGGCGGAATGCGCTCGAAGGCCAGCGCGAGGGCCGAGTGGCGCAGGCGCTCGAGATGCTGCTCGAGGCGGAAGATGCGGCCCTCGTACACGCGCAGCCCTTCCCAGACCGCATCCCCGCCCTGCACGGCGCTGTCGAAGGGGCTGATGCCGGCCTCGTCACGGTGCAACAGGCGGCCGTTGACGTTGACGATGAGGTCGCGGTTGCGCTCGTCGAAGGTCTGCAGCATGAGGAGGCCTCAGGGCGTGATCCGGAACGCCGCGAGGCGCTCATACCAGGGACGGCAGCGGTCGGACAGAACCTGCAGAGCCGGGTCGTCGAGCTGCGCCCGTTGCCGGCGCGGCGGCCCGAAGCCAGTGGAGGCCTCGACCGCTGCGTACCAGTGGGGTGCCCACACCCCGTCGGTCTCCCGCCGGCCGGCGGGCCATTCGAGCATGGCCTCGTCGAAGGCCACGCCCAGCGCGGCGCAGAGTCTCCGCAGCACGCCGCGCGGATCCGACAGGACGTCGTCGCAGTCGATCACCGGCGGGGCGACGCCGGTGCGCTGCGCGGCGCGCTCGAAGAGTTCCCACTGCACCGGCAGCCCGGTGTCCCCGATGTCCGGGTCGGGCATCACCCGGCTGTAGGAGGCGAGCATGTCGGCCGGATCGCGGATCAGGAAGGCGTGCGTCAAAGCGTCGAGCCAGCCGCGGTCGATGTCCGACAGCAGGTGCTTGGCCATGTGCTTCTGGTAGAAGACGGACCGGCCTTCGGGAACGGGACCGGTCAGCCAGTCGGCGACGCGGCGCCAGTCCGTCTCGTGCGCGGCGATCACTTCCTCCCGGCCCGGATGCGGTGCGCCGGTGGCGAGCAGGTAGTGGGCATAGAGCGGCTCGTCGCAGACGAGCGTGTCGGCGCGCGATCCCCAGGCACGCATCAGCGTCGTCGAGATGTTGCGTGGCCCGGACCACATTGCGATCCGGATCGAATCGTCCCGTCCGGGCTGCTTGTGGTTGTCATCTTTCATGGTGATACTGCCGTGCTTCTTCGAGGAGTCTATTCGGAGCGCGAGTCTTGACCAAGCGAGCATTGATCACCGGCATCACCGGGCAGGACGGCGCCTACCTCGCCGAGTTCCTGCTCGGCAAGGGCTACGAGGTCCATGGAATCAAGCGCCGCGCCTCGTCGTTCAATACGGATCGAATCGACCACCTCTACCAGGACCCGCACGAGCGCGACGTGCGCATGCAGTTGCACTACGGCGACCTGACCGATGCCACCAACCTGATCCGCATCGTCCAGCAGGTCCGCCCGGACGAGATCTACAACCTCGCCGCGCAGAGCCACGTGGCAGTCTCCTTCGAGACGCCCGAGTACACGGCGAACGCGGACGCACTCGGCACCCTGAGGCTCCTCGAGGCCATCCGGATCCTCGGACTCGCGAAGCACACCCGCTTCTACCAGGCCTCCACCTCCGAGATGTTCGGCATGGTGCAGGAGGTGCCGCAGCGCGAGACCACGCCCTTCTACCCGCGCTCGCCCTACGGCGCGGCCAAGGTCTACGCGCACTGGATCACGGTGAACTACCGCGAGGCCTACGGGATGTACGCCTGCAGCGGCATCCTCTTCAACCACGAGTCGCCGATCCGGGGCGAGACCTTCGTGACGCGCAAGATCACCCGCGGCCTCGCCCGCATCGCCGAGGGGCTCGACAGCTGCCTGTACCTGGGCAACCTCGACTCGCTGCGCGACTGGGGCCACGCCCGCGACTACGTCGAGGCGCAGTGGCTGATGCTGCAGCAGGACGCGCCCGAGGACTTCGTCATCGCCACCGGCGAGCAGCATGCCGTGCGCGAGTTCGTGGTGGGCGCAGGTGCGGAGCTCGGCATGCGCATCGAGTGGCGCGGCGCCGGCACGGACGAGCAGGGCGTCGATGCCAAGACCGGCAAGGTCGTGGTCCGCATCGATCCGCGCTACTTCCGCCCAACCGAGGTGGAAACGCTGTTGGGCGACCCGACCAGGGCGCGCGAGAAGCTCGGCTGGCGGGCGCGCACCACCTTCGACGAGCTCGTACGGGAAATGGTGGCCGAGGACCTCGATATCGCGCGCCGCGATGCACTCGTGCAGCGCGAGGGATTCCGGACCTACAGCCATCACGAGTAGCCGCACCGTCGTGATGTACCCGGAGGGTCTCGTCTACGTCGCCGGCCACAGGGGCCTGGTGGGAGGCGCGCTCGTACGCAAGCTGCAGGCTGACGGATACCAACGGCTGCTCTTGCGCGAGCGCGGCGAGCTCGACCTGACCCGGCAGAACGAGGTCGAGGCCTTCTTCGCTGCCGAACGCCCGGACTATGTCTTCCTGGCCGCGGCGCGCGTCGGCGGCATTCACGCGAATGACAGCTATCCCGCCGACTTCCTGCGCGACAACCTGCAGATCCAGACGAACGTCATCGATGCCGCCCAGCGCCACGGCGTGCGCAAGCTCATGTTCCTAGGCTCGAGCTGCATCTATCCCCGCCTCGCGCCGCAGCCGATGCCGGAGGAGTCCCTGCTGACCGGGCCGCTCGAGCCGACCAACCAGTGGTACGCCATCGCCAAGATCGCCGGCATCAAGCTCTGCCAGGCGCTCAGGCGGCAGCACGGCTTCGACGCCATCTCCGTGATGCCGACCAACCTCTACGGGCCGGGAGACAACTTCGACCTCGAGACCTCGCATGTGCTGCCGGCGCTGATGCGCAAGTTCCACGAGGCTGCGCAGGCCGAGGCGCCGGAGGTCGTCGTCTGGGGCAGCGGCACGCCGCGGCGCGAGTTCCTGCACGTCGACGATCTCGCGGACGCCTGCCTGTTCCTGATGCGCCACTACGAGGACGAGGAGCCGATCAACGTCGGCTGGGGACAGGACGCCACCATCCGCGAGCTGGCCTACCTCATGGCCGACGTCACCGGCTTCGAAGGCCGCATCGTGTTCGACGAGACGAAGCCGGACGGCACGCCGCGCAAGCTGCTCGACACCTCGAAGCTCGAGGCGCTCGGCTGGACGCCGCGCATCCCGCTACGCGCGGGCATCGAGGAGACCTACCGCTGGTACCTGGCGAGCCTGCAGGGGCTTCGCGACTGAAACGGTACGGCGCGGCCGCGGGTGGACGCCGCACGCGCTGGTGCCGCCGGCGACGTCGACTCAGCGCAGCGTCGTGAGGTTGGCGCTCCCAGGGGGATTGCTCGGGCCTGCGGCCCTCGTCCCTCGCCGAGTGGCTCGGGACCCGCGCCGCGCGTTGCGCGTCGCGGTCCTTCGCGAGCGCAGCCGCGCTCGCTCGTCGAACCCCCTACGGGGGTTCTCATCCCTTGCGGTCATCACGCGAGGTTGGCGCTCCCAGGGGGATTCGAACCCCCGTACCAGCCTTGAGAGGGCTGTGTCCTGGGCCTCTAGACGATGGGAGCGCTGGTTGGTCTGTCGCCTCACGGGCAGGCAGGGCCCGAGGGCCGTGTATTATATCTGCCCAACCCACCACCACAAGCGGACCTGCTCCTTTTTGAACGACCCAGCAGCCCAAGAGCCGACCGGACCGGCCATCATTCCCCGCGCCGAGCACAACGTCTCGCGCTCGCTCATTGCCCCCAGCGCACTGAAGGTCCTCTACCGGCTCCGGGACGCCGGCCATCAGGCGTTCCTGGTCGGCGGCTGCGTGCGCGACATCATGCTCGGGGTCAAGCCCAAGGACTTCGACGTCGCGACCAACGCGACACCGGACGAGGTACGGGCCCTGTTCCGCAACTGCCGACTGATAGGCCGCCGGTTCCGACTCGCCCACGTGCGCTTCGGACAGCACGTCGTCGAGGTGGCGACATTCCGGGCAGTGCACGATCCCGGAGAGCCGGACGAGGAAGGCAGCATCGAGGAGCCGGAGGGCGAGGCCGAGCTCGAGGCGGAACGAACGGTCGCTCCAGATGATCAGCGCCTGCTGGATCACCGCGGGCGTATCCTGCGCGACAACGTGTACGGCACCATCGAACAGGACGTATGGCGGCGCGACTTCACGTGCAACGCGCTCTACTACAACATCGAGGACTTCTCGATCTGGGACTACGTCGGCGGCGTGACCGACATCCGCTCGAGCACGCTGCGATTGATCGGCGACCCGGAGCAGCGCTACCGCGAGGATCCGGTGCGGATGCTGCGTGCCGTCCGTTTCCAGGCCAAGCTCGGCTTCTCGCTGGACCCGGCGACACGCGACCCGGTTCCCGCTCTGGCGGACCTGCTGGACGGCGTGCCGCCCGCGCGCCTGCTGGACGAGATCCAGAAGCTCTTCCTGACCGGCCACGCCAGGCGATCCTTCGACCTGTTGCGCGAATACCGGATGTTCGAGCACCTGTTTCCGGCGACGGCCCGCCATCTGGAGGACGAGCCGGACGGCATGGCGAGCCGTCTGCTCGCGGCAGGGCTCGCCTCGACCGACGAGCGGGCGGCGGACGGCAGGACCCTCACTCCGATGTTCCTGTTCGCAGTGATCCTGTTCGGGCCGATCTCCGTAGCCGCGCAGCGACGCTTCGATGGCGGCCTGCCCGCGGGCCAGGCAATCGCTGAGGCATGCGACGAGGTGGTTGTCTCCCAGGTGCGCCGGGTCAGCCTCCCGAAACGGTATTCGATTCCGATGCGGGAAATGCTCGCCCTGCAGCCACGCTTCCATCGCCGGGCAGGACGCAAGGCGCTTGCGCTTCTCACTCATCCGCGCTTCCGCGCGGCCTACGATTTCCTGCTGTTGCGAGTGGAGGCGGGCGAGGAGGATCCGGAGCTCGGCCGCTGGTGGACGGAGATCCAGGAGATCCCGCTCGAGGAGCGGCAACGCCGGGTGGACGCCCTGGCAGAGGAGTCGGGACCGTCGGACGGCGGTGGGCGCCGCCGGCGCCGCGGCGGTCGACGCCGCAGGCGACCGGCCCCCCAGACCTGAGCCGATGACCGAACGGCGGTGGCGCCCGGCGTACGTTGCGCTCGGCAGCAACCTCGAGGACCCCGCCCGGCAGGTAGGTCGCGCGCTCGAACGCTTGGCAGGACTCCCGGAAACGGTCCACGTCGCCTCGTCCCGACTGTGGCGATCACCGCCGCTGGGCCCTTCCGACCAGCCCGAGTTCGTCAACGCGGTGGCAGGCTTGCTGACCCGCCTGCCTGCGCGCGCGCTCCTGGCCGAGCTGAAGGGCCTCGAGCGCAACCTCGGTCGGGCCGAGCCGGTCGTGCGCTGGGGTCCGAGGTCCATCGACCTGGACCTGCTTGTGCTCGGCGACCTCGAAAGCGAGGAGACCGACCTGCGATTGCCGCATCCCGGCGTGCAGGACCGGGATTTCGTCCTGTATCCTCTGGCTGAAGTCGCCCCCGACCTGTGGATTCCCGGGAGGGGACGCGTGAAGACCCTGGCCGGTCGCGTGCAGGACCGGGGCAGCGTGCCGCTGGCACAATGAGCGACCCGTGACCCAGACCCACCCGGAAGCCTGGCCGCACCGGCTCGTCGTCGTCGAAGGCCCGATCGGCGTCGGCAAGACCACGCTGGCCCGCAAGATCGCCACCGCCGTGGGAGCGGAGTCGGTGCTCGAGCAGGCCGAGGAGAATCCTTTCCTCGAGCGCTTCTACCGGAATCCGCGGGCGGCCGCGTTTCCCGCGCAGCTGTACTTCCTGTTCCAACGCGCCCGCCAGCTCCAGGAGCTTCGTCAGCAGGACATGTTCGCGCCGATCCGGGTCGGCGACTACCTGCTCGACAAGGACCGGCTGTTCGCGCGCATCACGCTCGACGACGAGGAGTACGCGCTCTACGAGCAGGTCTACGCGCGGCTGTCGCTCGACGCGCCGCGGCCCGACCTGGTGGTGTTCCTGCAGGCGCCGGTCGACGTGTTGATGGAGCGCATCGCGCGCCGCGGCATCCGGTACGAGAAGTACATCGAGCGCGACTACCTCGAGAGGCTCATCGACGCCTACACCCGCTTCTTCCATCAGTACGCGGCTTCGCCGCTGCTGATCGTCAATGCGGAGGCCATCGACCCGGTCGGCGATTCGCGCGATTTCGAGGAGCTGTTCGATACGATTCGCCGCACCACCCGCGGCCGGCACTACTTCAATCCGCTGAAGCCCTGACGCCCTGCGGTTGATGTTTGCAGGGGCGTGGTCCATGCTTCGCCCGCTCCCCAGGAGTAGATCATGTATACCCAGCTCGAGCAGCGTGGCTCGCCCCGGCCCCCGGTGAACATGGGCACGCTGCAGAAGATGAAGGCGGAGGGCGAGAAGATCGCCTGGCTGACCGCCTACGACGCGAGCTTCGCCATGCTGGTCGACATGGCCGGCGTAGACGTCGTGCTCGTCGGCGACTCGCTCGGCATGGTGATCCAGGGCCACGAGACGACGGTCCCGGTCACGATGGACGACATGGTCTACCACTCCCGCGCCGTGGCCCGCGGGCTCGGACGACCGTTTCTCGTGGCGGACATGCCCTTCATGAGCTACGCCACCCGTGACCAGGCGCTCGCCAACGCCGTCCGGCTGATGCAGGAGGGCGGCGCGAAGATGGTCAAGCTCGAAAGCGGCACGGGCCAACTGGGGATCGTCGAGTTCCTGGCCGCGCACGACATCCCCGTCTGCGCACACATCGGGCTCAGGCCCCAGTCGGTGCACAAGGTCGGCGGGTTCCGCGTGCAGGGGCGCGACGCGGATGCCGCGGAGCGCATGAAGCGGGAGGCGCTGGACCTGCAGAACTCGGGCGCGGACATCGTGCTGCTCGAGTGCGTGCCCGCGGGGCTCGGCGCGGAGATCACGCAGACCCTGGAGGTCCCGGTGATCGGCATCGGTGCCGGCCCGGACGTGGACGGCCAGGTGCTCGTGCTGTACGACATCCTCGACCTCACGCCCGGCCGCAAGCCGCGCTTCACGAAGAATTTCATGGAAGGCGCGGCCAGCCCGCTCGCCGCACTCGAGGCGTACGTCAAGGCCGTCAAGGACCGCTCCTACCCGGCTCCCGAGCACTGCTTCTGAGGCTTCCCGTGGAGACGCTGAACCGCATCCACACGGTTCGCGAGCGGGTCGCGGCCTGGCGGGCGGAGGGCGCGCGGGTGGGCCTCGTTCCCACCATGGGCAACCTGCACGACGGGCACCTGAGCCTGGTGCGCCTCGCGCTCGAGCCCGCCGATCGTGTGGTGGTCAGCGTCTTCGTGAACCCGCTGCAATTCGGGCCGGGGGAGGACTTCAATACCTACCCGCGCACCTCGGAGCGCGACGGGGAGCTGCTGGCCCGGGAAGGCGTCGACCTCGTCTTCGCGCCGACCGCATTCGAGATGTACCCGGACGGCGTGGACGGCACGACCATCGTCGACTCGCCGGCGTTCTCGGGCATGCTCGAGGGCCACTTCCGGCCCGGCCACTTCGCCGGGGTGGCGACGGTCGTGACCAAGCTGTTCAACATCATCACGCCGGATATCGCTGTCTTCGGGGACAAGGATTACCAGCAGCTGATCGTCATCCGCCGGCTGGTGCGTGACCTGTGCCTGCCGATCGAGGTGATTGGCGGCCCAATCGTGCGCGAGCGCGACGGACTCGCCATGTCCTCGCGCAACCAGTACCTCTCCCAGGCCGAGCGTGACCACGCGCCGCAGCTGTATCGCGCCCTGTGCGCCGCGGGCAAGCGCATCGTCGACGGCGAGCGCGGCTGGGAGGACATCGAGACCGAGGGCATGGTCGCCCTGACGCGGGAGGGATTCGAGCCGGACTACTTCTCGGTGCGCCGTGCGCAGGACCTGCTGCCGCCGCGCGAGGGAGACGTGGAGTTCGTGGTGCTCACCGCCGCGCGGCTCGGCAGGACGCGGCTGATCGACAACGTGAGGATCCGCCTGGGCTAGCCAGCCCGGCTCCGGGCGCCGGCGGCCTCCTGCCGCATGAGCGCCCACGCGACGTGTTCGCGGACCATGTCGTCCGGGAATTCCCGCCTTGCGCCGAGCGCAGCGGCGGCCCGCGGCGAGGCCGGTGCATTGCCGAGCGCCACGGCGAGATTCCTGAGCCAGCGCCGGTATCCAAGCCGTCTCAGGGCGCTGCCGCGCGTCCTTTCCAGGTACTCGGCCTCGCTCCAGCCGAAGAGTTCGGCGAGCTCGGCCGCGTCGAGGCCGTTGCGGCTGCGGAAGCCCGGGTCGGAGGCCGCTGCGGCGAACTTGTTCCAGGGGCAGGCGAGCTGGCAGTCGTCGCAGCCGAATACCCGGTTTCCGATCGGCTCGCGCAATGGCTCGGGGATGGAGCCGTGATACTCGATCGTCAGGTAGGAGATGCAGAGCCTCGCGTCGAGCTGGTAGGGCGCGGTGATTGCGCCGGTCGGGCACGCCGGAAGGCAGGCCGTGCACGTGCCGCAGCGGTCCACGGCCGGCGAGTCCACCGGCAGGGGCAGGTCGGTGAACAGTTCGCCGAGCACGAACTGGGAGCCGGCACGCGGGTGGATCAGGTTGGTGTGCTTGCCGATCCATCCGAGTCCGGCATCTCGGGCCAGCGGCTTCTCCAGTACCGGCCCCGAGTCGACGAAGGCGCGGTAGCCGAACGGCCCGATCTCCTTCGCGAGCGCGTCGGCCAGCTTCTGCAGCCGGTTGCGAACGATGTGGTGGTAGTCGCGACCGAGCGCGTAGCGGGCGACGTAGGCGCGGCTGCCGTCGGCGAGGACACCCTCTGCCGCCGCCGCATCGGGTGCAAAGCAGTCCATGCGTACGCAGATGACCCGCAGGGTGCCGGGGATCAGCTCGGCAGGCCGGCTGCGACGGCGCCCGTGACGGGTCATGAACTTCATCGTGCCGTGGCGTCCCTCGGCGAGCCAGCGCTCCAGTCGTGCCTCGTCCGCCGCGAGGTCGATCCCGGCCACGCCGAGTTGCTGGAAGCCGAGCCCTGCCGCGAGCTCGGCGAGGCGTGACTTGATGCGGACGAGTTCGGCCGCGGAGAAGGAGTGGGTCATGCCGCGATTCCGGCGGATCTCCGGCCAGTATAATCAGGCGCATGAGCGTGCTGCCCACCGCCTTCCACACCGCGCAACAGGTGCGCGACATGGACCGGTGGGCGATCGAGCGCCTCGGCATCCCGGGGTACACGCTCATGACCCGCGCCGGCGAGGCGGCGCTCGACCTCATCGTCGAGGCCTGGCCCGAGGCACGCCGGCTGCTGGTGCTCTGCGGGTCGGGCAACAACGCTGGCGACGGCTACGTCGTGGCGCGCCTCGCGCGGGCTGCCGGCCTCGAGGTGACGTTGGCCTCCCTCTCGGATCCGTCGCGGCTCGGCGGCGATGCCGCGCGGGCCCACGCGGACTTCCTCGCCCACGGCGGACAGGCCCGGGAATTCGATGCATCCCTGCTGCCGGAGGCGGACCTGGTGGTCGACGCGATGCTCGGCACGGGGCTCGATCGCGAGGTGCGCGGTGCCTATGCTCGTTGCATCGACGCGGTCAAAGCCGCGGCCAGGCCGGTGCTGGCACTCGACGTGCCGTCGGGCCTGCACGCGGACAGCGGCGCGACGATGGGCCGCGCCGTCCGCGCGGATCGCACCATCACCTTCGTCGGCCTCAAGGCCGGGTTGGTCCTCGGCGACGGGCCGGACCTCGTGGGGATGCTGTCCTTCGCCGGCCTCGGCGTGCCGCAGGATGCCGGCGGGATGGCGACGGTGATGCGGCGCATCGATGCGGCCGATGCGGCGCGCGTGCTGCCGCGTCGGCGACGGGCGGCGCACAAGGGCGAGAACGGGCGCGTGCTCGTCGTCGGCGGAGGTCCGGGCATGCCCGGCGCCGCTCGGCTTGCCGCAGCGGCGGCGCTGCGAGCCGGGGCGGGCCTGGTGACGGTGGCCACCCGTGCGGAGCACGTCGCCGCCATCGTAGCCGGCCGGCCCGAGATCATCTGCCATGCCATCGGCTCCGCCCGCGAGCTCGAGGCGCTGCTCGCGCAGACCGACGTGATCGCTCTGGGGCCGGGACTCGGTCGCGGGGAGTGGTCGCAGGCGATGTTCGAGGCCGCGCTTGCGGCCGGCAAGCCGGTGGTGGTCGATGCGGACGGGCTCAACCTGCTGGCGGCCGGGCAGCGCCGTCGGGACGACTGGATCCTGACGCCGCATCCTGGCGAAGCCGCCCGGCTGCTGGGGCGTTCCCCGGCCGAGGTCCAGGCAGACCGGCTCGGATCCGTCCGGGCACTCGTCGACCGTTTCGGAGGCGTGGCCGTCCTGAAGGGGGCGGCCAGCCTGGTGCTGGGTCCCTCGGGACTGCCTTGGGTGTGTACTGCCGGCAACCCGGGCATGGCGACGGCCGGTATGGGTGATGTGCTCACGGGCGTCGTCGCTGCGGTGTGGGCGCAGCACCGCGATGCGGAGGCGGCGGCGGCCGTGGGCGTGCTGGTGCACGCCGCCGCCGGGGATCTCGCGGCTCGCGGCGGAGAGCGGGGCCTGCTGGCCACCGACGTCATCGACAGGCTGCGCGAGTGCGTCAATCCCGCCTGATCCTGGAAGCGTCCCGGGAGTCCGATACGCAGGCGGCCGGTCAGGCGCTGGCGCGGGCCCTGCCCGGGGACGCAACGGGCCTCCTGCTCGCGCTCGAGGGAGACCTCGGCGCCGGCAAGACCACGCTGGCCCGGGCGCTGCTGCGCACACTGGGCGCGACCGGCCCGGTGCGCAGCCCCACCTACACGCTCGTCGAACCTTACGACCTCCCGGGTGGCCAGGTGCTGCACGTGGACCTCTACCGGCTGTCCGGCGCCGATGAACTGGAGGCCCTGGGGTACCGGGAGTCCCGGGGCACGAGCCGGCTCACGATGGTCGAGTGGCCCGAAAGGGCGCCGGGCGCACTCGGCCCCGTCGATCTCGCCTGCCGAATCGACTATGCGGGGGCCGGGCGACGGCTCACCCTGGTGCCCGGCACCGAGGCCGGCGCCGCCTGGCTCCAGCAACTGACCGGGGATCGGGCCGACCAGATCGCTGAACTCTCTTAAGAGTTGCCTCTATCCCGCTGATCCACTTGAAATAATATGTCCAGAAAAGTAGATTGTGGCGCAGTCGGGGACGGCCACGGCGGATCGCCATGCGCGCAAGGCTCGTTTTGTTGCTGGCACTCGTCGGTCTCGCGACGGTTGCCCAGGCCGCCGACGTTCAGGACATCCGCCTCTGGGCCAGCCCGACCTCGACCCGCGTGGTGCTCGACCTGACCGAGCCCGTCCGTTTCGAGGTCTTCACGCTCACGAATCCCGAGCGCGTCGTCGTCGACCTCGAAGGCACGCGGATCGACCCGGCGCACCCGTCGGTCCCGGCAGATGGCGGCGTGGTCCGCAGCGTGCGGACCGGCGCCCAGCCGGGCGGCAAGCTTCGCGTGGTGCTCGATCTCGCCTCCCGCACCAGCGTGGAGAGCTTTCTCACACCCCCCAACGACACTTACGGCCACCGGTTGGTGGTCGACCTCGGGACGGGCACCGGGGCACCCGCGCCGATCGTCGCCGCGCACCAGCCTCCCGGCCAGCGTGACCTCGTCGTCGCGATCGACGCCGGGCACGGGGGCGAGGATCCCGGGGCGATCGGCAAGCGCGGCACCCGGGAGAAGGACGTCGCCCTCAGGATCGCGCGGCGACTGGCGGAGCGCATCAACGCCGAGCCCGGGATGCGGGCGGTGATGACCCGCACGGGCGACTATTTCGTGCCGTTCCGCGAGCGTCTGCGGCGGGCGCGAATCAACCAGGCAGACCTGTTCGTATCGGTCCACGCGGACGCGTTCTACAACCGGTCGGTCAAGGGTTCCTCGGTGTACGTGCTGTCGCGCGGGCGCGCGAGCGGCGAGGCGGCACGCTGGCTGGCGGATCGCGAGAACGCGGCGGACCTGGTCGGCGGCGTGTCGCTCGACGACAAGGACGACGTGCTCGCCTCGGTTCTCCTGGACCTCTCCCAGAACGCCTCGATCAGCGCGAGCCGGGATGCGGCGGCTCGCGTACTCACCGAGCTCGACCGCGTCGGGGAACTCAAGAAGAGCGAGGTGCAGCACGCCAGCCTGATCGTGCTGACGTCCCCCGACATTCCATCGATCCTCGTCGAGACGGCCTACATCTCCAATCCCGAGGAGGAGCGCAAGCTCCGGGACGCCTCGCACCAGGAGCGGCTGGCCTCCGCCATCCACGCCGGCGTTAGGCGCTACTTCTACGACAACCCGCCGCCTGGCACGCGCGTCGCCCAGCTCGCGGCCGCCGAGCGTGGCCAGCCGCTGCGCCACGTCGTGGTGGCAGGCGAGTCGCTCTCCGAGCTGGCCGGACGCTACGCGGTCAGCGTCGAGTCGCTGCAGAGCCACAACAAGCTACCGGACGACACGCTGCGGGTCGGCACGGTGCTCGAGATTCCGGCGCGGACCAGCGGTACCTGACGGTCGTCCCACCGGCCCATGCGGCCGGGACGGACATCGCCTAGACTCGTGGGCCCGCGACGGGGTCCCCCATGCCGATCCGCCTGCTGCCCGACAATCTCGTCAACCAGATCGCCGCCGGCGAGGTCGTGGAGCGGCCCGCTTCGGTCGTCAAGGAGCTGGTGGAGAACGCGCTCGACGCGGGAGCGTGCCGGTTGTCCGTCGAGGTCGAGCGAGGCGGCACGGCGCTGATCCGCGTCCGGGACGACGGCACGGGCATCCCCGCCGCGGAGCTGCCGCTCGCGATCGAGCGGCACGCCACTAGCAAGATCGCGCGCGCCGAGGACCTCGCGGCGGTGCGCTCGCTCGGTTTTCGCGGCGAGGCGCTGCCCTCGATCGCATCCGTCTCCAGGTTCCGGATCGTCTCCGCGGAGCAGGGGACGGCGGCCACCGAGGTCGAGGTGGCCGACGGTCGCCGCAGCGAGCCGCGTCCGGCCGCGCATCCCCGTGGCACGACCGTCGAGGTGCGCGACCTGTTTCACGGCATTCCGGCGCGGCGCAAGTTCCTGCGTACCGAGGCGACCGAGTTCCAGCACATCCTGCGTACGATCAGCCGGCTGGCACTCTCGCGATTCGATGCCGCCTTCGCGCTCGCACACAACCGGCGCGAGGTCTTCTCGTTGCCGCCGGCGACCGACCGGGCGGAGCAAGAGTCGCGCATCGCGCGCCTCGTGGGCGAGGAGTTCGTGCGCCACGCGATCCACCTCGAGCACGCGGGCGGCCCGCTAAGGCTCACCGGCTGGCTCGGTCTGCCGACCTACGCCCGGAGCCAGGCCGACCAGCAGTACTTCTTCGTCAACGGCCGCATGGTGCGCGACCGGCTGCTCGCCAACGCCGTGCGGCTGGCTTACCAGGACGTCCTGTACGGCGGGCGGCAGCCCGCCTACCTCCTGTACCTGGAGCTCGACCCCGGGCAGGTCGACGTCAACGCACATCCGCAGAAGCTCGAGCTGCGTTTCCGGGACGGGCGGCACGTACACGACTTCGTCTTTCGCAGCGTCGAGCGCGCGCTGGCGGCCACGCGCCCCGACGCAGACCGCCGCGGAGCGACGGAGGCGACCGTCCTCGCGGGCGGCTCGTCGAACGGCTTGCCTCTCGGCGTGCCGCCCACGATCGCGTCCGGCACCGACTGGACGGAGCTCGCACGGCGCGTGAACGAGTCGCCCGTGGCGGAGTGGAGGCCTTCGGGGACGCCGCCGCTCGGTTTCGCCGTCGCGCAGCTGCACGGGATCTTCATCCTGGCGCAGACGGCCGAGGGGATCGTGCTGGTCGACATGCACGCCGCCCACGAGCGCGTGCTCTACGAGCGCCTGAAGGCTTCGCAGGCTGCGGGGGGAGGGGACCGGCAGGCGCTGCTCGTGCCCGCCGCGGTCGAGGTCGGCGAGGCCGGGGCGGCGCTGGCCGAGGAGCATTCGGAAGCGCTGGCCGCGGCCGGACTGGTCGTCGATCGTGTCGCGCCGACCACGGTGGCCATACGCGAGGTGCCGGCGGCGCTGGCGGGCGGCGACGTGGCCGTCGTGCTGCGCGATGCGCTGGCCGACCTCGGCGAGCACGGGGCTACCCACCGGATCGAGCAGCGCCAGAACGAGCTGCTCGCGAGCCTGGCCTGCAGGGCGGCGATTCGCGCCCACCGCTCAATGACGGTTCCCGAAATGAACGCCCTGCTGCGAGAGATGGAGCGAACCGATCGTACCGACCAGTGCAATCACGGACGGCCGACCTGGACCCGGATCTCGCTCGAGGAGCTGGATCGGCTGTTCCTGCGGGGTCGCTGAGCGGCCCGCCAAGTCGTGAACGCTCCTGCGATTCTGCTGATGGGCCCTACCGGGGCCGGCAAGTCCGACGTCGCAGTGCAACTCGCCCGGGGCCTGCCGGTGGAGATCGTGAGCGTCGACTCGGCGCTCGTGTATCGAGGCATGGACATCGGCACCGCGAAGCCTGCCGCGGACATCCGCCGGGAACTGCCGCACCACCTCGTCGATATCGTCGACCCGGCCGACGCGTACTCCACGGGACGGTTCCTCGAGGACGCGGCCAGGGCGATGGCGGACATCCGGGGCAGGGGACGCGTGCCGCTGCTGGTGGGCGGGACCATGCTGTACTTCCGTGCACTGCAGTCCGGGATCGCGAAATTGCCCGCTGCCGATCCGGCCGTGCGCCGCCGGATCGACGCCAGGGCGGCGGCAGCGGGCTGGCCTGCGCTGCACGCCGAGCTGGCCCGCCTCGATCCCGCGGCGGCGGCGCGAATCCGGCCCGGCGACCGCCAGCGCATCCAGCGGGCCCTCGAGGTCATCGAGCTGACGGGGCGCCCCGTGAGCGCGGCCCATCGGCAGGACCTGCGCGCCGGGTCACGGGTCGGCGACCTCAAGCTCGTGCTCGCGCCCGCCGATCGCGCCCTGCTGTCGGCACGCATCGAGCAAAGATTTGCCGGCATGATGGAACTCGGGCTGGTCGAGGAGGTTCGAAGCCTCTACGGACGCGGGGATCTGGGCCCGGGACTGCCCTCGATCCGGGCGGTCGGCTACCGGCAGATCTGGACCTATCTGGCGGGTGAGGCCTCGCTGCCGCAGGCGGTGGAACGGGCCGTGGTCGCGACCCGGCAGCTGGCTCGGCGGCAGCTCACCTGGCTGCGTGCGGAGCCGGGTGCCGAATGGTTCGACCCCCTTGAAAAGACCGCCCGGGCCCAGATTGAAGCCCGCGTGGCCGCGTGGATGGAGGCGGACGGCTATTTGGAACCGGACTGAAATGCTACTATTTGACGCTTGGCCGGCCGCCTTTTGAGGCCGGATCGAGGGGCTCAGGCCCACGGAAGGACGACCCCGCAATACCGCCGAGGCGGAATATAATTCCTAGAAATAACAAGGAGATATCGAGATGGCCAAAGGGCAGTCGTTGCAGGATCCGTTTCTGAATGCGCTGCGCAAGGAACGGGTGCCCGTGTCCATTTACCTGGTCAACGGGATCAAACTGCAGGGCCAGATTGACTCGTTCGACCAGTTTGTCGTGTTGCTCCGCAATACGGTGAGCCAGATGGTCTACAAGCACGCCATCTCGACCGTCGTGCCGGCCAGGAACGTCCGGCTGCCGACCGGCGAGGACACGGCGGCCAAGGAAGGCGACTCCGAGTGACCCGCATGAGGGGGTACCCAGTCGCGGGAGCGGTCATTGCTGGAAAGGCCTGAGGCAGGCGAGCGGGCCGTCCTGGTCCGCCTTGGAATAGGCAGCCCCGCCAGCGAGGAAGAGCTCCAGGAATTCGAGGCGCTCGCTGTCTCGGCCGGCGCTGTTCCCGTTGCGCGCGTCTCCGGCACGCGGCGGTCCCCGGATCCGCGGTTCTTCGTGGGTACCGGCAAGGCCGAGGAGATCCGGGACCGGGCGAGGGAGGCGGAGGCCGAGCTGATCCTCGTCGATCACCCGCTGTCCCCCAGCCAGGAGCGCAACCTCGAGCAGCTCTCGGGCAAGCGCGTGCTCGATCGCGCGGGCCTCATCCTGGACATCTTCGCGCAGCGCGCCCGCAGCGCCGAAGGCAAGCTCGAGGTCGAGCTCGCACAGCTGAAGCACCTCGCGACCCGTCTGGTGCGCGGGTGGACCCACCTCGAGAGACAGAAGGGCGGCATCGGCCTGCGTGGGCCCGGCGAGACGCAGCTCGAGACGGACCGGCGCCTGCTCGCCCGGCGCATCCGCACGCTGACTTCGCGGCTCGAGTCCCTCGCCCGCCAGCGGGATACCGGCCGGGCGGTGCGCAAGCGCGTGCCGGTGCCGTCGATCGCCCTGGTGGGCTACACGAACGCCGGCAAGTCGACGCTGTTCAACCGGCTGACCGGCGAGCGCGCCTACGCCGCAGACCAGCTCTTCGCCACGCTGGATCCGACCGTGCGCCGGCTGAAGCTGCCGCACACGCCCGAGCTCGTCGTCGCCGACACCGTGGGCTTCGTCCGCGACCTGCCGCACGAGCTCGTCGCGGCATTCCGCTCCACGCTGCTCGAGGCCAGGGACGCGGATCTGCTGCTGCACGTCGTCGATGCGTCGGATCCGGGCCACGCCGAGCGCATGGCCCAGGTCGTCGAGGTACTCGAGGGCATCGGCGCCGGCGGGATCCCGATGATCACGGTGTTCAACAAGACCGATCGTGCCGGCCTGCAGCCACGGCTCGAGCGGGGCGAGGACGGCCAGGTGGCGCGCATCTGGATGAGCGCCGCCACCGGCCGCGGCCTCGATTTCCTGCGCGATGCCCTGCACGAGCGCTTCGGCGGCGCGGTGGCGCGTTTCCGGCTGAGCCTGGGCCCGGCGGCAGGCAAGGCACGGGCGCGCTGCTACGCCGAACGGCTGGTGCGCGGCGAGCGGCCCACCGACGAAGGGGGCTGGCTGCTCGAGATCGAGGCGTCGCGAGCCGAGGTCGAGTCGCTGTGCCGTGCCGAGAGGCTCGACTTCGCTGCAGCCGTGTCGCCTTGTTCGACCGTCGGCGGGTTCGTAGAATCCCGTCGCGCCGCCGCCTCGGACGTCGCCTGACTTTTCACCCTGAGCGAGACCCATGCCCTGGAACGATTCCGGCAAGAACGAAGACCCCTGGCAGCGCAAGCCGGGGCAGGGACCGCCCGACCTCGACGAGGTCGTCCGCAACCTGCAGCGCCGCTTGAAGGGAATGTTCGGCGGAGGACCCTCCGGTCCACGCGCGACCGGCGATGGCGGCGGGCGCAAGGGTGGCCCGAGGGCGGTCAACGCCGGCTACCTCGTGCTGGTTGCGCTGGCCCTGTGGGGCATGACCGGCTTCTACCAGATCGACGCCGCGGAGCGCGCCGTCATCACGCGTTTCGGCAAGTACGTTGCGACCACGCAGCCGGGCCTGCGCTGGCACCTGCCGTGGCCGATCGAGAGGAAGCTCGTCATCAACGTCTCGGAGTTCCGCAGCTTCGAGGATCGCACCAGCATGCTCACGCAGGACGAGGCGCTGGTCGGGATCAACCTCGCGGTGCAGTACCGTCGCGCCGAACCGGTGCAGTTCGCGTTCAACGTGCGTGACCCTGAGGGCACGCTGCAGGAAGTCAGCGAGAGCGCCATCCGCGAGATCGTCGGACAGAGCAAGCTCGAGTTCGTGCTGGAGGAAGGACGCCAGGAGATCAGCGCTCGGACCAAGGACCTGATCCAGCGCACCATCGCCTCCTACAACACCGGCATCGAGGTGATCAGCGTCAACCTGCAGGACGTCGAGGTGCCGGAGCAGGTGGCGCCCGCGCAGAAGGACGCCATCAAGGCGCGCGAGGACCGCGACCGCGCCAACCTCGCTGCCCAGACCTACGCGAACGACATCCTGCCCAAGGCGCGCGGCCGTGCCGTCAGCCAGGTGGAGGCGGCAAGGGCGTATCGCGATCGCGTGGTCGCCGAGGCCGACGGCCGCAGCACGCGGTTCGCTGCGCTCGCCGAGGAGTACCGCCGCGCGCCCGAGGTCACGCGGCAGCGTCTCTACCTCGAGACGATGGAGGAGGTGCTCGGTTCCGTGCCGAAGGTCATCGTCGACACCGAGGGTACGGGCAACCTGCTGTACCTGCCGCTCGACAAGCTGCTCGAACAGCGGGGCATGTCGCGCGGAACCGTGACCGTCGAACCCGGCGGCTCCGGCCTGGACGGGCAGATGGAGTCCGGCTCGGTGGGCGATCCGCGGGCGAGGGGGAGCCGCTGATGAACAACCGCGCACTGGTCTTCGTCATAGCTGTGGCGGCGGTCCTCATCGTCGGCTCGCGCAGCGTCTTCGTCGTGAACGAGACGGAGCTCGCCATCAAGTTCCGCTTCGGCGAGATCGTCCGCGCCGACTACGAGCCCGGCCTGCACTTCATGATTCCGTTCGTCAACGACGTGCGGACGTTCGACCGCCGGGTGCTGACGCGCAACTACCCGTCGGAGCAGTTCCTGACCAGCGAGGGCAAGATCCTCAACCTCGACTTCTACACCAAGTGGCGGATCTCCGACGTGGCCCAGTACTACCAGTCGACGAGCGGCGGCGACGAGGACGTCGCGGCGCGGCGCCTGGCCGAAATCGTCAAGGACGGCCTGAAGGGCGTGATCGCGCGGCGGACCATCCAGCAGGTGGTGGCCGCGGAGCGCGCCGAGTTCATCGGCGACATCCTGCAGGTCGCCGGGGCGTCGGTGCAGGAGCTCGGCATCACGCTGGTGGACGTGCGCGTCAAGAAGATCGACCTGCCGGACGACGTGCTCGACTCGGTGTTCAACCGCATGCGGCAGGACTTCGCCCGCCAGGCCGCACAGCTGCGCGCTGAGGGTGACGAGATCGCGCAGACGGTGCGCGCCGCCGCCGACCGCGAGCGCGTGGAGATCCTTGCCGAGGCGACCCGCCAGTCGGAGAAGATCCGCGGCGAGGGCGATGCCCGTTCCGCGGAAATCTACGCGACCGTCTACCAGAAGAATCCCGAGTTCTTCGCGTTTCACCGCAGCCTGGAGGCCTATCGCAATTCGCTCGGCAAGCCCGAGGACGTGATGGTGCTGGCCCCGGACAGCGAGTTCTTCCGTTACCTGGGCAAGTCCGGCGGCCGCTGAAGCCATCGTGCAGATCGACTGGCTGGACCTCGGTACCGCCTTCGCGCTCTACCTCGTGATCGAGGGCGTGCTGCCCTTCCTCAACCCTGGAGGCATGAAGCGCGCGATGGCCATGTTCCAGTCGCTGTCCGACCAGCAGCTGCGCATCGCGGGCCTCGGCAGCATGCTTGCGGGCCTCGTGCTGCTGTGGGCTGTCCGCGGCTGAGGTGAGGCAGACGTACATGAGCCGGATGGTGGTCATCATCGGCGCCCAGTGGGGCGACGAAGGCAAGGGCAAGATCGTCGACCTGCTCACCGAGAGAGCAGCGGCGGTGGCGCGCTTTCAAGGCGGGCACAACGCGGGTCACACGCTGGTCATCGGCGGCCAGAAGACGATCCTGTCGCTGATCCCCTCCGGCATCCTGAGGGCCCACGTGCAGTGCTTCATCGGCAACGGCGTGGTGCTGTCGCTGCCGGCGCTGCTCAAGGAAGCGGACATGCTCACGGGGCGCGGCGTGCCTGTGTTCGATCGTCTGCGCATCAGCCCGAATTGCCCGCTCATCCTGGCCTCCCACGTCGCGCTCGACCACGCCAGGGAGCGTGCCCGGGGAGCGAACGCCATCGGAACGACCGGGCGAGGAATTGGCCCGGCCTACGAGGACAAGGTGGCGCGCCGCGCCGTCCGGGTCGCTGACCTGTTTCAGCGGGAGCGCTTCGCCGCCAAGCTCGGCGAGGTGCTCGACTTCCACAACTTCGTGCTGCAACGCTACTTCAAGGAGCCGCCGGCCGACTTCCAGCAGGTGCTGGAGCAGTGCCTCGAGCAGGCCGAGCGCATCAAGCCGCTCGTCGGCGACGTCGGCCTCGAGCTCGCCCGCATCCGGGACGGCGGCGGCAGCGTGCTGCTCGAGGGCGCGCAGGGCGCGCTGCTAGACGTCGATCACGGCACGTACCCCTTCGTCACGTCTTCCAATACGGTCGCCGGTAATGCTGCGGTCGGTACGGGGCTCGGTCCGCGCGACATCGACTACGTGCTCGGCGTCATCAAGGCCTACACGACGCGGGTCGGGGCGGGTCCGTTCCCGACCGAGCTGTTCGACGAATCCGGGCAGCACCTCTCGCGAGTGGGACAAGAGTTCGGCGCCGTGACCGGGCGGCCCCGTCGAACAGGCTGGTTCGACTCAGTGGCGCTCAGGCGCTCGATCCTGAACAACGGGGTGTCCGGGCTGTGCGTGACCAAGCTCGACGTCCTCGACGGGCTCGAGACCTTGCGCATCTGCACGGGCTATCGCGGCCCCGACGGGGAACAGGACACGCCCCCGCTGCTGAGCGATCAGTACGCGGACTTCGAGCCGGTCTACGAGGAAATGCCGGGCTGGAAGGAGTCGACCGTGGGCCTGCGCGGTTACGAAGAACTGCCGGTCAACGCTCGGCGGTACCTGGAGCGGATCCAGCAGCTGTGCGGCGTCCCGGTCGACGTCGTCTCGACCGGCCCCGATCGCGACCAGACCATCGTCCTCCGCCATCCTTTCGACTAGGGGACATTCCTATTTTCCTTTCTGCCGCAAGTCCCTGATTCTTTGGAGCTTCCGCCATTTCTTCGGAGTCCTGCGGCCAACCAACGCGTCTTCCAGAGAACGACCGAGCATCCTCCGTAAATCAAAGACTTGGAGCGAAAAGAAAAATAGGAATGTCCCCTATTGCAGTAGGGTGTGCATCAGGGCGCGCTCGCGCTCGTCGATGGTGTCGAGGAATTCCTGCGCGCCGTTCATCGCCCTGAAGGCGTCGTAGCCCCGCTCTAGGAAGTCCTGCAGCTCGCCATAGCCTGCCGCATGCGCGGGACCGCGGGCCAGCCGAACGGCGAGCCCCACCTCCGGACGGTGGGCGAGGCTGTCGAGCAGTTGGCCGATCTCGCCGACCAGCGCGATCTGGTGCTCGCGGTCGGGGGCTCGATCGGCAGCCTTGTAGGCGCGCGCATAAGTCGTGGCATCTACCGCGTCGGCCGCGGGCAACGCCACGGCCGTATCGGAGTCGAGCTCGATGGTCAGCACGTGCAGCTCGAAAGCGTGCGCGAGCGCCGTGAGCGCGCCGGCGGGCAGGAATTTCTGCAGCTTGTCCATCGCCCGCAGGATCTGCTCGTCACGGGTCGTGAGGTCGTGCGGGCCATAGAGGTCGCGGAGGAAGAAGTCGACTGCTGCGCGGTAACGCGTCCGACTGCGGAGATCCGCGTAGGTAGTTGCCAGGCGCCGCGACTGGTAATGGGCCAGCGCACCGATGCGCTGCTGCAGCCCGGTATCTTGCTCCGCCTTTCGCCGTGCGGCGCGGTACCGCTCGACGAGATTGGCCAACTGCGCTCGAATTTCTTCCCGTCGGGGTAATGCGGCCATCTCGTCGAGTGCGCGCGGCGCCTGCGGCGGGAGGCTCAGCGTGTCGGCGCGACCAGGCGCTCGAGGCGCCGCAGCGTCCGGCCGAGGTCACGCATCACGCGCCCGTTCGCCCGCCGCTGCCGGTCCAGGGACAGGTGGAAGCTGCGGTGCGGGTCGGCGAGGACGGAGCGCCGCAGGCGCAGGCCGTGGCGCTCCAGCACCGGCGCGAGCTGCGACGCGTGCCGTCTCAGGTCGGCCCGGACGCGCTGGAAGGCGTGGTCGACGAGGCGCCGGCGGTCGGCATAGCGGAAGACATTGGCGAAGAACATCTCCTCGTCGTCGCGATCCGGCTCGAACAGCAGGATGTCGGCTCGCGGGTAGCGGCTGTGGTAGCCGGCCATGCCGACCAGCATCCGCGACTGGATCAACGACCTGAACGTCTGGCCCAGCACGACGGCGAGACCGCGTTCGGTCAGCACGCCGTCCGGCTTGCGCTTCCCGCCCTTCGACGCGTCGAAGGAAACCAGCGGGTTGATGCAGAACACGAGGTCGGCACCCGCTTCGAGGACCATCGAGGCATGCATGGTGCGCAGCAGCGCGCCGTCCGCGAACACGCGTCCCTCGACCTCGACCGGCGGATAGAGCCCGGGGAGCGCCGTGCTCGCCTGGATGGCCTTTGAAATCGGGACGTGATCGAGCCCGGGCCCGCCGAAGCGCGCCGCCTCTCCCGTATTGAGGTCGGTCGCGACGACGAACAGGTGCCGGTCCAGCTCGCGGAAGTCGTTCGTACGCCCGCCGGCGGTGAATACTAGCCGCAAGTATTCCTCCAGCGGTGCGCTGTCGAAGATGCCGTTCGGCAGGATGCTGGCGAGGGGATCGAGAACCTCCGCCAGGCTGCGAGAGAGCGGCGAGCGCAGGTACTCGCCGAGCGCGCGGGTCGCCAGGCCCGGCAGTCGCGCCACGCGTGAGGTGAACTCTCGATAGGCGGGATGCAGGAACAACCCGGGGCTCGCGGGGAAGGCCGGGCTCTCGTTCGTGATCACCAGCCGCCCAATGTCGACGGGCGTCAGCCCATTCGCCAGGCCGGCCGCCAGCATCGCCCCGGAGCTCACGCCGACATAGGCGTGCAGCGAGTTGAGTTCGAGGCCGTCGATGCTCTCGGCGAGCGCCTGCAGCGTCCCGAGCTCGAAGAATGCGCCGAGCGGTCCCCCGCCTGCCAGCGCGATCGCGGCCCGCTTGCCTTCCGGCCTCGGATTACGCGCGAGCTGCGGCGTGAGCATGCGTCAACCGGTCTCCTCTGTCCTGCTCAGCCTCCACCCGGCGGCACGGCGCCCGAGCGCGAGCCCGTCGAGCGGCTCGCCTTGGATCGTGCTTTCTTGCGAGCAGCCGTCTTTTTCTTCTTCCCGCCGCGGGCGGCAGGCTTGCGCGCCTTGCCGTCGGCCTCGGCGAGCTTGTCGACCGCGCGAGTCAGCTGGTCGACCTTTCCTGTGAGCGCGTTGATCTCCTCGACGGTCGGCATGCCGAGCTGGTGCAGAGCCCGCTGCACCCGCGTCTGGAAGATCTTCTCCAGGTTGTCCCAGGTCTCGGTGGCCTGGTCGCGGACGTCGTCGACGCGGCGATTGACCGACTTCTGGGCGCCCTGGAACGCCTGCATGACCGCCTTCTGCGCAGCGTCGAGCGCGCCGCCGTGAAGCCGCGACCCCTCGCGCACCAGGTCCTCGAACAGCTTGGTTCCCCCTTCCTGGGCCCGCGACAGCGCGCCGACCCCGGCCGTCCAGATCTGGCTGGGCGTGTAGGGCAGTTTGAGATCCTGCGGCGCCGGCTTTTTCCCGCCTCCGCCGCCGCCCAACCTGCCTTTCTTCTTGACCGCCATATCCACTCCTTGCCGCACGAGGCTCGATGCCGTTACCTTGATTGCAAGAATAACCCGATTCCGCCATCCGGGCCTCGAATCGCCGCCCGCCCGCGGGGTCCGTATTTGCCGCAGGAGATGCATACATGGCCGCCGCGCAGTGGAGCAAGTTCCCTTACGAGCAAAAGCCCTACACGTATGCGGGCCCGTCGCTCAAGAAGTCCTGGCCGCGCCTGCACGCGGGCGACCTCGAGCCTTGGCCCGAAGCAGCAACCCTCGCCAGGCTGGCCGGCTCGAAGGCGGACGGCCCGGTGCCGGGGTTCAAGGGCGGCTTCGACGACCTGGCCCTGCGCCTGCAGGATGCGTGGCGGGCGTTCCATCGAGGCGACTTCGCGGCGGCCGTCGAAGCTGGCGCCAAGCTCGGCCCTTTCGGCGCCCAGGTCGCCAATAAGGCGGCGTCGGTCTACTGCACGTACCTGGAGGAGGACGACAAGCGCGCCATCCGGGTCCTGACCGAGGCGGCGGCGCGCGGAGACGATGCCTGCCGCAAGCTGCCGGAGTGCCCCAATGCCTGGTACTTCCACGCCTTTGCGCTCGGCCGCTACGCGCAGCGCATCTCGGTCCTGAAGGCGCTCGGCGAGGGAATCGGCACCAGGGTGAAGAATGCGCTCGAGACCGCGATCAAGCTCGAGCCGAAGCATGCGGACGCGCACATCGCACTCGGCGCCTACCACGCCGAAATCATCGACAAGGTCGGCTCGCTCGCCGGCCGCCTGACCTATGGCGCCGATCGCGGGACCGCCGTGAAGCACTTCGAGAAGGCGATCAAGCTGAATCCCAAGGCGGCTATCGCGTACATGGAGTACGCCAACGGGCTGCTGATGATGGATGGCGAGAAGAAGAACGCCGAGGCGGTGAAGCTCTACAGGAAGGCCGCTTCCTGCGACCCTGCGGACGCCATGGAGCGCCTGGACGTGGAGCAGGCGAACGCCGAGCTCGAGTGAGGCCTCAGGAGGCCGCCTTCAGGAAAGTCCCGAGCAGCACGGCCAGCACCAGCTGTTCGAATTCGCGGCCGAAGCGCTCGACGAGCGCCCGTGGATCGGGGATTCGCTTGCGGTCCGCGATGACCCCGAACTGCACCTGCCCGTTGTAGGTCAGGATGCTGATGCCGACCCCTATCGCGCCGGACTGCGGCACCCAGAACATGAGCTGGGACAGACGGCTCCCCGCCAGGTAGAGCTGCCGTTGCGGGCCGGGAACGTTGGATGCGACCAGCGACGCCTTGCGCGAGAGCAACTCGACGGCGAGTTCCTCGGCTGTCTCGCCCAGGATGCCGAGCGCCGCCATCAGGCCGAGCAGCAGCACGGGCTGATAGGACTGCTTGAGCTCGTTCATTGCCGCCCTGACGGATCGCAGGCGCTGCAGCGGGTCACGGATACCGACCGGCAGGTCGAGGAAAACCAGCCCGAAGCGATTGCCGAGCGTCGTGCCGTCGGACGGGTCCCGAAGGTTGACCGGCACCGTGGCGCGGATGTGCAGTCCGTCGGTGTCCTCGCCCAGGGAGCGCAGGTAGCTGCCGATCGCCCCGGCTGCGGTGGCCATCAGCACGTCGTTGATGGTGCAGCCCAGGACCTTCGAAATCGTGCGCACTTCGTCGAACGGCAGCGGGTCGGCCCAGGCGGCGAGCTTCCGCTTGCCGAGCGATCCGCGCAGGCGGCTCGGCTGGTCGTCGGGCAGCGCCGCGACGTGTGCGATCTCCCGCAACAGGCCGAAGCCCTGATGGGCGAGCTCGGAGGCGTGTTCCGGGTGCCGTGCCAGCCGGGCAGCCTTGCCGATCCAGGCGGCTCCTTCGTCTAGCGCCTCCCGGAGCAGCGCCGATCCGGGCAGCGGCACGGATTCCGGTGGGGCTGCGGACCGTCGCCCGCCGCGCGTGCTGCGCCGACCGGGCTCGGCTTCCGGCAGGGGCGCGGGATTTCGCTCGAGGTCCGTCATCGCCAGGAAGACCCGGGTCAGCGCGATGCCGTCCGCGTAGCAGTGGTGGATGCGCATGATGATGGCGGCGCCGCCCGCGTAGTTGTCCACGACCTGCATCTGCCAGAGCGGGCGTCGCGGATCGAGGGCCTGCCCGGACAGGTCGGAGACGAGCGCCTCGAGCTCACGTTGGCCGGCGGGGGCCGGCAACGCCACGCGACGCACGTGTGCGTCGAGGTCGAACTCGTGATCAGGCTCCCAGTAGCCCCCGACCACGTCGTCCACCGGCCGGCAGCGGAAGCGATCGAAGCGCAGGAACCGCTCGGACACGGTCCTGCGGAAGCGGCCGAAGTCGACGGCCTCGTCGAACACCCACACGCCGACGATCATCATCAGGTTGTGGGGTCGATCCAGGCGGAGCCATGCGGCGTCGACGGCGGACAACGGTTCTCGGCCGGCTGACATGGGAGCGTTTCGCGACGAATGGGCTATCCTTACGATCCACTATAACCGCTCCCGAGGGCACCGGCGCCCCACCGGGCGGCGACGACTGAGGGCAACGCGAAAAGCGGGACGGCGTCAGGCCGAACCCGCCGGGAGAGAACATGAGCTATTTCGTGACCGGCGCGACAGGATTCATCGGGCGCCACCTCCTCGGGCGCCTTCTCGACCGCAAGGGCCAGGTGTATGTCCTGGTCCGGCGCCAGTCCCGCGAGAAGTTCTCCGCGCTCAAGGCGAGCTTCGGCCCGCGTGGCCGCAGGGTCGTCGCAGTGTACGGCGACCTGGCCGAGCCCCAGCTCGGCGTGTCCGCGGCGGACCGCAAGCGGCTGAAGGGCAAGATTCGGCACTTCTTCCACCTGGCCGCGATCTATGACCTGAAGGCCGGTGCGGCCGAGCAGGAAGAGGCCAACGTGCTGGGTACGGATCACGCGATCCAGCTCGCCCACTCGCTGAAGGCCGGCTGTTTCCACCTGGTGAGCTCCATCGCGTCGGCTGGACAGTACCGCGGCACGTTCCGCGAGGACATGTTCGAGGAGGCGACCGGCCTCGACCACCCCTACTTCAGGACCAAGCACGAGTCCGAGGCGATCGTGCGCAAGAACTGCAAGGTGCCGTGGCGCGTGTACCGCCCCGGCATCGTCGTCGGGCACTCGACGACCGGCGAGATCGACAAGATCGACGGTCCTTACTATTTCTTCAAGATGATCCAGAAGCTGCGGCGAGCGGTCCCGTCGTGGTTCCCGCTGGTCGGTTTCGAGGGCGGATACATCAACATCGTGCCGGTCGACTACGTGGTCGACGCGCTCGACCACCTGGCTCACCTGGAGGGGCACGACGGCGAGTGTTTCCACCTGACCGACCCGCGCCAGCGGCGGGTGGGCGAGGTGCTGAACCTGTTTGCCCGGTTCGGCCACGCGCCGACCATGGCGTTCCGGCTGGACCCGAAGCTGTTCGCGTTCGTGCCCGACGCCGTCGGCAAATCGCTGATGAACTACCAGCCCTTGCGGCAGGTCGTCGACACGATCCTCAAGGACCTCCAGATCCCGAAGGACGTGCTGCGGTTCGCCAACTGGCAGACGCGGTTCGACTCGAGCCGAACCCAGAAGCTCCTCGAGGGCACGGAGATCCGTGTCCCGTCGCTCGAGGACTACGCCTGGCGGCTGTGGGACTACTGGGAGCGGCACCTCGACCCGGACCTGTCGCTGGACCGCAGCCTGGCAGGAGCCGTCCGCGGCAAGGTCGTGCTGATCACTGGCGGTTCCTCCGGCATCGGCCTGGCGGCGGCGGAGCGCTGCGCGGCGGCCGGGGCGAAGGTCCTCATCGTCGCGCGGGACCCCGAGAAGCTCGAGGCCGCGCGCTCCCAGCTCGCCGAGCTCGGCGAGGTGCACACCTACGCCTGCGACATTGCGGACTTCGAGGCCTGCGACGCCTTTGCGCGCCAGGTGCTCGAGGAGCACGGCGGCGTGGACGTGCTCGTGAACAACGCCGGCCGCTCCATCCGCCGCTCGATCGACCTGTCCTACGACCGGTTCCACGACTTCGAGCGCACCATGCAGCTCAACTATTTCGCGGCCATCAGGCTCACCATGGGCCTGCTGCCGTCCATGACGGAGCGTGGCAGCGGGCACGTGGTCAACATCTCCTCCATCGGCGTGCTTTCCAACGCACCGCGATTTTCGGGCTACGTCGCCTCCAAGGGGGCGCTGGAGGCCTGGACGCGCTGCGCCGCCTCCGAGTTCGCGGACTGCGGCGTGACTTTTACCATCATCAACATGCCATTGGTGCGCACGCCCATGATCGCGCCGACGAAGATCTACGATCAGATGCCCGTCGCGACGCCCGAGGAGGCGGCCGACATGATCGCCGAGGCGATCATCGAGCATCCCAAGCGCATCGCGACCCGCCTCGGGCTGTTCTCGGAGGTCCTGCACCTCGCCGCGCCGCGCGTGTCGGAAATCGTCATGAACACGGCCTACAAGATGTTCCCGGATTCGGCCGCGGCCAAGGGCGAAAGTAAGGACAAGCCGGAGCAGGCGAGGCCGACGCCGGAGGCCGCGATCTTCGCCTCCCTGCTGCGGGGCGTTCACTGGTAGCCGGCCTGCCCCGGCCGGGCGTCGCCCGGCGGCGCGACGGCAGGGGCTCAGGCATAATGCGCGCCGCGCGCTCCCTGGACGGGCCGGGTGGGCAGGGAAGTCCGCGCTTCGTCGTCGTCTTGCTGAGGCATCAATGACCAAACCGACCTTGCCGCTCGTGGCGGCGTTCGTCTTGCTCTGTGCCGCCGTGACCGCGCTCGCCGACGCTGCGGGCGACCCGGCACGGCTCGAGGAAATCGTCGTGACGGCGCAGAAGCGCAGCGAGGACCTGCAGCGCACGCCGGCGGCCGTGACGGTGATGACGGGCGAGGTGCTGGTGGCCGCCGGCGTTGCGGACATCCGGGCGGCTCAGAACCTGGTGCCTTCGGTCCGATTCCAGGCCGAGAATGCCTCGACGGAGATCTACATCCGCGGCATTGGCTCGACGCTCGACCTCCCGAACATCGAGCCGCCTACCGTGTTCAACTTCAACGGCGTCTACATCCCACGCGAGGGCAACAGCGTCGGGCTGTTCGACATCGAGCGGATCGAGGTGCTGCCCGGGCCCCAGGGGACGCTGTATGGTCGCGCTGCCCTCGGTGGTACGGTCAACGTCAGCTTCAATCGCCCGGGCAGCGAGCTGGCCACGCAGGCGCTGCTCGAGGTCGGCGACTATTCGCTCGTGCACGGTGCGGTTGCCCAGGACCTGCCGGTCAGCGACTCGCTCTCGCTGCGCGTCGCCGGCGACTACATCCGCCACGATGGCTACCTGCGCACGGGCGCGGATTCGAAGGACGACTATGCCCTGCGGCTGTCGGGCCTGTTCGAGCCGAACGACGACCTCTCGCTGTACGTCTGGGCGCACGGTGCGCGCAAGGACGGTGCGTCACCCAACCTGGTGCGTCGCGGCTACAACGGCGGCGACTTCGACGGCGACCCGACGGCCTTCGAGACGGACGACCCCTGGAACGACGTCATCACGCCGACGGAGCCCGACGCCGGCGGGCAGGACTACGACAATCTGGTCGTGGGCGCGCAGCTCGACTGGGATCTGGCGGGCGCCACGCTGACCTGGATACCGGGCTACTTCTATCTCGACTGGGAAGGAAACTACTGGCTCGAGAACCTGCCGTCGCTGCTCACCGCGCACTACAACCAGGTCACGAACGAGGTCCGGCTGGCCGGCGGGGCGGGTCGCTGGCGCTGGCTGGCGGGCGTGTACCAGTACCGCGTGACGAACGACGGCCGATTCGTCGTCAACGGCTTCCCGCTCGCCGACATCAGCCGCAACCGGCTCGAGGGCTACGCCGTCTTCGGCGAGGCGACGCTCTCGGTGACGGACCGGCTGCGCCTGACTGCAGGCGGGCGGTTCAGCAGCGACGAGAGGGAAGGGCAGGGGCAGACCGCTTTCGGTCAGCCCTACACGGCCAGCCAGGATTTCGACCGCGTGGACTGGAAGCTCGGCCTCGAATTTGACTTGCGGGACGCGCTGATGCTCTACGGCACCGTCCAGACCGGCTACCAGCCCGGCACCTACAACCTGTTCCCCGCCACGCCCACGCAGGACAACCTCGTCGACGAGGCGACGCTGACCGCCGTTTCGGCAGGCTTCAAGAGCCGCTGGCTCGACGACCGGTTGCAGGTCAACAGCGAGCTGTTCTACTACGACTACCGGGACCTGCTCGTGCAGTCGTTCAACCTGAACACCGCGTTGCTCACGACCTTCAACGCCGAGAAGACGAAGATCTACGGCAACCAGCTGGACGTGTTGTATCAGGTGGCGGACGCGGGACGTCTCGACCTGTCCATCGGCTACCTGCACGCCCGCTACGACCAGTTCGTGGTGCCGGAGGGCATCGACATCGGGACCCCGAACCGCGATTTTTCCGACTACGAGCTGCAGTACGCCCCCGACTGGACGGTCACCGCGGGCTACCAGCACGACTTCCCGATCGGCGTCGGGTATCTGCGTGCCCGCGTGGAGAGTCGCTACGAGAGCGACTTCTGGGGAACTTTCGCGCAGAACCGCGGGACGCAGCAGAAGGCCTACACGAAGTCGAACGCCTCCCTGACCTACTACTCGGGGGACGATCGCTGGAGCGTAGGGCTCTGGGTGCGGAACATCGAAGACGAGGCCGTGCTGGCCGCCACGACCACCGGCCAGTTCGGTCCGTACGCGGACGCCTTCCTCGAGCCGCCGAGGACCTACGGGCTGCGCTTCACGCTGTCGCTGTGACCGGCGAGCCGGACGGCTGACCTCCCCGGCCGGATGCGCCGAGGCCGGCGACTCGCACGAGCCGCCGCCCTCGGTTTCACTTGCGGTTCATGCTGCGTCAGCCGCCTCGCGTTGCGGCCCGACCTCGAGCATGTCATGTAAGATGGTGCCCAGGAGAGGACTCGAACCTCCACGCCTCGCGGCACTAATACCTGAAACTAGCGCGTCTACCAATTCCGCCACCTGGGCACAGGGAGCGGCCGGGATCGTTCCCGGCGAGGGCAGCGAAATCTACGCAGGCCGCCGACGGTTGTCAAATCAGGACTTGAGATGAAAAAGAGCTCACGTTGGCAGGACCGGGATCCCCGATTCCGCGAGGAGTCCGGCCGCTACGACCACCCCGTGCCGAGCCGGGAGTTCATCCTCGAGGAGCTCGGCAAGGCCCGCCAGCCGCTCGATTTCGACGCGCTCTGCGGCCGACTGGGCGTCCGCGACCGTGCCCTCCGGCAGGCGCTCACGAAGCGGCTCGGCGCCATGGTCCGGGACGGGCAGCTGCTGCTCAATCGCGCCGAGGAGTACTGCCTCCTGGACCGGTTGCCGCTGGTGGTCGGCACGGTGAGCGGCCACAAGGACGGCTTCGGTTTCCTGCTGCCCGAGGACGGCGGCGAGGACGTGTTCCTGCCCTACCGGCAGATGCGCCAACTGATGCACGGCGACCGGGCGGCGGTGCGGGTGACCGGGACGGACGCACGGGGGCGTCGCGAGGGATCCCTGGTGGAGGTCCTGGAACGCCGGACGAAGCAGGTCGCCGGGCGCTTCTGGTTCGAGTCCGGCGTCGGGTTCGTGGAGCCCGACAACCGCCGCATCAGTCATCGCGTGGTGATCCCGGCGCGCGCGCGCGCCGGGGCGAAGTCCGGGGACCTCGTCGTGGCGGAGATCGTCGAGCCGCCCACGGCGCACGCCGACCCTGTGGGGCGGGTCAGCCGCGTGTTGCCGGAAGAGGGGGCTGCACAGACCGCCGTGGAGCTCGCCATCGCCTCGCACGGGCTACCGCACGAGTTTCTGCCGGCCGCCCTGCGCGAGGCCCGGCGGTTCGGCAGGCAGGTGCCGGCCGCGGCGGCCGCCGAACGCGTCGACCTTCGGGAGTTGCCGCTCGTGACCATCGACGGCGAGGACGCGCGGGATTTCGACGATGCCGTGTACGCAGCGCCGACGCGCGGCGGCTTCAGGCTGCTGGTGGCCATCGCCGACGTCAGCCACTACGTGACGCCCGGCAGTGCACTCGACTCGGAGGCCCGCGAGCGAGCCACCTCCGTCTACTTTCCGGGCCGGGTCGTGCCCATGCTGCCCGAGGAGCTGTCCAACCACCTCTGCTCGCTGATGCCCGAAGTGGACCGGCTTTGCATGACCTGCGAGATGAACGTCTCGCGCGAAGGGCGGGTCACCCGGGCGCGGTTCTACCCGGCCGTCATGCGCTCCGCCTTCCGGCTGACCTATAACCGGGTTGCTGCCGCCCTGGTTGACCGGGATACCGGCGTTCGCGGCGAACTGGCGCCGGTCATCGACGTGCTCGAGACCCTCCACGACGTCTACCGGGCCCTCAGGCGGCACCGCGAGGCGCGCGGCGCGCTGGACTTCGAGGCTCCGGAGGTGAAGGTCATCGTCGACGCGGCGGGACAGGTGGAGGACATACGCGCCTACCCGCGCAACGACGCCCACCGGCTGATCGAGGAGTGCATGATCGCCGCCAACGTCGAGGCGGCGCGATTCCTGAAGAAGCACCGCATGCCCGCACTTTTCCGCATCCACGGTACGCCGGAGGAAGACCGCATCGAGGAGCTGAAGCGCTTCCTCGCCATGCGCGGCCTGCACCTCGAGACCGGGCACGAGCTCGAGCCGCGCCGGCTGCAGGCCGTGCTGCAGCAGGTCGCCGAGCGTCCCGATTCGGCCGTGCTCGAAAACGCCATCATCCGCTCGCTGCCGCAGGCGCTCTACCAGCCGCTCAACATCGGACACTTCGGCCTCGCGCTCAGCGAGTACGTTCACTTCACCTCGCCGATCAGGCGCTATCCGGACTTGCTCGTGCATCGGGCCATCCGGCACGCGCTGGCGGGCGGCACGGCGGAGGACTTCGTGCACGCGGCCCGCGAGATGGAGTTGCTGGGGCAGGAGTGCTCGCTACGCGAACGCAAGGCCGACGAGGCCGCGCGCTCGGTCGTGGCTTTTCTCAAGTGCGAGTTCATGAAGGGTCGGGTCGGCGAGGAGTTCGATGCCGTCGCCACCGGCGTCACCGACTTCGGGGTGTTCGTGCAGCTGAAGGCGTTCCAGGTCGATGGCCTCGTGCACATCACCTCGCTGCCGAAGGACTACTTCCGGTTCTACGAGGCGGACCGCACCCTGGTCGGCGAGCGCACCGGCCAGCGCTTCACGATCGGCGACGAGCTGCGCGTGCGGCTCGTGCGCGTGGACGCCCCGGAGCGCAAGATCGACTTCGAGCTCGTCGACAAGACGGGCAGCGCCTTTCATCCGCGGCGCGCGAAACGCGGCGCCCGGGGCAGGCGACGTTGAGCGGCGAACGGCTGTCGCTGGCCTGGGGCCTGCACGCGGTGCGGGTGCTGCTGGAACGCGACCCGGGCCGCATTCGTCGGCTGTGGTTGCAGCAGGGCCGCGACGACAACCGGCTCCGTGCCCTGCAGGATCTCGCCGGATCTGCCCGGATCGGGGTCGAGGTTCGCGCGGCAGCCGAGCTGGACCGGGTGACTGACGGGGCGGTCCATCAGGGCGTGGTCGCCGAGCTGGCGCCCTCCAGGACGTGCGACGAGGCCGACCTCGCAGGGCTCGTGGAATTCGCGGGCCGCGGCCTCCTTGTCCTGGTACTCGACGGCGTGCAGGATCCACACAACCTCGGTGCCTGCCTGCGCACGGCCGATGCGGCCGGGGCGAGTGCCGTGGTTGCGCCGCGGGATCGGG
>LJNS01000070.1 GCA_001303245.1 Gammaproteobacteria bacterium SG8_30
GCGTTCCAGGACACGATCATGGACGCTCTCACGCGCTACCACCGCATGCGCGGCAACGCCACCCTGTGGCAGCCCGGCACCGACCACGCCGGCATCGCCACCCAGATGGTCGTCGAGCGCCTGCTCGATGCGGAGGGCAAGACGCGCCACGACCTCGGGCGCGAGCGCTTCGTGGAGCGCGTGTGGCGGTGGAAGGAGCAGTCCGGCGACCGGATCTCGCGCCAGCTGCGCAGGCTCGGCGCCTCGGTCGACTGGGGCCGCGACCGGTTCACCATGGACGAGGGCCTCTCCGCCGCGGTACTCGAGGCGTTCGTGCGGCTGCACGAGGACGGGCTGATCTATCGCGGCAAGCGGCTGGTGAACTGGGACCCGGTGCTCAAGACGGCGCTGTCCGATCTCGAGGTGCTGTCCCAGGAGGAACAGGGCAGCCTGTGGCACCTGCGTTATCCGCTCACCGACGGCCCGGGCCATCTCGTGGTGGCGACCACGCGCCCCGAGACCATGCTCGGTGACACGGCCGTGGCCGTGCACCCGGAGGACGAGCGGTACCGTCACCTGGTCGGCCGGACGGTGCGGCTGCCGCTCGCGGACCGCGAGATTCCGGTCATCGCCGACGAATACGTCGACCCGGCCTTCGGTTCGGGTTGCGTGAAGATCACGCCCGCCCACGATTTCAACGACTACGAGATCGGGCAGCGTCACGGCCTGCCGCTGGTCAACATCCTGGAGGCCGACGCCTCGCTCGGGGAGGGCGCGCCGGCCGCCTACCGCGGCCTGGACCGGTTCGAGGCCCGCAGGCGCGTCGTGGCCGACCTCGAGGCGGCCGGGCTGCTCGAGCGCGTCGACGACCACCGGTTGATGGTACCGCGCGGCGACCGCAGCGGCAGCGTCATCGAGCCCTGGCTCACGGACCAGTGGTACGTCCGTATCGAGCCGCTCGCCGCCCCGGCGATCCGCGCCGTCGAGGAGGGCAGGATCCGCTTCGTTCCGGAGAACTGGGACAAGACCTACTTCGAGTGGATGCGCAACATCAAGGACTGGTGCATCAGCCGACAGCTCTGGTGGGGACACCGCATCCCGGCCTGGTACGACGAGGAAGGGCGCGTCTACGTCGGTCGGAGCGAGGAGGAGGTGCGCACGCGGCACGGTCTCGGCGTGGACGTGACCCTGAGCCAGGACACGGACGTGCTCGACACCTGGTTTTCCTCCGGGCTGTGGCCGTTCTCGACGCTCGGCTGGCCCGAGCGCACCGGCGAGCTCGAGCGCTTCTATCCGACCTCCGTCCTGGTGACCGGATTCGACATCATCTTCTTCTGGGTCGCGCGGATGATCATGCTGGGAATCCAGTTCATGGGCGACGTCCCCTTCCGGGAGGTGTACGTCCACGGGCTGATACGCGACCACGACGGCCAGAAGATGTCCAAGTCGAAGGGCAACGTGATCGACCCGCTCGACATCGTGGACGGCATCGACCTGCCAGCGCTCGTCGCCAAGCGCACGACGGGCCTGATGCAGCCGCGCCTCGGCCCGGCGATCGAGAAGGCCACGCGCAGGGAGTTTCCGGAGGGGATCGCCGCGTACGGCACCGACGCACTTCGCTTCACCTTCGCAGCCATGGCCACGCAGTCGCGGGACCTGCGCTTCGACCTCGGGCGGGTCGAGGGCTACCGCAACTTCTGCAACAAGCTCTGGAACGCCTCGCGCTACGTGCTGATGGCGACCGAGGGCGGCGACGACGCCGGGCCCGTCGAACTCTCGCTCGCGGACCGCTGGATCGTGCAACGGCTCGATGCCGCCGTGGCGGCGGTCCACGACGGGTTCCGGCAGTACCGCTTCGACCTGGCGGCCCAGGCGGTCTACGAGTTCACCTGGTACGAGTTCTGCGACTGGTACCTGGAGCTGTCGAAGCCGGTGCTGCAGTCGGAGTCGAGCACCGACCCGGCGCGCCGCGGTACGCGCAGCACGCTCCTCGGCACGCTCGAGGCGCTGCTCCGGCTGCTGCACCCGATCATGCCGTTCATCACCGAGGAGATCTGGTCGCGCGTCGGACCGCGGGCCGGCAGGCCGGGCGAAATGCTGATGATCCAGCCCTTCCCCGAGCCCTCGGGCTCGGCCCCGGATCCGGCGATCGAGCAGGAGATGCGCTGGGTGATGGACTTCATCCTGGGCATCCGTCAGATCCGCGGCGAGATGGACATCGCACCCTCGACCCGTTTCGACGTCCTGCTTCAGGAGGCGACCGAGGAGGACGTGCTCCGATACCGGCGCAACTCGGCCTGCATCGGGCGGCTCGCCAACGTCGGCAGCGTGCGGACGCTCGGCTCCGGCGAGTCAGCGCCGCAGTCGGCCACCGCCCTCCTCGGCGGGATGAAGATCCTGGTCCCGATGGCCGGCCTGATCGACGTCGCGGCGGAGCTCGCACGCCTCGGCAAGCGCAGGCAGAAGGTCGAGCAGGACCTGGCACGTTCGGAGGCCAAGCTCGGCAACGCCCGGTTCGTCGCCAATGCACCGGCCGAGGTCGTGGAGCAGGAACGGGACCGCGTCGCGCAGTTCAAGCGTGAACTGGAGCAACTCGGCGCCCAGCTCGACAGGGTAGCCTCGCTCCGGTGAACGCAGTTCGGGACAAGGCGTCGCGCGACCGGGAGCTGCTCGACGCCGCCGTCGCCCAGCTCAACCAGGTCGTCCTCGGCAAGGACCGCGAGGTGCGGCTCGCCCTCGCATGCCTGCTCGCCCGCGGGCACCTGCTGATCGAGGACATCCCCGGCGTCGGCAAGACGACCCTCGCGCATGCGCTGGCGCGCGTGCTCGGCCTGAGCTACCAGCGCATCCAGTTCACGAGCGACCTGCTGCCCGCGGACATCATCGGCGTCTCGGTGTACGACCGTGGCACGGGCGCATTCCAGTTCCACCGCGGCCCGGTGTTCGCGCAGCTGGTGCTGGCCGACGAGGTCAACCGTGCGACCCCGAAGGCGCAGAGCGCCCTGCTCGAGGCGATGGAGGAGCGTCAGGTCACGGTCGACGGCGAATCGCACCCCCTGCCCGAGCCCTTCTTCGTCGTCGCGACGCAGAACCCTTCGTACCAGGTCGGCACCTTTCCCTTGCCCGAGTCCCAGCTCGACCGATTCCTGATGCGGATCGAGCTCGGCTATCCGGCTGCGACCCACGAGCGGGCGCTGCTGCGCGGGCGCGACCGCCGCGACATGCTGGCCGCCCTGCCTTCCGTGCTCGATCCCGAGACCATCGTCGCCCTGCAGCACCTCGTCCCGGAGATGCACGCGAGCGACGCGCTGGTCGACTACGTCCAGGCGTTGACGCGTGCCTCGCGCGACGGGACACAGTTCCAGTCAGGGCTCTCGACGCGGGCGTCCATCTCGCTGCTGCGCGCGGCGCAGGCCTGGGCTTTCCTGAACGGCCACCCCGGCGTGCTGCCCGAGGACCTGCAGGCGGTGCTGCCGGTCGTCGTCGGGCATCGACTCCGTCCACGCGACCCGGCCGACCGGCGCGGCCCTCCGGAGCTCGCCCGCGCGCTCCTCGAGGCCGTTCCGATTCCCTGATCCGGGTCACGGTCGCCCGCCGTGCTGGCGCACATACGCAGTCGCACCCACCGCTGGATCCGGCGACGCCAGGGACCGGACCGCGGCCCGGTCCGCCTGCGGCGGGGGCGCATCTACATCCTGCCGACCGGCCTGGGCCTGGCCTTCGGGATCATGCTGTTCGCGATGCTCATGGGGTCGCTGAACTACGGCAACAACCTAGGTCTCGCGCTGACGTTCCTGCTCACCGCCCTGGCGCTCGTCGCGATGCATGCCTGCCACCGCAACCTCGACGGCATCGCCATCGCGAGCGCAGGCACCGACCCGCCGTTCGCGGGCCAGCCGGCAGGCTTCGCGCTCAACCTTCGCAACGAGAGCATCGCGGCACGCATCGACATCGAGGCCTGCCGGGAGCGGCGCGAGGCCGACGCGACGGTGAGCCTGCCGCCCGACTCGGACGCAAAGGTGCAGGTGCAGATGCCGACTGCGCGTCGGGGTCGCGTGCACCTCAGGCGCTTCGAGGTCGCCACGCGATTTCCGTTCGGGCTGTTTCGGGCCTGGGCGGTCCTGCATCCCGACACGGAGTGCCTCGTGTACCCGCGACCGGCCGCGGACGCCCCGCCGCCCCCGCGTGCGGCCACGGGCGAGGACGGCGCGAGCGGCCGCGGCGAGGACGACTTCTCGGGCCTCAAGAACTACCACCCGGGAGATCCGCCCCGGCGCATCGCCTGGAAGGCGCACGCCCGCGGCGGCGAGCTCCTGGTGAAGGAGTTCGCCGGCGCCGACGAGTCGACGCTCGTGTTCGATCTCGAATCGGCGCCGGGTGCCGACCTGGAGGCGAAGCTCTCCGTGATGGCGCGCTGGGTGGTCGAAGCACACGCCAACGGCCAGCCCTTCGGGGTTCGTCTCCCGGGCACCGAGGTCGATACGGGACTGGGGGATGCGCAGCGCCGACTCTGCCTGGACGCCCTCGCGAGGTACGGACTGACGGAAGAGCCCGATGTCGAACTGGACTGACGGCATGCGGCGCCTGGCGTGGACCGTGGCGGGCCTCGCGGCAGCCGTCGCGCCCCACGCGCAGCACCTGCAGCGATGGGTCACGGCGACCGCGGTGGCAGTCTGCCTGTGGCGTCTGCTGGCCGAGCATCGCGGATGGCCGCTGCCCGGGAAGCTCGTCCGCGGCACGGTCGCGCTCTGTGCCACGCTGGCCGTCGCCGCCGGATACCACGCGCTGACGGGACTGGACGCGGGAACGGCGCTGCTCGTGCTGATGGCCTCGCTCAAGCTGCTCGAGACCCGCAGCCCGCGCGACCACATGGTGCTGGTCTTCATCGGTTGGTTCCTGTGCCTCGCGACGCTGCTCTATCGCCAGGACCTGGTGGCGGCGGCCTGGGTGCTTCCGGCGGTCTGGTTGCTGGCTGCGTCGCTGCTCAACGTCTCGCGCCGCGCATCCGGTGGCGAGCGTCTGCGGCCGTTCCGGTTCACCGGAGCGATGCTGCTCAAGGCCGTGCCGCTGGCGCTGGTGCTCTTCATGTTCTTCCCACGGCTCGCCGGAAGCGTCTGGGGCGTCCCCTCCGACGAGAAGAGCTACACGGGCCTCAGTGAGGAGCTCTCGCCGGGCGACATATCCGAGCTGACGCTCAACGACACGGTGGCCTTTCGCGTCCGGTTCGACGGCCCGCCGCCGCCGCCGCGGGAGCGATACTGGCGCGGCCCGGTCATGACCGAGTTCGACGGATTCACGTGGACCCGGACCCGGGCACGCGCCTACTTCCGGCCGCCCGTCCGGTTCCTCGGCGACCCGGTCTCCTACACCGTGACGCTCGAGCCGACCAGCCAGCGCATGCTGTTCGCGCTCGACATGGTGGCGGACTGGCCCCGGTCCATGGCGGAGCAAGGCTGGGACTACCGGTTGTGGACCCCGCAGTCGATCAGCACCGTCGTGCAATACCGCGCGCGCTCGTTCACGCGCTACGTCGCAGGGGAGGAGCTCCTCGCCGGCTACCGCAATCACCATCTGCGGCTGCCCGAAGGCCGCAATCCCCGTGCCGTGGAACTCGCCCGGCGAATGCGCCAGGCCGAGCCCAGCGACGAGTCGTACGTCGAGGCGGTACTGGCGATGTTCCGGGAACAGGAGTTCTACTATACGCTCACGCCGCCTAGGCTCGAGCGCGACTCGGTCGACGATTTCCTGTTCAACACTCGCCGCGGGTTCTGCGGTCACTTTGCCTCGGCATTCACAACGCTGATGCGCGCCGCAGGCATTCCTGCGCGTGTGGTCGGCGGCTACCAGGGCGGCGACTGGAATCCCCTGGGCGGGTACCTGATCGTGCGCCAGTCCCACGCCCACGCCTGGTCCGAGATCTGGCTGCCGGAACGCGGCTGGTCGCGCGTCGACCCGACGGCGGCCGTAGCGCCCGAGCGCGTAGAGACCGGCCTGCAGGCCGCGCTGCCGGAGTCCGACCTCGTGCCGGGAAGACTGCTTCGCCAATCCGACTTCCTGTGGCAGGCGGGTCTCGCCTGGGACAACGTCAACGCGCTGTGGAACGAGTGGGTGGTGAAATTCTCGGGCGAGCAGCAGGAGCGCCTGCTCGAGCGTCTCGGATTCGAGGCGCCGGACTGGAAACAGCTCGCCCTGCTGATGGGCGTCGGGCTCACGGCTGCTTTCCTCGCGCTGAGCGCCTGGTTCGCCTGGGAGTTCCGCCCCAGGCGCGCGGATGCTGCGGCGCGCAGCTACCGGCGGTTCACCGTCCTGCTGTCGCGCCGGGGAATCGAGCGCGCACCGCACGAGGCGCCGCGTGACTTCCTCGAACGCGTGCGTCGCCAACGTCCCGACGTGGCCCGCCAGGCAGCCGCGATCACCGACCTGTATCTGGCGCTGCGCTACGCACCCGGGGCTACGCGGGGGGACCTCGACCGGCTTCGCGGCCTGGTCCGGGCATTCCGACCGTGAGTGCCGGGTTCGCCCTCGTCCTGGTTGCCGCTGCCGCGGTCGTCGCCTGGATTCTGGTCGAGCCTTTCCTGCGGGCGCGTCGACGGGCAAGGCAGCGCGCCCGCACGCTCGACGAGGCGGACAGGATGTTCCTGCGCCGCCGGGTGCCCGTGTTTGTGCGGATGCCGAAGCCCCTGCAGGAAAGGCTCGAAGGGCTCACGCTCGTGTTCCTCGCCGAGAAGGAATTCATCGGCTGCCAGGGGATCACCGTGACGCCCCACATGAAACTTGCGATCGCCGCGCAGGCGTGCCTGCTCGTGCTCGGACGCGACGAGCACGTGTACGACGCCATGCGGTCGATCCTCGTCTATCCGGGGCAGTTCGTCGTGCCGGGCGAGTGGCACGACGAACACGGCGTGGTGACCGAGGAGGAGCGGGTGCTCGCCGGGGAGGCCTGGGACGTCAGCCGGATCATCCTGTCCTGGGAGGACGTCAAGGCGAGCGGCCGCGGGCCCGATGCGTACAACGTAGTGATCCACGAGTTCGCGCACTACCTCGACCACGAGGCCGGCGCGTTCCAGCAGGCCAGCGTGCTTGCCGGCGAGCTGGAGTCGCTGCGGGCGGCCGTGGACCAGGACGAGGACACCCTGCTCGATCCCTATGCCGCCGAGGACGAGGCCGAGTTCTTCGCCGTGACGAGCGAGGTCTTCTTCGAGCAGCCCGGGCAGCTGCAGCGCTGCCATCCGCGCATCTACGACGCGCTGGCGGGATTCTACCGGCTCGACCCGGCCGCCTGGTCCTGATCGGGCCCGCGCGCTCCATCGCGGGCGCGGAGCTCCTCGATCCGGGCCCGCCAAAGGAGCGCGGCGCCCACCACGAACAGCAGGACGACCGACAGGATCCCGGCGCGCGTGCTGCCGGTCGCCAGCGCCGTGAAGCCGACGAGCATAGGCCCGAGCACGGCGGCGAACTTGCCCATCATGTTGTAGAAGCCGAAGAACTCGCCCTGCTTGCCGGCGGGCACGAGCGACCCGAAATAGGACCTCGAGAGCGCCTGCACGCCACCCTGAACGAGCCCGATCGTCACCGCCAGGGCGTAGAAGTCGAACGACGAGTCCATTCGGTAGGCACCGATCGTCGCCCCGGCGTAGACCGCGAGCGCGAGAAAGATGCCGTTGCGCGCACCGATCTTCGATCCCAGCCAGCCGAAGGCCAGGGCGGCCGGGAAGGCCACGAACTGGGTCAGCAGGAGCGCTGCGATCAGGCTCTGCTGCGGGAAGCCGAGCGACAGCCCGTAGTCCACGGCCATCTTGATCACCGTGTTGACGCCGTCGATGTAGAGCCAGTAGGCGAACAAGAACCACACCAGCGGCTTGTAGGCCCGGATGTGCTCGACGGTGACGCGCAGCTCGCGCAATCCGGCACGGGAGGCCGCCGCAATGCCGAGCGGCTGCGCCGGCCTCGCCTCGCGGACGAACAACACCACGGGCACGGAGAACAGGACCCACCAGGCCGCGACCGAGAGGAACGACAGCCTCACGGCGTCGGCAGCCGACTCGAGACCGAAGGCCCCGGGCCTGAGCGTCATGTACACGTTGAAGGCGAACAGCAGGCCGCCCCCGATGTAGCCGAGCGCGTAGCCGAAGGACGACACCATGTCGAGCTCGTTCCTGTCCTCGGCCACGTCGAGCAGCAGCGCGTCGTAGAAGGTGACGCCGCTCCAGAAGCCCAGCGAGGCGATGCCGTAGAGCACGGCGGCCAGCTGCCACTGACCTTCCTGCACCAGGTACAGGCCGCCGGTCGATGCCGCGCCAAGCACGGTCGCCAGCGCCAGCAGCCGCACGCGGACCCCACCGCGATCGGCGATGGCCCCGAGCAGCGGGGCAAGCACGGCGATGACGAAGCTGGCCACCCCGTTGGCGAGCCCGAGCCTGAACGTGCTGACCGATGCCTCGACGCCGACGCTCCAGTACTGCTTGAAGAAAACCGGAAAGAACCCGGCCATCACGGTCGTGGCGAACGCCGAGTTGGCCCAGTCGTACAGGGCCCAGGCGACGACCGGCCGGCGGGTCAGGGCGGACTTCAAGTCACGGACCTCATGGCGCCGAGCATAGCCGCGCTCCGATGACGACGGAAAGCGTCACGCGGGAATTTGAGCACCGACGCGACCTGCCGGTCGTGCCGACTTGCTCGGGGGTGTCCCCCGCTCGCTCCGGGTCGATCTGGGTCGCTCGCTGGGAGAAACCCCGTCGCCTCCGGCACGCCTGTGAGGTGCTGCCGAGCTTTCCCGCCTCGCGGCCGAGGTGGCGCGCGTGTCCGCGAGACCAAGCGAGTATCGGGGAGCGACTCGAGCGGACACCGCGCCGGACCCCGGCCGCGAGGCGCGGCAGGACCAGCGAAGGGCGGCCCGTCGAGCGATGTCCCCGGACCAGAGACGTGCCCCGGACTCACGCCGCGTGCAGCAGGTGCTCGCGCGTCTCGGAGAAGTTGACGTCCGGCGAACGCTCGATCGCGAGCTCCAGGTTCACGCGGCTCGGCGCCAGGTACACGAGCTGCCCGGCGTGATCCACGGCCAGGTTCTCGTAGGCCTTGTTGCGAAACTGCTCGAGCACCTTCGGGTCCCGGGCCGAGACCCAGCGCGCGGTGGCGACCGCGACCGGCTCGAACTGGCACTGCACGCCGTACTCGTCCGCGAGCCGGAACGCCACGACGTCGAACTGCAGCTGCCCGACCGCGCCCAGGATCAGGTCGTTGTTGCGCAGCGGCCGGAACAGCTGGGTCGCGCCCTCCTCGCACAGCTGGTCGAGCCCTTTCTGCAGCGCCTTCATGCGCAGGGGATCCTTGAGCACGGCGCGGCGGAAGATTTCCGGCGCGAAGTTGGGAATGCCGGTGAAGATCAGCGACTCGCCCTCGGTGAAGGCATCGCCGATGTTGATCGTGCCCCGGTTGTGCAGCCCGATGATGTCCCCGGCAAAGGCCTCCTCGGCGTGGGCCCGGTCCGAGGCCAGGAAGGTCAGCGCATCCGCGACGCGGATCTCCTTGCCGAGCCGCACGTGCCTGAGCCGCATGCCGCGCTCGTAGCGACCTGAGCAGATGCGCATGAACGCGATGCGGTCCCGGTGACCCGGATCCATGTTCGCCTGGATCTTGAACACGAATCCCGTCAGCTTCGGCTCGCCCGCCTCGACCCGACGCGTCGCCGTCGACCTCGGGCGCGGGGACGGGGCGTGCTCCACGAAGGCCGACAGCAGCTCTTCCACCCCGAAGTTCGAGATCGCCGACCCGAAGAACACGGGCGTCTGGCGCGCCTGCAGGTAGGCCGCGCTGTCGAAGGCGGGCGCCGCGCCCCGCAGCAACTCGACCTCATCCCTGAAGGCCTCGGCGTCGCCACCCAGGAAAGCCCGCGCCTCCGCGGAGTCGAGCCCGTCGATGGTCGCGTTGCGACCGACGCGCCCGCCCTCGGCTTCGCCGTAGACGTAGATGCGATCCTCGAGCAGGTGGTAGATGCCCTTCAGCGCCCGGCCCATGCCGATGGGCCACGTGGCCGGGGCGCAGGTGATGCCCAGCACGCGCTCGATCTCGTCGAGCAGCTCGACCGGCTCCCGCCCCTCGCGGTCGAGCTTGTTGATGAAGGTCATGATCGGCGTGTCGCGCAGGCGGCAGACGTCCATCAGCTTGATGGTGCGCTCCTCGACGCCCTTGGCGCAGTCGATCACCATCAGCGCCGAGTCGACGGCCGTCAGCGTGCGGTAGGTATCCTCCGAGAAGTCCTCGTGGCCCGGCGTGTCGAGGAGGTTGACGACGCGGCCCTTGTAGGGAAACTGCATCACCGACGAGGTGACCGAGATGCCCCGCTGCTGCTCGAGACGCATCCAGTCGGAAGTCGCATGGCGCGCGGCCTTGCGGCCCTTGACGGTGCCCGCCATCTGGATCGCGCCGCCGAACAGCAGCAGCTTCTCCGTCAGTGTCGTCTTGCCCGCGTCCGGGTGGGAGATGATGGCAAAAGTCCGCCGGCGTGCGATCTCGGTCTCGAGTGGTGTCATGAGGCAACCAGCAGTGCGTTCCGGCGGGGGCGCGGCCGGGCGGGACGCGAGTTTACCGCATCCGGCTCAATCCCCCGGCAGGAAGTCCAGGGCCCGGCGGTAGACGATCGCGTCCTCGCGGCCGGCCGCGGCCTGGTAGTAGCCCCGGCGCAGGCCGATGCGCTCGAAGCCTGCTTCCTCGTAGAGCGCCATCGCGCCGCTGTTGGACGGCCTGACTTCCAGGAAGGCGTGCTGCATGCCCGCACGACGGGCCCGGGTGAGCAGCATGAACAGCATGCGCCGGCCGATCCCGCGTCGACGCCACGCCGGCCCGATGCAGAGGTTCAGGATGTGGCACTCGCCTGCGCCCATCGACATGATCCCGTAGCCGGCGACGCTGCCGTCCGCGTCAAGCACCCAGCAGTCATAGCCGACGCGCAGGCAGTCACGGAAGATCTGCTCGCTCCACGGAAAAGGATAGACCGCGTGCTCGAGCGCGATGACCGCGCTCACGTCGTCGGCAGCCATGGGCCGGAACCGGAGTTCCGGCATCGCGAGATCGTCAGTGGCCGTCGCCATCGCGCAGGATCCGCATCGCGAACCGGAGATCATCCCAGGCCCGGGACTTCTGCTCCGGGCTGCGCAGCAGGTAGGCCGGGTGGTAGGTCACGACCACGGGCACCCCGGATGGCAAGCGGTGCAGATCGCCCCGCAGCCGTCCGAGCGGCAGGTCCGTATCCAGCAGGTTGTGGGCAGCGATGCGGCCCACGCAGAGAATCACTCGGGGGGCGACCAGCGCGACTTGCCGATGCAGATAGGGCAGGCACTGCGCGGTCTCCTCGGGTCGGGGGTCGCGGTTGCCGGGCGGGCGGCACTTGAGCACGTTCGCTATGAACACGTCCCCGCGGGCGAGGCCGACGGCACGCAACATGGCGTTCAGGAGCTGCCCGGCGCGGCCCACGAACGGCTCGCCCTGGCGGTCCTCCTCGGCGCCGGGCGCCTCGCCCACCACCATCAACTGCGCCTGCCGGTTGCCCGTTCCGAAAACCGCCTGGGTGCGCGTCCGGCTGAGTCCGCACCGCTCGCAGGAAAGGACCGCCGCCTCGAGTCCCTCCCAGCCCAGGGCCTCGACAGGCTCCCCCAATGGATCCCCGGCCTGCTCCGACCCTCGCGTACCAGCCTGGCTCCGGCGCAGGTAGGCCGTCACGCCGAGCGCATCGAGGTAGGCAAGACGGCGCGAATCCATCGCCGCAGCGGGCTCAGGAGGCGGCCCGCGGCCTGCGCCGGACACGCCGCCACAGCCAGATCAACGGCGCCGAGATCGCAAAGCCGGCGAACAGGGCGAACAGGACGACCGGAGGGTCGATCGCGATGAGCGCGAACACGACGGGCACGATCAGCAGGCGCGAGTAGCGGACACGCTCACCGGCGGCCCTGTCCTTGAAGCTCGGATAGGAGAAGCGGCTGACCATGAGCGCGCCGGTCGTCGCCGTGACCACGAAGGCGAGTACGAGTCCCGGCAGGCCTGCGATGTCGTACTCGTGCGCCAGCCAGACGAAGGCCGAGACGATGGCGGCCCCTGACGGACTCGGCAGTCCCTCGAAATAGCGCTTGTCGGCGGAGGCCGCACGGGAATTGAAGCGCGCGAGACGCAGTGCCGCGCAGGCCGCGTAGAAGAACGCGGCGATCCATCCGAATCGCCCCCAGGCCGTGCCGTACTCCGCGATCTTCGCGACTCCCCACTGGTAACAGACGATGGCCGGCGCCAGGCCGAAGGCCACCATGTCCGCGAGGCTGTCGAATTCCTTGCCGAACTGCGTCTCGGTGTTCGTCAAGCGTGCAACGCGCCCGTCGAGGCCGTCGAATACCATTGCGACGAACACGGCGATGCCCGCCCGCTCGAAATTGCCGTCGATGGCCGCCACGACGGCGTAGAAGCCCGAGAACAGGCATCCGGTGGTCAGCAGGTTCGGCAGCAGGTAGATGCCGCGTCGCGGGGGTATGGAAGTGCCTTGCAGGTTCATGAATTCCCGAATCCGGAAACG
>LJNS01000071.1 GCA_001303245.1 Gammaproteobacteria bacterium SG8_30
CATCGCGGTCGCGGGCCCGGATGGGGAGCCCAGGGTCAGCCTGTCTGCAAACGCACTGCTCGGCGCGCGACACCTCTACGTTCTGCTGCGGGGCAGGACGAAGCTCGCGAAGCTCGAATCGGCGATGGGCGGCGATCTGCCAGTGGCGCGCGTGCTCTGTGGCCGCGCCGCTGCAGTCCACGTATTCGCCGGCGACTGACCGGGAGACCTGTGATCGACATGACGCCTCACCCCGTTCTTGCCGAGGTCACCGGTCGCGTCGCGGAGCGCAGCCGCGACGCACGCCTCGAGTATCTCGATCGCATGCGCCGGGCGCGCTCCGCAGCGCCGCAGCGCGCGAGTCTGCCCTGCTCCAACCTGGCACACGTGTTCGCTGCCGCAGGCGAGGACAAGGCCTCGCTCAAGGGCCGCCGGGGACCGAACGTCGCGATCGTGACGGCCTACAACGACATGCTCTAGCGCTATCCGGACCTGATCCGTGCGGCGGCGCGGCAGGCCGGCGCGACCGCCCAGGTCGCCGGCGGCGTGCCGGCGATGTGCGACGGGGTCACGCAGGGCCGGGAGGGCATGGAGTTGTCGCTCTTCTCCCGAGACGTGATCGCCCTGGCAACCGCCGTCGCCCTGTCGCACGCGAGCTTCGACGCGACGCTGTTGCTCGGCGTGTGCGACAAGATCGTGCCGGGCATGCTCATCGGAGCCGCGAGCTTCGGCCACCTGCCGACCCTGTTCGTGCCGGCCGGACCGATGCCGAGCGGCATTCCCAACACGGAGAAGGCGCAAGTCCGCCAGGCATATGCGGAGGGCCGCGTCGGCGCCGAGGCACTGCTCGAGGCGGAGGCAGCTTCCTACCACGCTCCCGGGACCTGCACTTTCTACGGCACGGCCAACTCGAACCAGTTGCTGCTCGAGGCGATGGGACTGATGGTCCCGGGCGCAGCCTTGATCAACCCCGGTACCGCGCTCAGGGACGCGCTCACACGGGCCGCAGCCTGGCGCGCTCGGCGGGACCGGTATCGATGGCCGAAATCATCGACGAGCGCTCGATCGTCAATGCCGTCGTCACGCTCATGGCGACTGGTGGCTCCACCAATCACACCTTGCACCTCGTTGCCATGGCACGCTCCGTCGGCCTGACGCTGACCTGGGAAGACATGGCTGAGCTGTCGTCGGTGACTCCGCTGCTGGCACGGATCTATCCGAACGGCGCCGCAGACGTCAACCACTTCCATGCCGCCGGGGGTTTCGCCTTCCTGGCGCGCGAACTACTTGCGGCAGGACTGTTGCACGGCTCAGCCCGAACCGCATGGGGCACGGAGCTCGGTGAATGTGCCCGCCTGCCGGTGCTCGTGGACGGCCGGCTCGACTGGCGGGAAGCTCCGGCACGCCCGGTCGATTCGGCCGTACTTCGCGGGATCGATGAGCCGTTCGCCGCGGACGGCGGATTGCGCCTGCTCAAGGGCAATCTGGGCCGCGCCGTGGTCAAGACCTCCGCCGTCCGGCCCGAGTACTGGCACATCGAGGCACCCGCGCGGATCTTCGAGGACCAGGCCGACCTCGAGTCGGCCTTCCGCGCCGGCGGGCTGGATTCGAACTTCGTGGCGGTGGTGCGCTTCCAGGGCCCGCGTGCCAACGGCATGCCCGAGTTGCACAAGCTCACTCCGCTGCTCGGGGCATTGCAGGACCGAGGACACAAGGTTGCCCTGGTGACCGACGGCCGAATGTCCGGCGCCTCGGGGAAGGTGCTGGCAGCCATCCACGCCTCACCCGAGGCACTCGACGACGGCCCGCTCTCGCGCATCGTCGACGGCGACGTGATCCGGATCGACGCCGCGCGCGGAGTCCTAGAGGCGCTGGTCCCTGCGGAAACGCTCGCGTCGCGCCTTCCGGCGCGGTACGACGGGACGCGCAGACAAAACGGCAGCGGCCGCGAGTTGTTCGCCTTGATGCGCCGGTCGGTGACTCCCGCCGACCATGGGGCGTCCTTTGTCCTCGGGAGCAATGAGTCATGAATGCAGACGAGATGCTGTCCCTGTCGCCGGTGATCCCGGTCGTGACGATCCACGACGCAGCGCGCGCCGTTCCCACCGCGCGCGCATTGCTCGCCGGAGGCGTGCGCGTCATCGAGGTGACCTTGCGGACGGACTCCGCGCTGCTCGCCATCGAGCACATCACGCGCGAACTGCCCGCTGTGACCGTCCTGGCCGGTACGGTCTGTCATGCCTCGCAGGTGAAGGAGTCCCTCGCGGCCGGGGCAGCCGCGATCGTCTCGCCCGGCCTGACGGATGCACTCGCGACCGCCGTCGAGGTGGAGGGCGCTGCCTGGTTGCCGGGGGTCGCCACGGCCTCCGACATCCTGCGGGGACTCGCACTGGGCTTCGATCGGTTCAAGCTGTTTCCGGCGAGCGTGGTCGGCGGGCCCGCGGCGCTCAGGGCATTCGCTGCCCCACCGGCGGCATCGAGCGGGAGTCGGTGGGACGCTACCTGGAGCTCGACAACGTCGCCTGCGTCGGCGGCTCCTGGGTGGCTACCGAAAGCCTGCTGAAGAACCGGGACTGGGATGCCATACGCTCCAACGCCGTTTACGTCGCCGGACTCCGGAGGTCCGCGTAGGCCGGGATCAGGAACTAGGCTCTCGCGACAGGTACTGCGCGGCGAGGTACTCGAGGTTGGCCCGTCCAGCGACGCGCATGAACGGAGCCACCAGCATGAGCACTTGATAGACGCCGTGGGCGATCGCGCCCGACGGCTCCTCGCGCCGAGGGTGCCGGACGGTGTCGAAGGACAGCCAGTAGAGCGTCAGCACCGTCACGTTGCGCGCGAGCGCCTCGATCTCAGCAGCCGTCGCCTCCAGCTGCCCGGTTTCGGCGAGGCCGAGGCAGATCCCACGCGACGTCTCGACGGCGCGTGCGAACACGAGCGTCAGTCGATGGCCGGCGCGCCGGTCGCGCGACATGATCCCCGACAGGTCGCGGAACAGGAAACGATACTTCCAGATGGCCTCGAAGATGACGTGCAGCAGAAACCAGGCATCCTCGACCTCGCGGGCCCGCCACGTGTCCGGAGGCATCAGCTCCTCGATCTCGCCCACGAACTCGTCGAGCAGCGCCCCGGTGAGCTGGTCCTTCTTGCGGAAGTGATAGTGGAGGTTGCCGGCGCTTATTCCGACCTCGGTGGCAATGAGCGTGGTCGACACGTTCGGCTCGCCGAGCTCGTTGTAGAGCCTGAGGGTCGTGTCCAGGATCCTCCGGCGCGTCTGTCGCGCCGGCCGGGTTGCCGGTTGGCCAGGCATAAAAAAGCGCCGGTGCACGTCGGTGACCCGATCGTACACCAGCGCCGAGGGGGGATCAGTCAGTGTCTATCCGCGCCCGGCTCAGGCGGCTTTGCGCTTCGCGGTCTTCCTGCGAGGCGCACGACGCTTGGCAGCGGTCTTGGTCTTGGCCTTGACCTTGACCTCGCGTGACAGGCGGTCGACCTTGCGCGACAGCTTCTCCACCTCGTCCGCGGTCGGCAAGCCGATGCCGTGGATGACCCTGTTCATGCCTTCCTGGAAACGCTCGTTGACCTCGTTCACGCGCTCGGAGGCGACGTCCTCGAAGCGGTCTACGGCCTTCTCGGTCCGCGCACGCGAGCGCTTCGTCAGCTTCCCGCCTTCCCTGAAAGCGAGGTCGACGACTTTGCCCAGTTCGTCACGGGTAGTCGTCCAGGCGTTCATGTTCGCCTTCCAGATGTTCTCGGCCGACTTGCGTGTCGCCTTGCCGAAGTCACTGGTCTTGAGCTCGTTGATGAAAGTGTTCACGTTGTCGATCATGGCTGTCTCCTGGCGGGCTTTCGCACGTGTTGCCGGGATCTCCAATCGCCCGCCGTGCCGTCCCATGAGTGAAGTTTCGGCATTTGCGCTAGGGAGTGCACCCTAGCCGGAGATGACTTGCGGGCTCTCGCGGCAGGGCCTAGAGGGCCGCGAACCAGCGCTCGATGGCGAGGCGCTGGCGGGCATCCGGAAAGGGTGGCGAGGCGGCGTCCAGGTTGTCTTTCGCATGGTCCGGATTGCGGGTCCCTGCGAGGGCTACCGTCACAGCCGGATCGCCGAGCACCCACTTGAGGAAGAGCTGCGCTGCGCTCCTGCAGCCGAGCTCCGCGGCCTCGGGCGGCAGTCCGTGGCCGCGCGCGCGATCGATCATCGCGCCTTTCGTCAAGGGCCGGTTCACGAGTACGGCAGCGCCGCGATCGCGGGCCAAGGGCAGCAGCCGCTCGCCCGCCTCGGGCTCGGCCAGCGAATAGTTCACCTGCAGGAAGTCCGGCCGCGCGGAGCGCAGTGTCCTCTCGAGATCCTCGTGAGCCGACGCCTGCCAGTGCGTAATGCCGAGGTAACGCACTTCGCCGGCGTCACGGGCTGCCTGCAAAGTCGCCCAGTGCGTGTCGAAATCGACCAGGTTGTGGACCTGGACTAGGTCGAGCGTGTTCCGGCGCAGGTACCGCAGCGACGCCTCCAGCTGGCGCCTGCCGGCCTCCCTCCCCCGCGTCCATACCTTGGTGGCCAGGAACGCGCCACCGCCCGGATCGGTCGCGGCGAGGATGTCACCGATGCGTTCCTCGGCGCGACCGTACATGGGCGAGGTGTCGATCAGCCGGCCACCGGCGCTCAGGAAACGGCTCAGCGTCGCGGTAGCGGAATCGTACTCGGACCCGTCCGGCGGCACGTCGAATGCCTGCCAGGTCCCGAGACCCACGGCCGGGAGCGACTCGCCGGAACCAGGGATCTCCCGAGCTTGCGGCCCGTTCTGGCCTGCCAGGGTGGTTCCAGGCAGGGCGGCCGCCGCGCCGATGAGGCGGAGGGCTTCCCGACGCGTGAGCGCCCTGCATGGTCCCTCGCGCTCGAGTACCGAGTTCGACCTCATTGTCCCGCCCGATCTGCCCGGACACGACATGAGGGACCACCCACGCACCCGCTGGTTCCCGTCGCCATCTCAGGATCCGGGAGAGGCCGGCCCGGCGGCCCCCTCCTGCCGGGCATAGGCCCGACCGAGAGCCACCCCGACTCCCACCAACACCACCATCACGCCGCCGCTCAAAGTGCCGAAACCCGCCAGCAGCATCCCCTTCGCCTGCAACAGCCCGTGGAGCCAGCTCGCGCCCATGTCGCTGCCACGCTGGATGACCGTGTCGATGAAGTTCTTGGCCTTGTACTTCGTCTCCGGGTCGACTGCGGTGAACAGCACCTCGCGCGAGGGCTTGGCTACGCCGAACTCGCCGGACCTTCGCACGACCTGGGTCACGGCCAGCGGAATCAGGAACGGTGCGAGCACGAGCCACACGAAGCTTCCCAGCGCGATGACCGGCATCGTGACCAGCGCGCCCGTCAGACCGATCCGGCGGATGAGCCGCATCGTCACGACGCCCTGCAACACGAGCGCAACGACGTTGACCGCCAGGTCCAGGCGTGCGAAGAACGCCGTCCGGGCGCCGGTGTCCGCGTACATGGCGGAGGCGAGCTTCTGCAGCTCGAGGTACATGAAAGTCCCTACGACGGAGCCGAGGGCCACAACTGCGGCGATCCCGAGCAGGTAAGGCGAGCGAGCGAGCAGCGTGACGCCAGCCAGGAAACCGCCGCCGATCGGCTCGGCGCTCTCGGCGGCCGTGCCGGGCGGCTCGCCATGTCGCTCCACCGACCAGTGCGCCAGCGCGCGGATGCAAGGGACCGTCGCCAGCAGCAGGGACATCGAGATGAACACGAGTCCGGCCGTGCCGATGCCCTCGGCAACCCAGTGGGTCAACAGCGGCCCGACGATGGCGCCGGCACTGCCGCCGGCCGCGATCGGACCGTACAGGCGCTTGGCCTCTTCGCCGCGAAACACGTCGGCCATGAAGCTCCAGAACACCGAGACCACGAACATGTTGAACACGGACAGCCAGACGAAGAACGTGGCAGCCGTGACCGCCGAGCCCGGGTCGAGCCGGAATGCGACGAAGAACGCGAGGAGGTTGGCCGCGAAGAAACCGTAGACGACCGGAAGCAGCCTGCGCTTGCTCACGCGTGCGACCAGCGCGCCGAACATGGGGGTGATCGCGACCATGACGAGGAAGGTGGCGGTAAACAGCAGCGGCAGCCGCCCGAGTCCCGCGGTGGCCGCCATCGCGTCGCGCACGGGTCGCAGCAGGTAGTAGCTGCAGAGCAGCAGGAAGAAATACGAGAATGCGAGCGCAACGGCCCGCTCCTCACCGGGACGCGCGCCGAGCAGCGAGCGGATCACGGCCGCGGCGGGCACGTCAGAGAAGCGTCGCGGAACCGGCCAGGTGCGGCCGATGCCCGTCGCCCTGCCTCAGGACGAAGCTGCGCCGGCCCTCTTCGCGCCAGTGCTCGAGACGAACTTCCGAGGGCAGGAAGAGCGGCAGCTTGAAGTCGACCTGCACGCGGCAGGGGTCCCGCGTCAGCTCGGGCTCGAGACAGGCTAGCGACCGTGCCATGGACCACATGCCGTGGGCCACCGCACGCTCGAAACCGAAGCGTCTGGCACTGAAGTCCGACCCGTGGATCGGATTGAGGTCGCCGGAGACCGTTCCGTACCGCCGACCGATCGAACGCGGGGCGTGGAAGCCTTGTTCCGAGACGGCCGCGCCGCCGGGCGGTCTGGGCACCCGCAGCGAGGCGCGCGCGGCGCGCGCGGCGCCGGCCGCGCCTCGGCGCCGGCGTGCCAGGAGAGTGCAGCGCTCCGCCCAGACTGCGGCGCCCGACTCCCGGAGCTCCGTGAAGAGGTCGAACTCCTGGCCCCGATCGGTGTCGCGGTGGCCCTCGACCCAGCAGGCGATCGCGTAGATCCCGTCGGCAGAGAGGGGGCGATGCCACTCGATCTCGTTGGCCACGTGAACCAGCCCCATGAGCCTGACCAGGAATGCCGGGTGCGTCATGAGTGCCAGGTGCAACGGCATTGCCAGCACGTGCGGATAGGCGATGGGCAGCAAGTCGCCGCGGGGAAACCCGCAGACCTCGCGATAGCGGTCCAGGTGCCGGCGCGAAATGACCACCGTCTCGATTTCTCCCTCGAGCCGTGGCACCGTCTGACCTTCGGGCACGTTGGGCGCCCTGCGCGCGAAGACCGCGCTGGGGTAGAACCTCAGCACCGAGGGGGGGCGTGCGAACCTGAGGCTGACGGCGGCTCTGACCACTGGACTCACCCGGGCGGGGGCCGCGACTTCCCCGCCGGGTCGTCGTCAGTCGACGACCCGATCGATGGTCAGCGTGATGCGGCCCGTGGAAGCCGGATCATAGCGGACCTCGCCGTACAGGTCCCCGCTCGAGGCGACGGGCCGCCCGGTCAGCGATACGCGCGCAACCAGCTGCAGATCGTCCACTTGTCGGAGCGACGTCCCCGGGATCATCGCATTGGCGTCGGTGAGGTTCACCTCGAGCGGCAACTCGGCACTCGAGCGGCGGATCGCAGCCAGCGGCGGACCCCCCGCCGCCCCACGCGCCAGCACGAACAGTGGCGCTGCCGCAGGGATCTTCCCTGCCAGCCCAGGTGCGACGACGATGCGCAGCGCAATGCCGTCTCCCGCAGCGGCCGGATCGCCGGTCGACGCGGCGGCTGGCGGCACCGCCGCTGCCATCGCGACCTGGGGCGGCGGGGCATCGGCCACCGTCTCCGGCAGACCGCCGAGGCTGGCATCGATCTCGGCGAGGCGCGCATTCAGGATCTCCATGATCTCCGGGGGTCCGCCTAACTCCTTCAGCGTCGCCCAGCGCTGGCGGGCGGTCTCGAGATCCTGCTTGCGGTAGGCGGTCACGCCTCCGTACCACAGCGCCTTGTCGTTGTCGGGCGCCATGGCCACCGCGCGCTCGAAGAGCTGGCCGGCCTCCCCCTCGAACTCGCTCTCGTCGACCAGCACACGCGCCTCGGCATAGCCGAGCATGGCCTCGACGTTCTGACCGCTCGTCAGGGTATAGGCCTGCGTATAGGCCTTGAGCGCCTTCGGGTAATCGCCCATCACCACGTAGGTCCGACCGAGCATCATCCAGCCTTCCAGGTCACCCTGTCCGCGTGCCAGCCGCTGCTCGAGCTGCTCCGCCACCTGGCTGAGGGAACCGCCGCCCGAGTGCGTTCCCGCTGCCTGCTGCAGCTGGGCCTGCTCGTCCCACGGCCAGTCGCTCAGCGTGAAGTACAGGATGAAGGCGGCGACCGGAACGGCGACGACCACCGTGATCGCGGCGGCCTGGGACGCGCCGACAGGCTTGCCTTGCTCGTCCGGGCGCGGCCGGACCAGAGGCAGGGCGACGAGCACGACGGCGAGTACCGCCAGGACGGCGGCGATGGCGATGAACAGGCTCACGGAGTCTCCGTTTCAGGGTCTCGTTCGAGGGCTTCCGGGTTCTCGCGCGCCGCGCGCGCCCGCCGGACGATCACGAGGGCCGCGGCGCCGAGACCGCCTGCCAGCAACAGCACGGGCGCCGCCCACAGCAGATAGGTGCGCGGCTTCACCGGCGGGTTGTAGAGGACGAAGTCCCCGTAACGAGCCGTCAGGAACTCGTGGATCTCGCCGTCGGTCTTGCCCTCCTCCATCAACTCGCGGACTTCGCGGCGCAGGTCCTGAGCGAGCGTGGCATTGGAGTCGGCAATCGTCTGGTTCTGGCAGACCAGGCAGCGGAGCTCCCGGGTCAGGTGCTCGTACCTCTCCTGCAAGGCCGGATCGTCGAAGGCCCGCTCGGCGTCGATGGCGAAAGCCGCTGCAGACACCGCGAGGGCTAGCGCCGCAATGACCGCGCGCATCACGAGGCACCTCCGGATCCGCTGATCAGCGGCAGGAACTCGCGCTGCCAGACGTCCATAGTCATCGGGCCGATGCGCTTTGCGAGCACCGTACCGTCGGCGGCCACCAGGAAGGTCTCCGGTGCGCCGTAGACGCCCCAGTCGATGGCGACCTGGCCTTCCGGGTCGAAAGCCACGGTCTCGTAGGGATTGCCCAGCTGGCGCAGCCAGCGCTGCGCCAGGCTGCGATCGTCCTTCCAGTTGAGGCCGACGATGGGCACGACGCCGCTCGAGGCAATCATGAGCAATGCCTCGTGCTCCTCCCTGCAGCCACCGCACCAGGTACCCCATACGTTGAACAGGTACATCCTGCCCGCGAAGTCCGAGGTGCCGACGGTGCGCTGCGGGTCGCTCAGGTCCTCGAGCGCGAACTCGGGCGCCGGCTTGCCGATCAACGGTGAGGGGATCATGCGGGGATCGCGCTGCAGGCCGATCACGAAGAACACGACGAGGATCAGGAACAGCACGCCCGGGATCAGGAACTTGAGGTAGCGGCTCATGCCACTCTTCCCTTGAGACCGCCGGTCGCCGGAACGGTGGCGGGCGCTCTGGCCCGGTAGCGGCGATCCGTCATGGACACCAGTCCGCCGAGGGCCATCAGCAGGGCACCGAGCCAGATGTAGCGGATCAGCGGCTTGTACTGCACCCGCATGCTCCACTTCCCGGCGCCGAGGTCCTCGCCGAGCGCGACGAACAGGTCGCGGTTCAGACGCGCGTGGATGCCGGCCTCGGTCATGGGATTGCCGCCCGAGGCATAGAAGCGCTTCTGCGGGTGCAGCGTCTTGACGAGTTTCCCGTCACGGGTGATGACCACCTCTCCCTCTATCGCCCGGTAGTTGGGACCGCGCACGTCGCGCGTTCCCATGAACTCGAACTGGTAGCCCTGCAGGGTAGTCGTCTCGCCCACCCCGAGGCTGATGTCGCGCTCGATGCGGTACGACTCGACACCCGTCACACCGAGTGCAAACAGTCCCACGCCGAAGTGCGCGACGGTCATGCCCCAGAAGCCGGCCGGCGCCTTGCCGAGCTGGCCGCGGTTCTCCCAGACGCCGAGCAGCGTCGAGGAGAGCACCCAGAAGGCCACGGCGAAACCGACGGCGCCCATGTAGTGGACCTCGCCGTAGACGAAGGCAGCAACCAGCAACCCTGCAACGGCCGACACGATGGCCAGGGCCAGCAGCGGCCTCTTCAGGTGGCCGAGCCGCGTCCGCTTCCAGGCGGCGTGCATGCCGACGCCGAGCAGCATCAGGAGCGGGACCATGGGGATCAGGAATGCCACCCCGAAGTACGGCGGGCCGACCGAGATCTTGCCAAGATTGAGCGCGTCCATGAACAGCGGATACAGCGTGCCCAACAGGATCAGGCCGGTCGCCGCCACGAGCAGCGCATTGTTGAACAGCAAAAACGCCTCGCGCGAGGCGAGCTCGAACGCGGCCTCGGACTTGAGCAGCGGCGCACGCCAGGCATAGAGCGTCAGTGCCCCGCCGATCACCGCGATCAGGAAGCCCAGGATGAACAGGCCGCGGGCCGGATCGGTGGCAAATGCGTGGACCGAGACCAGCACGCCCGAGCGCACCAGGAAAGTGCCGAGCAGGCTGAGCGAGAACGCCACGACCGCGAGCAGCAGCGTCCACGTCTTGAACAGGCCGCGCTTCTCGGTCACGGCGAGTGAGTGAATGAGCGCCGCGCCGGCGAGCCAGGGCATGAACGAGGCGTTTTCCACGGGGTCCCAGAACCAGTAGCCGCCCCAGCCGAGCTCGTAGTAGGCCCACCAGCTGCCGAGCGTGATGCCGACCGTGAGGAACAGCCACGCGGCAAGCGTCCAGGGCCGCGCCCAGCGGGCCCAGGACACGTCCGTGCGGCCCTCGATCAGGGTCGCGCAGGCGAAAGCGAACGCCACCGAGAATCCGACGTAGCCGAGGTAAAGCATCGGCGGATGCAGCGCGAGGGCCACGTCCTGCAGCAGCGGATTGAGGTCGTTGCCCTCGGGGGCCGCCGGCACCAGCCGCTCGAAGGGGCTCGAGGTGAACAGCATGAACATCAGGAAGCCGATGCTCACGAGGCCGAGAACGCCGAGCACACGGCTCTTGAACGGCAGCGGCATGCTGCGGCTGAAGGCAGCCACACCCACGGACCACGTGGCGAGCATCAGGCCCCAGAGCAGCAACGAACCCTCGTGGCCGCCCCACACGGCCGAGATCCTGTAGAAGAGCGGCAGGAGCGAGTTCGAGGTCATCGCCACGTAACGCACGGAGAAGTCGAACTGGACGAACGACCAGGCCAGCACGCCGAAGGCGAGCATCAGGAAGACGAACTGGCCGGTGACCGCCGGCACGGCCGCGCGCATCCAGGCGACGTTGCCGCGGGATGCGCCGGCGAGGCCGAAGAAGGCCTGCGCCCCGGAGAGAAGCAGCGCCAGAATGAGCGCGAAGTGCCCGAGCTCCGGTATCACGAGGCACCCCCGGCGGCCGTGGGCGTGTGCAGGCTCTCGGCCACTTCAGGCGGCATGTAGTTCTCGTCGTGCTTGGCGAGGACCTCGTCGGCCTTGAACACGCCGGCGTCGTCCAGGCGGCCGTGGGCGATCACGCCCTGCCCTTCCCGGAACAGGTCGGGCAGCAGGCCCGAGTAGGACACCGGGATCGACCGCGCGTTGTCGGTCACGGTGAAGCGCACCTCGATGCTCCCCGGCGTGCGCTCGACGCTGCCCGCCGACACGAGCCCGCCCAGCCGGAAGGCGCGTCCGGCCGGCGCCTCGCCGGCGCTGATCTGTGAGGGGCTGTAGAAGTACATGATGTTCTCGTTCATGGCCTGCAATGCCACCGCTGTGGCGGCGCCGACGCCGATCACGATCGCGGCAACGGCCAGCATGCGCTTGCGACGGGGTGTCATGAGCGGGTCTCCTCCATCTGCAGACGGCGTGCCGCGGCACGGCGCGCCTCGGCGAGCGCGCGCCGCGCGCTCCACACGTTGTAGACAAGCACCAGGACGACGAGGCCGAAGGCCGGCCACAGGTAGGCGGCGTACCCGCCCATGTAGAAGAAGTCGGCCAGGCTCACAGCGCGAGCTCCTGGCGCAGCCACGCGGCATTGCGCTCGCGGCGGATCACCTCGGCACGCAGCCGCACGAACAGCACCGCGCCGTAATAGAGCATGAAGCCGAACAGCATGGACAGCGCAGGCCACTTCATCTCGATGGACATCGCACCGGGATTGAACATCGTCGAGCCCTGGTGGAGGCTGTTCCACCAAACCACCGAGTAGTGGATGATCGGCAGGTTGATCACACCGACGAGGGCGAGCACGGCGCTCGCCCGGTCCGCACGCTGCGGGTCCTCGATGGACGAGCGCAGCGCGATGTAGCCCAGGTACAGGAACAGCAGGATCAGCTCCGAGGTGAGCCTCGCGTCCCATTCCCACCAGGTGCCCCACATCGGCTTGCCCCAGAGGGACCCCGTCGCGAGCGCACAGAAGGTGAACCATGCGCCGATCGGGGCAGAGGCCGCTGCCACGGCGTGCGCCAGCTTCATGCGCCAGATGAGGCCGATGGCGGCGGCGGTCGCCATGATCCCGTACACCATCATCGACATGATGGCGCTCGGCACGTGGACGTAGAAGATCCGGAAGCCGTCGCCCTGCTGGTAGTCGGCCGGCGCGAGCACCAGCCCCCCGTAGAGGCCGACCAGAATCAGCACGAGTGCGGGCCAGCCGAACCACGGGATGGTCAGTCCGGCGATCCGGTAGAAATGCGGCGGCGAAGCCAGCATGTGAAACCACTTCCACATCAGTCTGTCACTCCATGCTCACCTTGAGCGCGGCAGAGGTTGCGAACGGGCCGAGAGTCAGGCTGAGGATGAACAGCGCACCGAGCAGGTAGAGCGGCCCGGCGGGCTCGTCGCCCATGATGGCCATGTCGACGGCCCGCGCCCCGAAGATCAGTGCCGGCATGGTCAGCGGCAGCACCAGCAGGGAGAGCAGCACGCTGCCCCGGCGGACTCCGAGCGTCAGTCCCGCACCGACGGCCCCGAGGAAGCTCAGGATCCCGGTGCCGAGCAGGAGGGAAGCCACGACCGTCATCATGGCTCCGGTCGGCACGGCGAGCGAGGCGGCGACCAGCGGCGAGGTGACGACCAGCGGCAGCCCGCTGACCGTCCAGTGCGCAAAGGCCTTGACCAGAGCCAGCCACCACAGCGGCTGGCCGGACAGCACGAGCTGCTCGAGCGTTCCGTCCTCGTAGTCGGACCGGAACATGAACTCCAGGGCCAGAAGCGCCGACAGCAGGGCGGCCACCCACACGACCCCGGCGGCCACCTGCCGCAGTTGGGCCTGCTCGGGACTCAGCGCCAGCGGGAAAAGGGTCGTGACCATCAGGAAGAAGACAACCGGCTGCGTCACCTGTTCCCATCGGCGGAACGCGAGCCTCAGGTCCCGCGAATAGAGCAGCCCCCCGGCCTTGAGCAACCCGGTGGTCTGCATCAGTCGAGTTCTGCGAGCCGGGGCTGGATCCCCGGGATATCGAGGCCCTGGTGGGCTGCGAGCAACGCCATGCCACCCGCCGCCGCGTGGTCACCGATCAGGGTCGAGAACAGGCCGACCCCGGCGACGTCGAGGTTGGTGAAAGGCTCGTCGAGGATCCACAGCGTCGCGCCCAGCAGCAGGATGCGCGACATGGCCAGGCGGCGTCTCTGCCCGGCCGAGAGCACCCTCGCCGGCAGGTCCCGGCACCGGAGAATGCCGAGGTGATCCAGCGTACTTTCGATCTCCGTGCCCGACAGGTCCCGTCGCACTCCAACGCCGTAATGCAGGTTCTCGAAGGCCGTCAGGTCGCCCTTCAGGGCGTTCTCGTGCCCGAGGTAGGCGAGCTCCGCGTTGTACTCGTCCCTGTCGCGGCGGATGGACCGGCCCCGCCAGTAGACCTCTCCACCCTCGGCCGGCAGCAGCCCGGCGAGCACCCGCAGGAGCGTAGTCTTGCCGGTGCCATTGGGACCGGCGACGTGCACGACCTCGCCCGGCGAAGCGTCGAGGTCGACGCCCTTGAGCACGTGTCGGTCGCCTCGCCAGACGTGGATTCCGCGAGCGGAGAGATGCTGTGTGTACTGGGCGTCCAAGCCAGTTGACACTCCTGCGCTAAACCGGCGGACTATATCAGACTTACGAACTGGAATTCGTATGTGTGGAGCCGCGCTTCGGTCGTGGATTTCCGCTCTTGCGACCCAGGGCGGTCTGGCCTAGAGGCCGGGGAACGGGCCAGGGCCCCCGAGCTTCCGGGCGGGAGGGCCGCTTCCGGTGCATCCTGTTCGCGCACCGCGCCGTACCAGAGGACCTCTTCCTCTTGGTGCCCCGGACAGGACTCGAACCTGTACGGCCTCGCGGCCAGCGGATTTTAAGTCCGCAGCGTCTACCAGTTCCGCCACCGGGGCCGGTTGCGGTCCCAAAAGAAACGGCCGGTGCTGGACCGGCCGCTTCATTCCGGCTCGGCAGCAGGATACTACTCTTCGCCTGCCGCCCAGTAAGCGGCGATGTCGGCGGCGTCCGCATCCGACACCTCGATCTTGGCCTTGTGCTTGGTCGCACCGCTGGCCACGTCCTTGATCGCCTGGGTCAACTCACCGACGTCAGAGCCCGCAAAGTCCTCGGGAGCGTGACAGTCTGCACAGGCGTCGGCCTTGGCCTTGCCGGCCGCAGCGTCACCTGCCTGCGCCGACCCGACGGCGAATGCCAACGCGGCCGCAGCGGCCGCAACGGTCATAAGTCTCATCATCCACTCCTTGCCGCAAGCCACCACCAGGCCCCATGTTGCACCGCCAAATCCGCCCGCGGCGTCCGTGTTTTCGTCATTCCCCTGCGGAGGACCGCAGCCGCGCGGTCTGCCCGCCCCGATGCTGACCGCCGGTTGCCCGACCGTCTAGACTTTCGTCATGGCCGTCCGGGACGTCATTCGTATGGGGCACCCCCTGCTGCGGCAGGTCTCCGCGCCGGTCGCAGCCTTCGGCACGGCGGAACTGAGGGAACTCGTGTCCGACATGGACGACACGATGCGTGCGTTGAACGGCGCCGGCATCGCCGCGCCGCAGATCGGCGTGAACCTGCGGGTCGTGATCTTCGAGGTGACCGAGAACCCGCGCTACCCTCACGTCCAGCCGATTCCCTACACGGTGCTCGTCAATCCCGTGCTGACGCCGCTCGACGAAGTCATGGAGGAAGGCTGGGAGGGCTGCCTGTCGGTGCCCGGCATGCGAGGCCTCGTGCCCCGCTACCGCCGGCTGCGCTACACGGGTCACGATGCGGACGGGAGACCGATCGACCGCACCGTCGAGGGTTTCCACGCCCGCG
>LJNS01000072.1 GCA_001303245.1 Gammaproteobacteria bacterium SG8_30
ATCCTGCTCGACAAGCGCATCGATCTCGACCTCAACGAGGTCATCGCGTCGGCCGTCGAGCTGGTCCGGACGGACATGCTCGCGGTGGCCGCCGCGGCGGGCGCCACGAAAGAGGGCGTGTCCGGCGACGTGACGCTCACGTTCCGGCGGCCGGAGGGGATCGATCCCGTCGCAGGCGAGGTGTACGACTACGTGATGGAGCGCCTGCGAGCCGTCTACCTCGAGGGCGGCACCGGCGTGACGACCGAGATGTTCGACGCCGTGCTCGCCAAGCGGCCGGCCTCGCCGCTCGACTTCGACGCGAGGCTCAAGGCGCTGGTGGACTTCCTGTCGCTGCCCGACGCGGCGAGCCTGGCGGCCGCCAACAAGCGCATCGCCAACATCCTGCGCAAGGCGGCCGACGAGGTCCCGCCGCGGGTGGATCCGTCCCTGCTTCAGCACACGGCAGAGCGCAAGCTCGCCGCGGAGGTCGAAGGCTTGCGTGAGCAGGTCGAGGCGCAGATCGCCGACCGGCAGTACGAGGCGGCACTGCGCAAGCTCTCGACCCTCCGGCCGCACGTGGACGCGTTCTTCGACCAGGTCATGGTGATGGCGGACAATGCCGCAGTCCGGGCCAATCGCCTCGCGCTGCTGGCCGCGCTCGAGCGGCTCTTCCTCGAGACGGCGGACCTTTCGCGGCTGCCCGGCTGAAGGAGCGCGTCGGCCCCGCATGCAGTGGCTGAGGTCCTTGCTGTTCACCGCCCTGCTGTTCCTCGGCACGTTCGTCTTTGCCGTCATCGTGCTGGCGACGGTTCCGTTCGGGCTGGCGGCGCTGCATGCGCAGTCGCGCCGATGGGCGCGGACGCAGCTATGGTGGCTCAAGGTCCTGTGCCGCCTGGACTACGTCGTCGAAGGCCTCGAGAACATTCCCCGCGAGGGCGCCCACATCTCGTACTGGAAGCACGCGTCGGCCTGGGAAACGATGGCGCAGATGCTGATCTTCCCGCCGCAGTCCTGGGTGCTGAAGCGGGAGATCATCTGGATTCCCCTCATCGGCTGGGCAACGCATTTCCTCAGGCCGATCGCCATCAATCGATCGGCCGGTCACCGCGCGGTCAACCAGGTGGTGGAGCAGGGAAAGGAACGCCTGGCGGAGGGCCTCTGGATCCTGTTGTTCCCCGAGGGAACCCGCGTCCTGCCGGGGCAGACGCGCAAGTACGGGCTCTCCGGGGCGCTGCTCGCCTCGCAGACCGGCGCGAAGCTGGTCCCCGTGGCGCACAACGCCGGGGACTTCTGGCAGAGACGGGGCCTGCTGAAGAAGCCGGGGACGATCCGCGTGGTCATCGGCCCGCCGATCGAGACGCTGGGCCGTGAGCCGCGGGCACTGAACGCCGAGGCGCAGGCCTGGGTGGAGGCGAAGATGGCCGAGATCTCGAGCGCCTACTGCAACCCGCCCTGACCGGGAAGGTCCGCGGCCGGCGGGTGCACCGGCAGTCCGGCCTCAGGCCTTCCTGACCGCCGCTTCGCTGCCTTCACCGCTCAGCTTCAGCAACGATGTCCAGGAGGCCGCCCTCGCCGGTGGCCACTCGCGGCATTCCCACTGCGCGGGTCCTGCGAGACCGACCACGACCGCCGCCATGACGAGGTCAGGCCGTGGCGCGTAGACCGCGACGCGCCAGGGTTCGCTGCAGGGGACCTGCGCTGTCCAGCCGCCGGCCCGGCGGAGAAAGACGCAGGTGCGCAGGGCGGAGGCGAGCGGCAGTCCGAGCGCCTTGGCGAAGGCTTCCTTGAGCGTCCAGCGCAGGTAGAAAGTCTCGAGGTCGGCTCCATCGGTCGCCTCGGAATCGGCATAACAGAAGGAGGCCAGGCGGACGACGTCGCGCGGCCTCGCGGTTTCGAGGTCGACCCCGGCCCGGACACCGGACGGGGCCACCAGCACGGCAGCGTGACCCGCGGAATGGCTGAGCGAGGTCACGCCCTCCCGGCCGACGTGCTGAAGCAGAGCGCGGCTCGCTTCCCACTCCACGCGCCTCCGCCCGCCGCGGAGCGATTGCCAACGCGCGCGCTCCGGCGCAGAGAGCCTCGCGGGCACCATCCGCCCCGCCGCCTCGGGCGGCGCCAGCCACAGCTGCGTGTCCGGAGGGCTCAGGTCTGCGACTCCCACGGGGACTCTGCGCATGCTACGCCTGGTTCGGCTTGCAGGCGGCGCCGCGACGACGTATTGCTGCCTGGTGGATGACGCCGCGACCACCGCGCCCGACACGGGTCCCCGCCGCGATGCCTGGGCATGGCGCCTGCTGGCGACCGGCCTCAGCTTCTCGGTCTTCGGGGTGGTCGGTTTCCTGCTCGGACTCTTCGCCGTGCCGGTGCTGATCGCGATTCCCGGCGGCAGGGGGTCGCGGCGACAGCGGATCCGGCGTCTCGTCCGAGGCGCCTTCCGTGCGTTCATCGGCTTCATGCGGTCGATGCGCGTATTGACCTACGAGTTGCAGGGCTTCGAGCGGCTCGGCCGGCCCGGCCAGCTGGTCGTGGCGAACCACCCCTCGCTGATCGACGTCGTATTCCTCATCGCCTTCATCCCGCACGCAGGCTGCGTCGTGAAGCGCGCCCTGTGGCGCAATCCGGCGATGGCGCTGGTCGTTCGTGCGGCAGGCTACGTGCCCAACTGGCCCACCGATGCGATGATCGAGCGCGCCGCCGACGCTCTCGCGGGCGGCCAGTGCCTGATCATGTTTCCCGAGGGCACGCGTACGCAGCCCGGGCTGCCGAGGCAGTTTCATCGCGGGGCTGCCACGGTCGCCATCCGGGCGGCATCGACCGTGACTCCGGTGTTCGTCAGCGTACAGCCGACGACCCTGACCAAGCATGCTCCGTGGTACCGCATTCCGCGTCGTCGCCCGCACTTCTCGCTCGCGGTGGGCGTGGACATCGACCCCGCGCCGCTGCGGGATTCCATGCCCGCGCCGCGCGCCGCGCGGACGCTCAACGAAGGACTGCTCGCAGTCTATGCGGGGCGCCTGGGTGGCCGGTAAAATGCGGGATCGCGGCCGCGAGGAGCTCCGCAAGGCACTCGGGGGTGGCCATCGAAACCAGCGTGCGGAGCCCAAGCACGAAGTCCGCTCCCCACAGGGTGCCCGTCGAATGCAGGACAGAGACCAGATCCGGGCCGAGGTGACGGCGGCGCTCGTCGAGTTGTTCGAGATCGAGCCAGAGCGAATCACGGCCGAGGCCCGGCTCTACGAAGACCTCGAGATCGACAGCATCGACGCCATCGACCTGATGGACCGTCTTCGCCAGACGACCGGCCGGAAGATTTCGGCCGAGCAGTTTCGCTCCGTGCGGACCATCGGCGACCTCGTCGAAGCGGTCCACCTGATGCTCAGTGAGGCTTGATCCGCTGGCCAGCCCGGCTCCGTCCGCCTCCCGTGTGTCCGCACCGAGCAGCGTTCCCGTCTCGGCCGGTCCCGAAGGGAGAGGCTGGTTCGCGCTGCTCCGGGACTTCGCCTGGCCGGATGCCAATGGCGACCGTGGCGCTCTCGCCGTCCTGAGTGGCGCGGGCTTGTCCGAGCTCCGACGCTTCGGGCACCGGCACGTGGCCGGCATCTGGGGACCGCCGGAGTCGGTGCGGTTCGTCGACGCATCCCGACTCGCATGGCTGGCTGCGGCCGACGCCCCGACGCTCCACGAAGCCTGGCATGCCCGGCGTCCCGACTACCCGGTGGTGCTGGCCCGTCACAGGCGGGCAGACCAGGAGGCCGAAGTGACGTTGCGCGTACCGCCGGACCTGAGTTCGTTGCGCGGGCACTTCGACCGAATGCCGATCGTGCCGGGCGTGATCCATATCCGCTGGGTCCTCGCTCAGGCGCGATCCTGCCTGCGGCTCGACGGCCGGGCAGCAGGAATGGACTCAGTCAAGTTCCGGCGCATCGTGCAGCCCGGGCACGAGCTCGATCTCTCGCTGCTGTGGCAGCCACGGGCCCGGTGCCTGCGCTTCGAGCTCAAATCCGCGGCGGGGCCGCACTCCACCGGTCGGCTCCTGCTGGAATCCGGCAGTGCCTGACTTTTGCGCCGTCGTCCCCGTCTTCAATCATGAGCGGGCCGTCGGTGGGGTCGTCGAGTCGATCCGGGCCCACGGCCTTCCCTGCCTGTTGGTCGACGACGGCTCCGGGCCAGCCTGCGCGCGGGAACTCGACCGGCTCGCCGGCCTCGACGGCGTCGAGCTGCTGCGCCTGCCCGTCAACCGGGGCAAGGGCGGAGCCGTGGGCGCGGGCCTGCGCGCAGCGGCGGCCCGCGGCTACTCGCACGTGCTGCAGATCGATGCCGACGGCCAGCATGACGCGGCCGACATCCCGTCCCTGCTCGCGGCGAGCCGAGCCGATCCCGGAGCCGCCATCTGCGGTCGTCCGGTGTTCGACTCGAGCGTGCCGCGCCTGCGCCTCTATGGCCGCTACCTGACGCACCTGCTCGTCTGGCTGCACACCTTGTCGTTCGACATCCACGACTCGATGTGCGGCTTTCGGGTTTACCCCGTGAACCCGGTACTCGAGATCCTCGATACGGAGCGCCCCGGCTCACGGATGGATTTCGACATCGCCGTCCTCGTCCATCTCCACTGGCGCGGCACCCGCCTGCGGTGGATCGATACCGCCGTGCGCTATCCTGCGGACGGCGTCTCGCACTTCCGGCTGGGTCTCGACAACCTGTTCATCAGCCGCATGCACGCGGCTCTCTTCGTCGGCATGCTCACGCGACTGCCGGGGCTGCTGGCACGCCGGATGCGAGGGATCTCTCCCGGCGAGGGCAGGACGTCCTGATGCGCAGGCTGAGCCGCATCGCAGAAACGCTCGAGGTCGACGTCGCTTTTCACGACGTCGACATGATGGGGGTCGTCTGGCACGGCCAGTACCTTCGCTATCTCGAGAATGCGCGCTGGGCACTGATGAACCGCATCGGCTACGGCTTCGAGGTGATCCTCGCCTCGGGTTTCGTCTGGCCGGTCATCGAGTGCCACGTCCGATACGTTCGTCCCGCCCGCTTCGGCGATCGGCTGAGCGTCCAGGCCTCGCTCGTCGAGTGGGAGAACCGGCTGGCCGTGAACTATCTCGTAGCCGACGCCCGCACCGGCGAGCGTGTCGCGCGGGGCAGGACCGTCCAGGTTGCCGTGGACCGCGGCTCGGGGGCGATGCAGTTCGCCTCGCCACCAGACTTCCTGCGTGCCGTCAGGAAGGTGCTCGCCGGACCGACGGAGCCGCCGGCCTGAGCCGTCGGGCTGCTCTCCCCTTGCAGGCAGGGTGCGCGCAATCTAATGTCCGCGGCGTGCATCCGGGGACGAACCTGCGTTGACCGAGGCCCGTGAGATCGTCGTGATCGGCGCCGGCCCTGCCGGCAGCATTGCCTCCGCCTTGCTGCGAAGACACGGGCACGACGTCCTCGTTCTCGAGCGGGAGCGCTTCCCGCGGTTCTCCATCGGCGAGAGCCTGCTCGCGCATTGCGTCGACTTCATCGCGGAGGCGGGCATGCTCGAAGCGGTCGAGGAGGCCGGATTCCAGGTCAAGAACGGCGCGGTCTTCACCCGAGGCGGGCAATGCGCCGCGTTCGACTTCGCGGACCAGTTCACGCAGGGGCGCAGCTCGACCTGGCAGGTACCGCGCGGGCCGTTCGACGAGCTGCTCGCGGACGAAGCGGAGCGGAAGGGAGTCGAGATCCGCTACGGTCACGGGATCGAGGACCTGTCCGTCGGCGAAGGACGTGCACGGGTTGTGGCCAGGGACGACCGCGGAGCCACGCACACCGTGGAGGCCCGGTTCCTGCTCGATGCGAGCGGGTTCGGCCGCGTGCTGGCCCGGCGACTCGGCCTCGAGAGACCGTCCTGCTTCCCCGTGCGCGAGGCGCTCTTTACCCACGTGGCCGACGGCGCTGGCGCGCATGGCTTCGACCGCAACAAGATCCGCATCGTCGTGCACCCGCAGCACCAGAACGTGTGGTTCTGGCTGATCCCGTTCGCCGATGGCCGGTCATCGATCGGCGTCGTGGCGCGGCCGGAAGTGCTGAAGCAGTATCCCGTCGAGCCGGCGAGCCGGCTTCAGGCCCTCGTCGAAGAGGATCCCGGGCTCGAGGCCATCCTCGAAGGTGCCGCGTGGGATACGCCGGTCCGCTCCATCACGGGCTACTCGGCCAACGTGAGCACGCTGCACGGTCCCGGCTTCGCGCTGCTCGGCAACGCAGCGGAGTTCCTCGATCCGGTCTTCTCCTCCGGCGTCACGATCGCGATGCGTTCCGCGAGCATGGCGGCCGGGGTCCTGCACCGCCAGTTGGCAGGGGACGCCGTCGACTGGGAGGAGGAGTTCGCCCGGCCGCTCAGGCAGGGGGTCGATACTTTCCGCGCCTACGTCGAGGCGTGGTACGACGGCCGCTTTCAGGACGTCGTCTTCTACCAGGATCCGCCGCCCGGCCTGCGCGCGATGATCTGTTCCGTGCTCGCCGGGTATGCCTGGGACCGGAGTAATCCCTTCGCCGCCGACGCTGCGCGCCGCCTCGACACGCTGGCAACCCTGTGTGCGTCGCCGGCCGGGCGAGTGGCGGTCTGAGGCACCTTCCATGCTTCCGCCACCCGGTCGCGTCCTCGCCCATGGCCCCGATGCCGTCCTGCTGGAGGAGATCGAGACCCTGGGTCCAGGCACCCTGGTCGCATCGGCCGTGGTCCGCCCCGGTACCCCTTTCAGCGCGGCCGACGGCTCGCTGGGCTCCTGGGCCGGCCCCGAGCTGATGGCGCAAGCCGTCTCGGCCTTCGCGAACCTGGAGGCTGGCGCGGACCGCGAGCCTTCGATCGGGCTCCTGCTGGGCGTACGCGACTACCGCTGCAACGTGGAAGGCTTCGGCCGCGATTCCCGTCTCTGCGTGGAAGTGGTGGAATCCAGCCGTGACGAGGAGGGACGCGGCGTGTTCGATTGCCGCATTCTCGATGCGGGGCGGGTTCTCGCAGCCGGCAGGCTGACGGTCTTCAGGCCGCACGATCCCTGGGCGGCTCTCGGCGGACAGATCGGATGACGGAAACCATCTTGGTAACGGGCTCGAGCCGCGGCATCGGCCGCGCCGTCGCGCTCCGGCTCGCGGCGGACGGTTTTGACATCGTGCTCCACTGCCGCTCGCGGCGCGAGCAGGCCGAAGAGGTCGCGGCAGGCATCACTGCGTCGGGGCGCAGCGCCCGCATCCTGCAGTTCGACGTCTCCGATCGCACCGCCACCGCCACGGCGCTGGAGGAGGACATCGCCGCCCATGGTGCCTACTACGGCGTCGTATGCAACGCGGGCATCGCCCGCGACGGCGCGTTCCCGGCACTGACGGGCGAGGCCTGGGACGAGGTGATCCGCACCAACCTGGACGGTCTCTACAACACCCTTCACCCGCTGATCATGTCGATGGTGAGGCGGCGCAAGCCCGGCCGCATCGTGACGCTCTCATCCGCGTCGGGAATCATGGGAAACCGCGGCCAGGTGAACTACAGCGCTGCCAAGTCCGGCATCATCGGCGCGACGCGCGCGCTCGCCATCGAGCTAGCCAGCCGCGACATCACGGTGAACTGCGTGGCACCAGGGCTCATCGACACCGACATGGTCGATGCAGACGTGCCCATCGACGAAATCCTGAAGGCTGTCCCGGCACGTCGCCTGGGCCGGCCGGAGGAGGTCGCGGCCGTGGTCAGCTTCCTCATGTCGGCGGAAGCGAGCTACGTCACTCGCCAGGTGATCTCCGTGAACGGGGGACTCTGCTGATGCGGCGGGTCGTGGTCACCGGCATCGGCGGAATCACGGCCCTCGGCTCGTCCTGGCGTGAGATCGAGGCCCGGTTCCGGGCCCGGAGGAATGCCGTCCGCCGCATGCCGGAGTGGGATCACCTGACCGACCTGGGCACTCGCCTGGCCGCGCCGATCGACCACTTCACGCCGCCACCTCACTGGACGCGCAAGCAGCTGCGCAGCATGGGCCGGGTATCCCAGCTTGCCGTGCGCGCCGCCGAGCTCGCGCTCGAAGACGCCGGGCTGCGCGACGACGCCTCGATCCGGGACGGCCGCATGGGGGTCGCCTGCGGCTCTTCGGTGGGCAGCACACCGGACATCCGGGACTTCGTCGAGATGCTGCAGACCGGCCGTTCGGGCGGACTGAACGCCAACTCGTACGTGAGGATGATGCCGCACACGACGGCGGCCAACGTCGGCATCTTCTTCGCGCTGACCGGGCGCATCATCCCGACGTCGAGCGCCTGCACCTCCGGCAGCCAGGGCATCGGTTTCGCCTACGAGGCCATCAGGCACGGCCGCCAACAACTGATGCTCGGCGGCGGCGCCGAGGAATTGTGCGCCAGCGAGGCTATCGCCTTCGACTTCCTCTACGCCACGAGCCGGCGCAACGACGAACCGGGCGTGACGCCGCGTCCCTACGATCGCGACCGCGACGGACTGGTGATTGGCGAGGGCGCTGGAATGCTGGTGCTCGAGGAACGCGAACATGCCCTCGCCCGGGGCGCCCGGATACAAGCCGAGATCGTCGGCTTTGCGACCAACTCCGACGGGGCACACGTGACCCGTCCCAATCAGGAGACTATGCGGCGGGTGATGGAGCTCGCACTCGAGGACGCCGGCCTGCCGGCTTCCGCGATCGGGTACGTGAACGGCCACGGCACGGCGACCGAGCACGGGGACATCGCCGAGACAGGGGCGACAGCGTCGGTATTCGGAAAGCGCGTACCGCTCAGTTCGCAGAAGAGCTATCTTGGGCACACGCTCGGTGCCTGCGGTGCGCTCGAGGCGTGGTTCACGATCGAGATGATGCGCGACGGCTGGATCGCGCCGACGATCAATCTCGATGCGCTCGACGAGCGCTGCGGCGAGGTGGACTACATCACCGGTGGGGGGCGGACGCTGGACGTCGAGTTCGCGATGACCAACAATTTCGCCTTCGGCGGCGTCAACACGTCCATCATCCTGCGCCGCGGGCCCTGACGCAGAAAAGCAAGTACCGGGACGGGAGGTCGATCCATGCGCACTCTAGTCAAGCTCCTTGCCGGCCTGGCAACGTCGGCCATCCTCGCCGGCTGCGTCGCCGGCCAGTCGCTGCAGACGGACTACGTCGCGCCCGAGGCGACGGCCCCGCTCGATGGAACGAGCATCCTGCTCACGGTCAGCGAAGACCGTCCCTACGTGAAGAGCGGCGACAAGCCGCCCTACTACATCGGCAAGTATCGCGCCGGTTTCGGCAACCCCTGGGACGTCACCACCGACAACAACGAGCCGCTCGTGGACATCATGAAGCGGGACATGACGGAAGAACTGATCGCCCTCGGCCACCCGGTCAAGGAGGCGGCTCCAACCGACCGTGAGATGACCGTCTCGATCCGGGACTGGAATTTCGACGGCTACCAGAACGGCCAGTTCTGGTACGACGTGCTCGTAACCGTGAAGTCGCCGACCGGCGAGGTGCTGGCGAACAGCATCGTGACGGACAAGGTCGGCATCACCGGTTCCTTCTGGGAAGGCGCCAAGGGCGGTTTCGAGCGCGACATGCCCAAGCTCTATGCCGAGGCCATCCGCAAGATGGTGCGAGAGAACGAAGCGGTGACGGCCGCACTCGCGAAACCCTGACCCGGCCACGACAAAGGGACCGGAGACGACGATGAGAACACTTCTTGCCGCAGCGCTGCTCGGCGCAGCGCTCATCTCCGCGCCGGCACTGGCTGGAAGGGATGCGCCGATCCAGAACCTCGTCGATGTGCCGGTGACGTGGCTGCCCGGCGTGGAGCCGACGGAGGACAAGGTGGCACGGGCGATCATTTCCGGCTGCTCCCGCCTCGGCTGGGTCTGCCAGGTCAGCTCGCCGGGACTGATCACCGGCCGGCTCAACCTGCGGACCCACCAGGCGGACGTGCGGATTCCGTTCAGCACCGAGAAGTACTCGATCGAGTACGTGGCGAGCGAGAACCTCCGATACAACGCGGAGAAGAACACGATTCACCGTAATTACAACAACTGGATCCTGAACCTGCAGCGCCACATCAACGGTGAGATCGCCGCGATCCTCTGACGTCGGGCTGCCGGTCCCGCGAGGGTCGGCCGGGGCCGAAGGCGCCGGCGTGCCCGGCGCCCCGTGCCTGCCGCTGCACCGGGGCGCAGCCTCCCCGGTGTCCATCCGGCGGGGCCGGGTCCGCTGCGCCGGCGAGCTTTGGGCGGCCGCGTCGACGATCGGCCCCGGAGGCAGTGCGGTCATCAATCTCTGCCAGGATCGTTTCGTGTTCCTGGCCGGCCTGGCCGCCGCGCTATCACGGCGGCAGACGACGCTGCTGCCGCCGTCCGGCGCACCGGCCGTCATCGCCGAGATGCGTACCGCCTATGGAGACTGCCGCGTCCTCGACGATTCACAGTTCTCGCACCTGCCGAGGACCGATGCCGCCGGCAGCCGGCCCACGCTGCCGGAAGTGGACTTCATCGCGGTGACCGGGCACACGTCCGGAAGCACCGGGAGTCCCGCCGTCCACCACAAGCGTCTCGCCGCACTGAAGGCCACGACCACGCTCAATGCCGGGGCGATCCGGAGGCTGCTCCCAGTGAGCGCAAGCGGTGAGACGCCCTGGATCGTCGCGACGGTTCCGTCGCAGCACATGTACGGGTTCGAGCTCGCGGCGCTGATGCCGCTTCTCGCCGGCTTCGCGATCCACGCGGCGCACCCCCTGCTTCCGGCCGACGTGGCGAGTGCCCTGGCCGAGGTGCCGGCCCCGCGAATCCTCGTCAGCACGCCCGTGCACCTTCGCTCGCTGTTGGGCTCGGGCGTGGCGCTGCCGCCGGTCGAGGTCGTGGTCTCCGCGACGGCCCCGCTTTCACGGGAGCTTGCCGGCGAGGTCGAGTCCGCATTCGGCACGCGGGTACTCGAGATGTTCGGCTCGACCGAAACCTGCGTGTTCGCCACCCGGCGCACGTCGCTGGAAGAAGCCTGGAGTCCGTATCCGGGGATCGGGCTCGCGCCTCAGGCGGCCGGCACGCTCGTCACCGCGCCGTGGATGCCGGAGGCGACTCTACTGCAGGACATCCTGGAGGTCTGGCCCGATGGCCGTTTCACGGTCGTCGGCCGCAATACCGACATGGTGGACGTGGCCGGCAAGCGCGCCTCCCTTGCCGACCTGAATCGCCGGCTCGTCGCGTTGCCCGGCGTGCGGGATGGCTTCATCTTCATGCCGGAAGCGCCCGGGTCAGGCGCGGTTCGCCGCCTTGCCGCACTGGTCGTCGCGCCCGGCATGACGGAAAGCCAGGTCATCGAACTGCTGCGCCGGGAGGTCGATCCGCTGTTCCTGCCGCGTCCCCTGGTCCTGGTCGACGCGCTGCCACGCAACGACGTCGGCAAGCTGCCGCGCAAGCTCGCGCTCGAGCTGCTTGGGTCGGCTGCAGCTCACAGGCATCAGCACCCGGCCGGCACCGGCTGATCGCACACGCACTCGATCTCGATCACGAGTTCCTCGCGACAGATGTCGGCCTCGAGGAGCAGGAGCTGGCGAACGCCGGGCAGGGCAGCCGCGAGCCTGGCTCCCACGGCGTGTGCCGCGGCCCTGTCGCGAAGGTAGGCCTTCAGCACGGTCCCCTGAACCTGTCGGGCCGGGCCGCCTTCCCCATCCAGCGAGGCGGCTGCCTCGAGCAGCCGCTCGAGATTGCGCAGCGTCTCCCGGAACTGGCCGTCGACGTCTCCCGGGTGACGCGATTCGCTGCCCGTGATGCTCGCCGTGCCCGAGATCCAGAGCCGTCGCCCATGCGCGACGATGGCTCGCGAGAAGCTCGGCGGCGCCGGGCCGTAACGTCGCGGATAGCGGTAGGCACAGGTCTGGCGCGGATTCTCGAGCGGCTGGCCGGGGAGCCGGCCCGATAGCCAGCAGACTTGCAGCGTCCGCAGTCCATCGCGCTTGCCGACCGCCGTCGCTGCCGGCAGCGCCTCCTCGGAGAGCCAGTCGAGGCCCCTCGCGCGACCGAGGCAGAACTGCTTGTAACGCTCCTCGTCTCCCGCGCCCTCGTTGATGGAGTCGACTCCCGGTATGCGGCCTCGCTGGCGGCCACGAGCCCGTCATGCTCGTCCTCGTCGATCTCGATGCTGCCGAACAGGAATCCGTCTCCCCGCGCATACCGCAGTCTTCCCGAGCTCCTCACCTCGACCGGGCCGCCGGCCCGCCAGATCTCGACGTGCGCCGTACCTTCCAGCGGAGCCAGGCCGACGTTCAGGATCCGCGGGTCCGCCAGGTCCAGTCCCGGTCCATACGCCACGGCGCCCAGCACGTCGTCTTCGAGCGTGCCCATTTCCGCGGAGCGGAACTCGACGGTCGGCGCGGACAGCGAGTTCCCTGCTCCGGACGACGTCACGCGGGGTCCTGGCTCGTGGTGCCCCCGACGAAGGCCGCTGCCAGGCGTCGCCGTCGACTCGTCCGGTCGGCGAGCATCGCCTTGAGCCGGCTCGCCGCGACGACGTAGTACAGCAGCTTGAACAGCACGAGTCGCCGGGCCACCCGCGGCGCTGCAAACACGTCGCCGGCGAGCATCGATATCACGGCCCTCTCCAGATCGAAGTCGTTGCGAGGATTCGCAAACAGCCAGCGCATCGCCGGCGACGTGAAGCGCACGATGAACCACGACAGGGCGCGCAGATGAACCACGACAGGGCGCGCAGGCCCTCCTGGACCTCACGCCGGTACTCACGCTGCAGCGCGCGCTCGCGCTTCGGCTCGCGCAGACATCCGTCGACGACCGCGGCTGCCCCCTCCCCGGACCGCATCGCGAGGTAGACGCCCGTGGAGAAGATCGGGTCCACGAACGCGCCGGCGTCCCCGGCCATGATCCAGCGGTGGCCCGCCATCCGGTCGCAGAGGTAGGAATAGTTGCCCGTCGCGTGCAGGTTGCCCGCCATTTCGGCATTCGCCATGCGCTCGCGGATTTGCGGGACGCTGTCCAGGATCCGCCTCAGGAACCCGGCCGGCGGCTCCGTGCGATCCTTGAACAGCTCGGGAGTCGCCACGATTCCCACGCTGAAGACGTCTTCCCGCAGGGGGATCATCCAGGCCCAGCCGTGATCGTGGACATAGATGCTGATGTTGCCGGCGTCCTCGTCCGAGCGGGGCTCCACGCCCCGGAAGTGGGCGAACAGCGCGGCGCTCTGGTGCCGCGGATGCTTGCGCCGCAGGCCGAGACGCCGGCCGAGCAGCGCATCGCGACCGGTTGCATCCACGAGGTATTCGGCACGGATCCTCCACGTCTCCCCGCCTTCAGCCTCCGCGATGGCGACGACGGAATCGTCGCGAAGCTCGACATCCCGAACCCGCACTCCGTCACGGGCGTCGACACCCTGCGAGCCGGCGTGGCGGAACAGCAGCAGGTCGAAGTCCTCGCGCCTGACCTGAAAGGCATGCGGCGGCGTGTCGCCGAGAGCGCGGTCGAAGCGGAAGACGTTGAAGCCGGGTGCATTCTCCGCAGGGAAGTCGGCGCCGCGCTTCAACACGCCGATACGGGCCACTTCGTCCAGGACCCCCAGCCTCTCGAGGATCGGCAGGTTTGCCGGCAGTAGCGACTCGCCGATGTGGAAGCGGGGGTGGCGCTCCCGCTCCAGAAGCAGCACACGCCGCCCGCGACGAGCAAGGAAAGTCGCGGTCGTGGAACCGGCGGGTCCGCCGCCCACGACCAGCACCTCGGTCTTCAGCTCCCGCATCGGCTGCATGTGTGGCGTCGCGCAGAGGTCCGGCTCCATTCTAGCCCGGCCAGATCCCACCAATATATACTCGCAGGCCATTCGCTACGCGTCCGCCGGACAAGCCAGCATGGTTGCCACGCATACGTCAGAGGAACGCGAACTCGCGGAGATGATCATCGCCGCGCTGAATCTCGAGGACGTGTCTCCGGAGGACATCGATCCCGAGGCACCTCTTTTCGGCGACGGCCTCGGTCTCGATTCGATAGACGCGCTCGAGATCGCCATGGAAATCGCCAAGCGCTACGGCGTCCAGATCCGCGCCGAGGACGAGGAGAACCGCCGTATCTTCTCGTCCCTGCGATCGCTGTCCGCCCACATCCAGCAGCACCGGTGACGGCGAGGAACGGAGCGTCACCACCCGCTTCCGGCGCCCCCGGCAGGCGGCTCCCGCGGCCCGGCCGCATCACCCCGGTCCGGATCTCGTCCTTCACCGCAGTCTCTGCGCTCGGCCGCGGCCGCGACGCCCATGTTGACGCCCTGCGGGAGCGGCGCAGCGGTCTGCGTCCCAACGACTTCACGGGCACGCCGCTCGGGACCTGGATAGGGCGGGTCGACGGCCTGGAGGAACAGGTCCTGCCGGGGCGTCTGGCCGAATGGGAGTGTCGCAACAACCGGCTTGCCTGGCTTACCCTGCAGGCCGACTCGTTCATCGAGGCGGCGTTGCAGGCCCGGGACCGCCACGGCCCCGGCCGGATCGCCGTGATCGTGGGTACCTCGACCTCGAGCATAGGCGCGAGCGAGGAGGCCTACCGGCGGTTGACGCCCGAGGGCCTCTACCCCGAGGACCTCCGGCGTCCCATCGTGCATACCCCGCACTCGCTCGGCGACTTCGTGCAGCATGCCCTCGGCCTCGCGGGGATCTGCGTTACCGTCGCCACGGCCTGTTCATCGAGCGCCAAGGTCTTCGCCCAGGCGGAGCGGCTGCTGCGCACGGGACTCGCGGATGCTGCGATCGTCGGAGGCGTGGATACGCTCTGCGGAAGCGTACTGTTCGGCTTCAACTCTCTCGAGCTGGTCTCTGCCGAGCCTTGCCGGCCGTTCGACGTCGAGCGCAAGGGGATCAGCCTGGGCGAGGCCGGCGGCTTCGCCCTGCTCGAACGCGAGGCGCTCGCGGGGCCATGGCTCCTCGGCTACGGGGAGTCGAGCGACGCCCACCACATGTCCTCGCCTCATCCGGAAGGCCTCGGCGCGCGCCTGGCTCTGGAGGATGCCCTGGCGAGGGCCGGCCTCGAGCCGGCCCGTGTCGACTACGTCAATCTTCACGGCACCGCCAGCGCCCGGAACGACGAGGTCGAGGCCCGTCTCCTCGCGGACCTGTTCCCGGCCCGCACGCGGGCGAGCTCCACGAAGGGCTGGACCGGGCACACCCTGGGAGCTGCCGGCATCGTCGAGGCCGTTCTCACCCTGCTAGCCCTGCGGGAAGGCCTTGCACCCGGGACGCTCAACTCCCGCAGGCTGGATGAGGCCTGCGGACCGCAGATCAGGCTCGAGAACGAGCCGGCCGCGATCCGCTACGCGCTCTCCCAGTCCTTCGGCTTCGGCGGCAGCAACTGCGTGCTCGCCTTCGGCGGCGAGCTCCCAGCTTGAACCCGCCGGTCCGCTCCGCATTCGTCGACGGCATCTCCTTCTGGGCGCCGCGCCTTCCCGGCTGGGAACTCGCGAGGCAGGTCCTGCGCGGCGAGACGACGGCGCCGGCGGAGCCGGCACGACGACCCGCGCCCGCGTTGCTCCCGCCCACCGAGAGACGTCGCGCCCCGGACACGGTGGCCGTGTCGCTGGAGGTCGCCGCGAGGGCCTGCGAAGCGGCCGGGCTGGACCCGGCGACGACCGCCAGCGTATTTGCCTCCACTCACGGCGACCTGGCCATCAGCGACTACATGTGCGACACGCTGGTCAGCACGCCAACGCTCACCTCACCGATCCGTTTTCACAATTCCGTCCACAATGCCGCCGCAGGCTACTGGACCATCGCGACCGCCTGCTACGCCCCGTACACGGCGCTCAGCGCCCACACCAGCACTTTCGGCGAGGGCCTGCTCGAATCGCTCGTACAGGCGGTCACCGACGGATGGCCCCTGCTGTACGTTGCCTACGACATCGAAGCCAAGGGGCCCATGGCCACCATGGCGCCGAGTGCCGGGCTGCTGGGGGCGGGTCTGGTCATCAGCCCACGGGCCTCGGCGCACTCTCGGCTGCGACTCGACTGGCGTGTCGTGGACGGTGCTTCGCATCCACCGACCGTGGCATCCCCCGGGACACTCGCGCTGGTGCAGGGCAACGCCATGGCGCCGTGCCTGCCGCTGTTCGAGGCGCTGGCCACGGGCCGTGGCGAGGTGTCGCTGGCGCTCGGGCCCGGCCTCGCGCTGGGCGTGGAGATCGTGGCTCTGGAGTGTCGCGGCTGATGCACAGGACGGAGCAGGACATCCTGATCCTGGGTGGAGGCCTCGCCGGCCTCACGCTCGCACTGCAGCTCAGGCAGCGCCTGCCCGAAGCGGCAATCGCGGTGCTCGAGCGTCGTTCGCATCCGGTGCCGGCGGCGACCCACAAGGTGGGCGAGTCGTCGGTGGAGATCGCCGCCCACTACTTCGACACCGTGCTCGGGTTGCGCGAGCACCTGCTGTCGCAGCAGCTCAAGAAGTTCGGCTTCCGCTTCTTCTTTTCCGACGGCCGCCGGGACATCGAGGCCGTCACTGAGCTCGGCGCCAGCCGCTTCCTCTCGACCCCCAGTTACCAGATCGACCGCGGCATCTTCGAGAACTTCCTCGGCCGGCACGCACGCGCAGCGGGGGTCCGGTTTCTGGACGGTTGCAACGTCCGCGGCGTGCAGATCGGCCGGGGCGAGGACCGTCACGAGGTCGCCTTCGAGGATCGAGACGGGCCTCGCCGGATCCTGTCGCGCTGGCTGGTCGACGCGTCCGGCCGCGCCGGGTTGCTCAAGCGCAAGCTCGGACTGGCGGCGAGCAGTCCGCACAACGCGAACGCGGTCTGGTTCAGGATCGGCGCCAGAATCGACGTCGACGAATGGTCGACGAACGAGGCCTGGTTGAGCCGTTGCGACCCACCGTCCCGATGGCTCTCTACCAATCACCTTGTCGGCCGCGGCTACTGGGTCTGGCTGATCCCGCTTGCCTCCGGTTCGCACTCCGTCGGCATCGTGGCCGACGCGCAGACCCACCCGATCGAGCAGATGAACACCTTCGACAAGGCGATGGACTGGCTGCACCGCCACCAGCCACGTCTGGCGGCAGACCTCGAGGGCAAGCGCGGCCTGCTACAGGACTTCGTCTTCTTCCGGCGGTTTTCCTACGACTGCCGCAAGCTTTTCTCCGGCGACCGCTGGGCCATCACCGGCGAGGCCGGCGTGTTTCTGGACCCCTTCTACTCACCAGGCAGCGACTTCATCGCCATCGCAAACACCTACATCACGGACCTCGTGGGTCGCGACCTGGAGGGAGAGCCCGTCGGCACGCGGGCCTCGATCTACGAGCAGTACTTCCGCTCCTTCTACGAAAGCACGCTAACTCTGTACGTCGGCCAATACGACCTCTTCGGCGACCCCGGTGTGCTTCCCGTGAAAGTACTCTGGGACTACACGTACTACTGGGGCGTGCTGTGCCAGCTCTTCTTCCAGCGACGCCTTACGGACCTGCAGGCCCTGTCGAGGCTGCGCACCGAGCTGCTGCGCGCCAAGGAACTGAACGAGGCCATGCAGACCTTCCTGCGGGAGTGGTCGC
>LJNS01000011.1 GCA_001303245.1 Gammaproteobacteria bacterium SG8_30
TCCGTTCATCGCGAGCTGGGGCAGGTCCAGGTCTGCCCACCGGCGACACCGCGGACAGAAGCAGGCGAGCTGGTAGCCGTGACGGAAAAGATCCGAAAGCGTCGCAAGGCGAATCGGGTTGACGGTAGCCATGGCGCGCAGTGTGTACGCCGGGGTGGCTCAGCACGTGAGCCACCCCGGGGAACCTGTTGCGCCCGGCCCTCCCGGGCACGACCCGGCTAGTCTCTGAATTCCAAGTTGGCCGCCACTGCGCCATGGTCCGACGGCCAGAGGCCCCGGCCAGGCGGCCGTGTTTTGAAGTTCACCGTCGAACCCAGGACTCTTGCCTGCTTGACCTTGTTGGGGACGAGGCTGCTCCAGATCAGGTCAACCCTCTCATGGTGCCCTGACTGCCGATTCGACAGATCAGCAGCCTGACAACAACTCAGCCCGGCGACATGACCCGGGCGATGCAACCAGACGTCCGTGAGGCCGGCAAGCGTCAACTGCACGTAAGGGTTCGGCACGCTTTCTGGAAGACCCGGAATGACAGGGCCAGGTAGGACCGTGGGATCGTTCGGATCGGAATTGAAATCCCCGACCAGGACCACCGGCAATCCCAGCGGACCCAGCGCATCCAGAGTCTGAACAAGCTGCAAAGCCTGCAATGCCTGAAAGACGGGTGCAGGACTACGCGTCTCGAGGTGGGTATTGACGAAAAGGAATGGCGCCCCACCGACTACTGCGGTGGCGGCCACGAAGCCACGTTCGATGTTGACTCCCAGGTCCGGCAGTGGAATGACAGCGCTGTAGTTACAGCCGTCGCCGGAGGGTCGCGGACAGAATTGCTGGACCAGAACCCTGGGCAACGGCTCGGCCAGCACGTCGTGCCGTGCGAGGATCACGTCGCGGTCGATGACCGACACCAGCACCGGCAGACCGCTCGGCAGTACGAGTGGCAAGTCGACATTCAGATTCTCCACCTCCGCCACCACGCGGTAGGAGCCGCCCAAGTTGTCGACAGTTGCCCGCAGGTGATCATTCAGTGCGCCCGCGATCAACGGATCACCACAACCGTCAGGGACACCAGGAAATAGTGGCTGGCAGCTGAAGGCAAATACCTCCTGCAAGCCCACGAGATGAGGCGAACGATCGGCAATTTCCTCGGCGAGTGCGGAAAGCCTCTCCTGCGGTCGATTCGCGGCGACCTGACCGAGCGCCGTGAGTACTCGTTCGAAGAATTCCTCCTGAGAAATTCCGGGTTCTACCAGTGGCGCGATGTCGGCACCCAGGTACTGGTTCTGGGTCATCACATCGATGTCGGCCGGAATCGCGGCCGGACTGAACAGTATCGACATGGAAACAATGGCCAGGCGAGAGCCCGTCTTCATGATTCGTCCCCTTCTCGTTATAGGCCCAGATCCTGGCAGGCCCGGGTTGTTCTCCTGGCCGGCGCGAAACCGGCAGCGCCAGCGCGCTTCCGCCGGCCGCATCGACGCAAGCCGGCGGCTTCCTGGTTTACATAAGCCAAGTCACCAGTTCTTCGGGCCGCTCTTGACCGTCACCTCGCCGGAACCCGTGGCCATCATGTGGCAGTTGAGGCAACTGCCCTTGTGCTTGGTGATGAATGGCAACTCTTGCAGTCGTCCGGAATGACCTCGACCTTGCCGTCGATGTTCCGGTGCTTCAATGCCGCCAGCTTGTTCTTCAGGCTCATGGCGCCGGTGTGGCACGAGACGCAACCCTCGGGCGCCTCGTCCGGGCTCGTGATGCCCGGCAGGTCGGGAAGGTCTTCCGCGGCGGCCGGCACTGCACCCATCCAGCCACCGACTGCCATGACGACGGTCAGTGCTGCGATCCAAGGCTCGAGTGCTCTCATGGGATTCTCCTCCAAATCAACGCGCAATGCGGACGCTGCCGCCCGTTCCGGCGGCGACGGGTCGCCAAAGCGTACCGAACAGCAGGTCCCCGATGGGGTAGGTGATGTTGAAGTTGTAACGCGCCATCAGGCGCGGGTCGTGATGGACCTGGTGCAGGCGGCGCAGGCGGCGCACAAGTACGAGACGGCCCGCCACGCTGTCCTGCGGCAGGTGGTAGACGAGGTGCAAAGCCTCGTAGTTGAGGAAGTAGGCCATCGCCGTCATCACGAAGAGCCACGCGACGTTCGGCGTAGCGAGCCACGCGAGCAGCAAGCCGACCGGCAACGCGAAGGCCACGAGAAAGAAGCTGATCATCACCGCGGGGAACAGCACGGCCTTCAGATCGCGGGTCGACTCGAGAGCCATGTGGCGATCCGTGAAGAACCGGTGATGCTGGCCCGCATGTCGCTCGTAGACGATCTGCAGCCCCCTGCGAGGATGATGCATGGGTCCTCTGTGGCCGAAGTACTCGGCCAGGTTGGCGTACAGAAACGTGAGCGGAACTGCGAGCCACTCCAGCGGACGGACGTGCTCGAGCGAGAGGATCGAGACCCCGATCACGACACAGCCGAGGCCGAAGGTGAAGCACAGGTGCACGAGGCCGCGGTACTGCGGGCCTATGCTGTCCCGGCGGTACGCGGCGCGGAAACTGTCGACCTGTCGCTCAGCAAGATCCAAGCAGACCCCCTCGAGCGTAGCCTGTCCGATGTTGCACCGCGTTATCCATATGGACTTTCACGGGGAAAGGTCCGGCAGCACGCCGGCGACTTGGCGGGGGCCCGACGTGCCCGCCGACGAGCCGTCCGTGGCCCGCAACGCTGCTCATCGCCCGGCCGCGGTGATCAGATAGACGGCGAACGTCGCGAGCCAGTGCCCGCCCTCGTAGTGTTCACCGGTGACCGCGGGCAGCGCGGCCTCGGCGTGCTCCGAGGCCGCCTCGAGCAGCGAACGGCGTCGCGGATCTGCGTCGGCCAGGGCGGTCGCCACGCCCTGGAGCATCCACGCCCTGCTGAGGTTGAGTCCGTCGATGTGCGCAAGCTTGGGGTCCGAACGGTCCGTGACGACGCCGGGCCTCAGCCAGGTCGTCGAGCCGTCAGACGGAATCCCCGGCAGGAAAGCAGACAGCCAGCGCCCGAATTCCTTCGCGTCCAGTACCCGGCGCATGAGATCCGCTTCCGCGAGGCAAGGCGAAAGGAAGTCCTCCCCCGAAGGCTCGTAGCCGAGCGGGCAGTCGCGGTCGAGCAGATAGAACTCGCGCGCCTTCGCGTCAATGAGCGCCCGCATGGCCTCGTTGCCGGCCGCCAGCGCCCAGTCGCGGACGAGGCCGAAAGCGAAGGCGGTCTGCGAATGCTCGCCCACGCGAATCGGGTAGTGCAGCCGGGGCAGCCACGTCGCGAACCTGAGCGCGGCCTCCTGCTCCAATGGCTCGATCGTCCTTGCCCAGACTGTCGCGTCCGGGTCCTCCCACTGGCGAAGCTCGGCGGCGAGTTGCAGCAGCCAGCCAAGGCCGTAAGGTCGCTCGAAGGAAGCACGGCCCGGGCCGCGGACATACTCCAGTTCTCCCGCCATGTTGGCCGAGGTGAGGCTCAGGCCCAGCGCAGCGCGCGCCTGGGCCGCGAAAGCCGCGCCGGGAAAGGTCCGGGCGAGTCGCGCCAGGAGCCAATGACCGTGCACGGACGAATGCCAGTCGTAACACCCGTAAAACGCCGGGGTGAGTTGGCGCGGCGGCCGCGCATCCTCATCGGACTGAAGCACGTGCGACAGCTTGTTCGGGTATTCCCGGTGCACGCAGTCGAGTGCCAGCCGGGCAAAGCGTGCCGCCGCCGACTCGTCAACCTGGACAGACGCTGGCTTCATCTCGACGGACTCCACTGCCTGCGCTGGCGACTCGAAGGCCACGCCGACCACGAACGCGACGACGACGACGCCGAACCGGATCATCTCTCGACAGCGGTCCCGGCGCTCAGTCCATCGGGCGCCAGGGTCGGAGCCGGGTCCGCACTCCCCCGGCTCACCCTCCCCCCGTCAGTCCGTGCCAGAACATCCGGGCGCTCAGGTAGATGAACGCCATGTAGAAGACGACGAGGGCGGCGTAGACGACGGCGGCGATGACACTCTGCAGGACGCGCATCGAGGGCGGCTCTCACTCGAATCGATGAAGACTGTGTCGCCCGATGCTGCCAGCCGCCGACACGGCTGGCAAGGCGCAGCAGATCGACCCGCCTCCCCGCCTCAGGCGCCGGCGACCGCCTTCAGCAGGGCCATGCAGACGAGCCCGGCATAGGTCCCCATGACGTACCCGGCCACTGCGAGCAGCACACCTACCGGCGCGAGGCTCGGGTGGAACGCGGATGCGACGATCGGCGCGCTTGCGGCGCCGCCGATGTTGGCCTGCGACCCGACCGCGACGAAGAATACCGGCGCACGAATCAGCCGGGCCACCGCGAGCAGTACGCCGACGTGGCACAGCATCCACACGGCACCCACCGCCACGAGGATCGGCGCCTCGCGCATCTCCCTGAAGTCGGCGTGCGCGCCGATGCTGGCTACCAGAACGTAGAGCATCAGCGAGCCCATCTTCGACGCACCCGCCCCCTCGAGCCGGCGGACCGGCGTGAAGGACAGGACCACGGCAAGCGTCGTCACCACGATGAACTTCCACACCGTCGCCGAGAAGAGCGGCGCAAATTCGCCGAGCACCCTTCCGGCGAGCGTCGCGAGCCACATACCTCCGAATGCGAGTGCCGCCATCAGCACCAGGTCGACCAGTTGCGGAACACGCGTGGTCCTGGCCTCGAACTCGGCAACGCGACGCTTCAGATCCTCTATCGCGGTGGTGTCGGCTCCCATCCACCGGTCGATGCGGCCGGACTGGCCGGCGAGATAGAGCAGCACGCCCATCCACACGTTCGCGACGGCGACGTCGACGATCACCATCATGGCGAACATGCCGTCGGAGGTTCCCGCCATCTGCGCCAGGGCCACCATGTTGGCCCCGCCTCCGATCCAGCTCCCGCTCAAGGCCGTCATTCCCTGCCACGTGTCGGGTGGCACCATGCCCGAGAACAGCCACAGGGCAGCCGGAGCCCCGATGACGACGCCGGCGGTACCGGCGAGCAGCATGATGAGCGCCTTCGGCCCGAGCCGGAGGATGCCGGGCACGTCGAGCGCCAGGATCAACAGCACGAGGCTCGCCGGCAGCAGGAAGGTCTTGATCCAGTCGTACAGCGGCGAGCTGCCCGGGAGGACACCGAGGGTCGTCAGGGTCGTCGGGATGAAATAGCAGAATACGAGTTGTGGTACGACGCTGAACAGTCGCCGCCCCGGCCCGGTCTGCGCGAACCAGAAGATCGCGGCGAGCACGGCCAGCAGCACGGCGAGAATGCCTGCGGGTTCCGTCACCCATGCCGTCTTTTCTTCCATTCGACCGGTCCCTCGTGGGTCATCAACCCGTTGTGCATACACGATGCGCCGTGCGCCGTCCACGGTTTGGCTGGAGCGAACGGTTCCGCTAGCCTTGCGGGATCGCCAACCTCAACTCATGGAGAAACCGCAATGAACCGCAGCCTGGGTGCCGTGCCGGCCCTGATATCGATCCTGGCCGCCGGCGATGCCTGCGCCGGAGTCGTGATCGAGTCGGCTACCGTGGACACCCGCGACGGCTCCTCGCGCCCCGAGCAGAAGCTCTACGTGCAGGACGGAGCGGCGCGGGTCGAGCAGCCGGCCGAGGGGCCCGGCGGGGAGTACATGATCTTCAGGGACGACGTCTTGTACGTGGTCGAGCCGGACAAGAAGTCCTACGTGACGCTCGATCGGGAGACGATCCAGGCCGTGGGCGGTGCCGTCAACGACGCCATGTCCCGCATGCGCGAGGAACTCGCCAAGCTGCCGCCGGAGCAGCGCGCGATGGTCGAGCAGATGATGGGCTCGAAGGCCGGCGCGATGATGAACCCGGGCAGCACTCCGCCGCCGCCGATAGCAGCACGAGACACCGGGCGTACAGACGAGGCGGCGGGACGCCGGTGCAAGGTCTGGGAGCTGCAGCGCGACGGCGAGGTGTTCGAGGAACTGTGCGTCGTGGACTTCTCGGAGGTGCCCGGGCAGGAGGATCTCAGGGCCCTGGCAAGTCGCATGAACTCCCTGCTGCAGGAGCTCTCCGACACCCTCTCGCAGCTCGGCGTGAATCCGCAGGACTTCGAGTCGATGCGGGACGTGGGCGGATATCCCATCCGTAGCCGCGACGTCGTACGGGGCCAGCCCGCGTCGAAGGAGACCGTCCTCACCGACTGGCGCGAAGAATCCCTTCCGGCGACGCTCTTTGCGGTCCCCGAGGGCTTCGAGCGGCGCGACCTGCGCGCCGAGCTCGAGCGGGCGACCGATCGCCCCGACTGACCCCTAGGCGAGACCGAATCCCGTGACCGATCTCGACCTTGACTTCGTTCGTGCACACTTCCCCGCCTTCCGCGAGTCCTCCCTGCGGGGCTTTGCCCACTTCGAAAATGCCGGGGGTTCCTATGCGTGCCGCCAGGTCGTAGAGAGGCTGGAGCGGTTCTATCGCGAGACCGGCGTGCAGCCCTACTACCCGTCCGCGCCGTCCAGGCGCGGCGGCGAGCTCATGGACGAGGCCCGGGCGCGGCTTGCACGCTGGCTTGGCGTCGAAGCGGAGGAGCTGCATTTCGGGCCGTCGACCTCCGCCAATACGTACGTGCTGGCCCAGGCCCTGCGCCAGAGGCTCGAGGCCGGTGACGAGGTCATCGTCACCAACCAGGACCACGAGGCCAACGTCGGCGCCTGGGCGCGGCTCGCCGAGGCGGGGATCGTGGTACGCGAGTGGCAAGTCGATCCGTCGAGCGGCGAGCTTCGCCGCCACGACCTCGAGACACTGCTCAGTCGACGTACCCGCGCCGTCGCCTTCACGCATTGTTCCAACGTCGTAGGCAGCGTCCATCCCGTGCGCGAGCTGGCCGACCTCGTGCACGAGGCGGGGGCCTGGGCAATCGTCGACGGAGTGGCGTTCTGCCCGCACGGGCTGCCCGACCTGGCCGAACTGGGTGCGGACGTCTACCTGTTCTCCCTCTACAAGGTCTACGGTCCCCACCTCGGCGTGTTCCACATGCGGCCTGATCTCAACGCGGAGCTGCCGAACCAGGGACATTTCTTCAATGCGGACAAAACCCTCGCCCGCTTCACGCCCGCCGGACCCGACCACCCGCAGATCGCCGCTACCGCGGGCGTCGCCGACTACCTGGACGCCGTCGCGGTGCACCACGGGCTGGGCGAATCCGGAATGACCGAGCGGCGGGCAGGCGTCAGGCAGCTGTTCCGGCAGCACGAGGCCAGGATCCTGCAGCCGTTGCTCGACTTCCTCACGGCCCATCCTCGAGTTCGCCTGATCGGGTCAGCCGTCGCGGCGGAGCGAGCGCCGACCGTCGCGTTCACGGTCGAGGGGAGCCGTCCGCACGACCTTGCTGCACGCCTCGCCGAATCAGGCCTCGGACTCGGTGCCGGGCACTTCTACGCCTACCGACTGATCCAAGCCCTTGGAATCGACGTCGCGCAGGGGGTCCTCCGGGCGTCGCTCGTCCACTACACGTCGGAGCCGGAAGTCGTGCGACTCATCCAGGCGCTGGGAGCCGCCTTCTGACGAACCGATGGCCGGCGTCGTCCGGATTCGGCCGGCGCAGACCGGGACAGGCCGGAGCGCTCGACGATCAACTCTGGCCGGCGCCGATCTCCAGCCCTCGGAACGACCGCTGTGTCTCGACGGCAGGATCCCAGATCACGACTCGATTCCGGCCCGCGCCCTTCGCCAGCAACAAGGCCGTATCGCCACGGTCCACCGACTCCTCGACAGGAACCGACGGGTCCAGCATGGCCAACCCGAACGAGCCGGTGGTACCGATCTGGATGCCGCCCGCCCCCCGCGCCAGCGTCGTCGACGCCAGCGTCCGCCGGACGCGCTCGATGACGGTACGGCCCGACACCAGGTCCACGGCCGGCAAGAGGATCAGGAACTCGTCCCCCCCGTAGCGGAACAGCTTGTCGTAAGGACGCAGGTGCCGCGCGATGCACTGCGCCGCACCCGCGAGCACCTCGTCACCGATTCGATGACCGTACGTGTCGTTGACCTCCTTGAAGCGATCCAGGTCCATGAAGGCCAGGCCGCACCGCTGGACACCGCGCTTGACCAGTTCGTGCCACTCCCGCAGCTCGGGCAGCAGCGCCGATCTGTCGTAGGCGCCGGTCAGCGTGTCGCTCTGGGCGATCGCTGCCTGGATCTCGTGTCGAAGCGAATCGAGCTCCAGTCGTAGCTTCGAGCTGGCCGTCGCGAGCTCCTCGTAGCAGGTCCGCGAGACCTTCTCGCCTCGCGATGCGGCCTCGAGCAACGCGGCGCCGAGTGCGTGGAGCCGTTGATGTTCGGCACCCAATGCAGCGAACGAGGGGTGAGCCCGCAGCTCGGCCGGCGCTCTCTCGTGGTACCAGCGGCCGAGGCGGCAATGGCGATGTCCGCTGTCCGGGTGCTGCCGAGCCTCGGACGGAGAGCAGCATAGAAGCTTGCCGATCAGGTCCTCGTGCCAGTCCGCGTGGTCCTGCCGGGCCTGGTCGAGCTGCTCGAGGGCATCCTTGAGACCTTCCGACTTCATCCTGAACATGAGCGTCCACTCCATGTGCGCATCATGTGTCCAGCATACTGTCATAATGCTCGGGCGCCGCCCGAATGCAGTTCACGAGCCGGTCGCGCAATCAACGGGAAAAGCCTGCACCGTGAACTGGCTCACTGAATCGAGCCGGAGCGGCATGCATTCGGAGCCTCGCGGAACGCCGTGAGTTGGCCTGATGAATGGTGCGCTGCCTCCCACCAGCATGTCCCGGGCCCGCCTACACTGGTCGAGCATGCGAGATTCCCACCGGCCGAAACGGAGTGGCCAGGGCAACCACGCCCGGTCCCTTCAAGCAGTGCTTGCAGCACTAGTCCTGGTGCTGACCCAGCCGGTCGCGGGCGACGAGATGTCGCCGCTGACCGAGCTTCCCTACTCGCCTGGTCTTGCCCTCAGCTCCATGGATCGGGCCGTTGATCCCTGCGAAGACTTCTTCCTCTACAGCTGCGGCGGCTGGATCCGGGAGAATCCCATCCCGCCAGACCGGGCAGCCTGGGACGTCTACCGAAAGCTGGCCGACGAGAACCTGCGGTACCTGTGGGGTCTGCTCGAATCGGCCTCCGGGCCTGATGCGGGGCAGGACGACACACAGCGCCTGATCGGCGACTTCTACGCCGCGTGCATGGACACCGGACGCATCGAGGCGCTCGGCACGGCGCCGCTCGCCCCGGCATTCGCTGCGATCGACGGCATCCAGTCACGCGAAGAGCTGGCGGGCGCCCTCGCCAGGCTGCACGCCGCCGGCGCCAACGGCGCACTCTTCTTCGAGTTCAGCTCACTCCCGGACTTCGACGACTCTGGCCGGGTCATAGGCATGTTCTTCGCCGGCGGCCTCGGGCTACCCGACCGTGACTATTACCTGTCGACCGAGACCCGCATGCAGCAGGCTCGTGCCCGCTACCGCGACCACGTTCGCCGGATGCTGCAACTGGCCGGCAGCGAGCCTGCCGCAGCCGCCGAGCAGGCGGATGCCGTACTCCGGGTGGAGTCCGCACTCGCTGCGGCGACCCTGACCCGGCTCGAGCAGCGCGACATCGAGAACCTGGACCATCCGATGTCGCTCGCCGAGCTGACCCGCAAGGCGCCCGGCTTCGACTGGCCGGGCTACCTGGAGGCCCGCGGCGTCGCGCAGCGCGACCGGCTGAATGTTACGGAGCCCGTCTTCGCCGCTGCCGTCGCACGAATCTCCAGCGAGGAGCCCCTGCAGGACGTGCGAGCCTACCTGCGCTGGAGCTATCTCCACAGGCACGCAGAGATGCTGCCGTCCGCCTTCGTGGACGAGCACTTCGACTTCAACGGTCGTTATCTCCTCGGTATCGGGACGCAGCCACCGCGTTGGCGCCGCTGCGTCGAGAACGTCGATGCCGACGTCGGTGAAGCGCTCGGCAGAGTCTTCGTGCAGAACACGTTTTCCCCGGATACCCGTCGACTGGCGATCGAGATGATCCGGACCATCCAGTCGGTGATGGCCGCCCGCATCCGGCGGCTGGACTGGATGACCGAGACCACGAAGGAAATGGCGCTCGATAAGCTGGCCGCAGTCCGCAACAAGATCGGCCACCCCGATCGCTGGCGGGACTACGGCGGACTGGTGATCCGACGGGACGATCACTTCGGCAACCGGGTGCGCAGCGCCGCGTTCGAGGACGCGCGCAGGCTCGGGCAGATCGGCGGACCTCCGGACCCGGGCGAGTGGGAGGTGACACCACAGACCGTAAACGCCTGGTACGAGCCGCTCAGGAACGAGATGCTGTTTCCCGCCGGGATCCTGCAACCGCCGCTGTTTGACCCGACGATCGACGCAGCGCCGAGCTGGGGCAATACGGGCATGACCATCGGCCACGAGCTGGTGCATGCATTCGACGAGACGGGCCGCGACCTGGACGCGCAGGGCAACCTCGTGGACTGGTGGACACCACAGGACGAGCGAGGATTCGAGCGGCGTGCACAGTGCATCGTCGAGCAGTACTCGGGTTACTCCCTGGCCGACGGCGTCAAGCTGAACGCAGAGCTCACTCGTCGCGAGGACGTTGCCGACCTCGCCGGGACGATCCTCGCCTACCTGGGCTGGAAAGCCGTCACGGCCGGGGAGCAGCTGGCGTCGCTGGACGGACTGACGCCCGAGCAGCGCTTCTTCGTCGGCGCGGCGCAGTGGGCGTGCGGTCACGAGACAGAACAGCGCGCTCGCGCCCGCGCCGTCAGTGCCGTGCACTCCCCGCTCCGCTACCGGGTCAACGGCGTCTTCGTCAACATGCCCGAATTCGCCGAGGCCTTTCAGTGCAAGATCGGCCAGGGGATGGTCAAGCGACCCGAAGAGGTCTGCCGCATCTGGTGATCGAGGCACTGCCGCGCCGCAATACCACCGCCGGCGGGCTGCCGGTCGACCCGCCAACGGTGCTAGGATGACTCGCCACTCCGAGCAGTCAGCCTGGCAGAGGAAGGTGCGCGATGAATCATGACGTATCCATCCCCGAACTCGAGCAGCATCACTTCGTGTCCGGCTTGTCGCCGAAGCACGTGCAGACGCTCGCGCGGCTTGCCGGCAGGACCCGCTTCGCCAAGGGCGACGTCATCTTTCGCGAAGGCGAGCACTGCAGCGAGTTCTACCTGATCGTCTCCGGGCCCGTTGCACTCGAGCTGACGCTCCCGCGGGGCGTCCTGCAGGTGCAGAGACTCGGCGCCGGCGACGGGCTCGGCTGGTCGGCCGCCCTCGTCGGCCGCGGCAAGCACTTCCAGGCCCGGGCCCTCGACGACGTGGATGCATTCGTCTTCGAGGGTCCCGACGTGCTGGCGGAGTGCCAGAAGGATCCGGAGTTCGGCTTCGCGTTCATGGTCCGGATGCTGGATGTGGTGTCCAAGCGGCTGCAGGCCACCCGGCTGCAGCTGGCCGACATGTACTCGCCTGTGGCAAAGCAGGCCGGCGTCTGACGCGCGCGTCTGCGCACCGTGCGGAGCGAGACGTCCCGTGTCCTGAATGGTGTCGCGCGGAACTTCGCCACTCTGGCGACTTTCTTCGCGACCTGGATCATCGTGTTCGCCCTCGGCGCTCAGGCGGGCAGCTACTGGCTCTGGCTCGGGCTGCTCTTCGGTTGGGTGCCCGCGATCGCGGCTTCCAACCTCGTCGAACGAGCCTGGCCCGCGTTCGTCCTGCTGGCACTCGGCGTCGCCGCCTGGCGATGGCTGTCCTGACGGAATCAGCGAAGGCCCGTCCCGCGCCTCGCCGGCAAGCGGTCGAGCAGCACGGCCAGGATCGCGAACGAGGCCGCCAGGAGCAGCGCCAGGAATCCGGGACTCCCCGACAATAGCCTGTCGATCATCCAGTCCAGGACGCCCGAACCGCCAGAAGCCTCAGGCGCAAGTCCGAGCCTGCGCACGGACCAGTCCGGCCAGCGACCGGTCCGGACCCAGTTGACCGCCGCGACGAAGTAATAGGCGCCGCCGAACGTCAGGAACAGCGCGGCCCCCGCCGACAGCCGTTCGGAGAGTCTCCTGCCGCGACCTGCCTCGCGCTCCAAGAAGTGCCGCCTCGATGCCAGCTGCCCGATTGCGGACTAGTTTGCGCAGCAGCGCGACAAATGCAAAGACTTGCCCAATCGCGACTCGACTCGATCGGGGACCGCCGTCGTCACCGACGCGTTTGCGGTACCCCACAAGGGCAAGGCCCGGGCTCACGGTCGAACACCGTGGGCCCGGGCCTCGCTCATACACGCTCAGGCGCTACCGAACGCGATCCGTACGCCCGGCGGCAGCCGGGACGGTCCGCCGCCGACAGGCCAAACCCAGGCAAGCGAGACCGAGCAGCGCCGCCGACCCGAATCCTCCGGCACCACCACGGGTGCCGCCACCCGGCACCGAGGTCGCATCGAGCGGATCCGTTCCGGCGCGGAACTCGGCCAGGTTGGTCTTGCCGTCCCGGTCCGGATCCTGGCTTGCGTCGGCCGGATCGAAGGGGTTGAACCTCTTCTCTTCCTCGTAGGCATCCGGCATGCCGTCGTTATCGTCGTCGTCGTCGTCCTCGTCGCGACGGCCGTCCGCGTCGCAGTCGTCCTTGCGCTTGCACTTGTCACGCTTGCCGCGCTCGTCGGACCCCGGGCCCCTGGCGTTCAGGAACGACGCCATGAGCGTGACGTCGGAGGACGGCACGCACGCCAGGTAGGCCATGTCCTCCTCCTCGTGAATGGCCTCGAGAATGTCGGCCGCACTTGCGCCACGAACATCCTCGTCGACGCGACCTCGACGGCCGTCGTTGCCGTGACAGCCGGCGCAATCGGACACGTAAAGCTGCTCGCCGGACGCGGGGCGCGAGTGCAGGTACACGGCGATGGCGTCGATCTGCTCGGTCGTGAGCGCGAGCCCGGACATCTCGGGAACGCCGCCAGGGAAGACGCTGTTGCCGCTGATCGATGCCTCGATCACGCAGGCGCTGGCGCCCGCCACGCGCCTCATTCCGTCGAGCGCCGCGTCGACAGGCGGGCCATCCCAGGGATCGCCGTGGCAGCCGGCACACTGGCCGTTGTACAGGGCCAATCCATCGCTCGCCGGCTGAATGGTCACGGTCGTCGACGCGACGTCGCTGGTCGCGCCGAGCTCGTCCGTCACCTGTAGTCGCACGAGGTAGTCGCCTGCCATCGAGTAAGCGTGGCTGGGCGTCGGACCGGCATCGATTCCGGCAGCGCGGGCAGCGCCGTCACCGAAGTCCCACGAGTACGAGAGGATCGTCCCGTCGACGTCGACGGAACTGGTCCCATCGAACTGCACCGCCACACCGGGCGTGCCGAAATACGGCCCACCGGCGTCGGCCACCGGAGGCTGGTTGACGGCGGGGTCGTCGACCCGCGCCGTCGTCGTGGCGGTGGCCGAGTTGCCCATGGAATCGGTGACCGTCAGGGACACTTCGTAGGTGCCAGCCGCCGCATACGTGTGCGCGGGGCCGACGCCAGAGCCCGTGTTCCCGTCGCCAAAGCTCCACCCGAAGACGCTGATGTCGTTGTCCGGGTCCGAGGACCGCGAGCCGTCGAAAGTGAGCGCCACTCCGACGGTTCCAGCGTACGGTCCGCCGGCGTTCGCCACCGGGGGGCTCTGCCCTCCGGCATCTGCGATAGACGCAGTAGTTTCCGCGACACTGGTCAGGTTCTGGCTGTCCGTCACCGTGAGCGAGACGTTGTACGTACCCGACGCTGCATAGGTGTGCATCGGCGTCGGCCCGGTACCGCTGCTGCCGTCACCGAAGTCCCATGAGTAGGCAACGACCTGGCCGTCGGGGTCGCGGGATCCCGATCCATCGAATCGCACGGAACTGCCTGCGTCTCCGGTGTAGGGACCACCCGGATCGGCGATGGGCGGCTGCGCCCCCGCGTCGACGGTGACGGTCGCCGTTGCCGAGTCGGTATCTCCGGCGTCGTCGGTGACGGTCAGGGTCACCGTGAAGGTGCCGGCCGAGCTATACGTCACGCTTGGGCTGGCGCCCGAACCGGACGTGCCGTTTCCGAAATTCCATGCGTAACTCACAATGCTCCCGTCCGGGTCGGTGGATCCGGTCCCGGTGAGCCTTACCGGCACATCGACCGTAGCGGCATAGGGCCCGCCGGCGTCGGCAACCGGCGGCTGGTTCGGCGGTGGCGCCGAAGGCGGATCCAGCGGACCGCTGACAGAAGTCGGGGGCGTTGCGCAGCCCGCAGCCCCGCACCAACCGGGCTGTGCGCCCGCCTGGATCTCGGCCAGGTTCGAGTTACCCTCGCCGTCCGAGTCCGCGCCTTCCACTGCTGCCAGGTTGCCACCGGCTTGCTGCACGGCAAGTCCGTAGGCATTCAGGCTGCTCCTGTTGAAGGATCCTGCATGGCAGGTATTGCATCCGGCATTGTCGTGCGTAGCCGACGAGTATCGCTGCACGAATGCCGAATCGAGCCCGCCATTGGCTTGGGCCACCGGTGGCATGCAAGAAATGACAATTGCCAGAGCAAGTGAGAGCCAGATCAGTGCTCTCGAGTCGTATCCGCCCATCGCCGTTTCCCTCCTCGACGCGCCCTGGCGCCGGCACAGCTTCCGAACCTTGTCCGGAAACGAATGCAATGCATTCGCCCCGAACCCCCGTTCGCGGCACAGCGTCGCGAAAGGCAGCGCTCCAAACAAACGTGATCCGTCGCACATCGCAGACATCTCGGTATCTACGGGTGTGCGATCGCGCCCGCAGTTCTTCACGGCCGTCCGGATATATGTAACAAGGAAGCGACCGCAGCAACGAATGAGAATCGTTCGCGCAGGGGCTGCGCTACGGCTGAAAGACGCATCTGACGGGAGCTTGCAGACCCTCTGCACATTCCACGTTGAGCCGTACGGCCCGGGCCGCTGGAATTCGTTTCATGACAAGGCGCAACAGGCCCGTCTACCCATGAGCCTGCCCGGCACGCGACCCGGCGACTGGCGAGGAGCGGTCGAGTCTCTCTTCCACAACCCCGAGGGACGATTGCTCCTCCTGGGACTGTCGCTGTTCGCACTCATGTTGCTGTGCTTCGGTATCGGCTGGACGCTGTTCCCGGACGAGACCCTGGTCCTGGCCGGCATGGCCGGGCTCAACCTGCTGATCGGACGGGCCGCGGGCATGTCCTTCGGCTACGCCGCCGGTCTCGGTCACGATGTGGTCATCCCCGCCAACATGATCGTGGAGAGCATCCAGGTCATCGTCGTCTACCCGCTGTTCGTGCTCAGCTGGACGCACCTGATCGATTCGAAACGCTGGAACGCCACCATGAGCACGATGCGCAGCGCCGCCGAGGCGCGACGGGGCACGATCCAGCGCTTCGGCCTGCTGGGACTCGTCGTGTTCGTCTTCACGCCCTTCTGGATGACCGGGCCCGTGGTCGGCTCGATCATCGGTTACCTGATCGGCCTCCGAATGAGGACGAACCTCCTCGCGGTGCTGTTTTCGACCTACGTTGCAATCGGGGTATGGGCACTGCTGCTCAACGAGTTGAGCGAGTGGGCGGCAGCCTACAATCGCTACGCCCCCTACGCACTGGTCGCGGCTTTCGCGCTGATCGCTCTGGCCGGACGCTTCATGCACGCCAGGCCCGGCCGCCGTGGCCCGCGTACCTGACTGCCGTACTTCTCGGAATCTACTGTCGACGGTCACGCGCCGCCGACGCAGGCTGGCCTCGAGCCCGACGTGCCGGCCGTGGGCCGGGCATGAGTCCGCATCGCGGCTGCACCTGCCTCGGGGGGCCCAGAGTTGCCTGAAGCCGATACCAACGTCGTAGTGGGATGGACGCTGATGGCCTTCGGTGCCGTCTCCGGCGCATTGATAGGGCTCGGCTTCCATCGCGATTCCTGGGCCGGCGGCTACGGGTCCTTTCGCCGCCGGCTGATGCGGCTCGGTCACATTGCGTTCTTCGGGCTCGGGATCCTGAACGTGCTTTTCGCAATGTACGCGGCCTCGCTGCCTCGAGCGGCCGGCAGCCTGTCGATCGCTTCCTGGGCCCTCGTGGTCGCCGGCGTGACCATGCCGGCAGTGTGCTTCCTCACGGCGTGGAAGGAACCGTTTCGCCACCTCTTCCCCGTCCCGGTGCTGGGCGTGCTGATAGGCGTCATTGCGACGATCTACGGGTCGATGAATCCATGAGGATCGGCTTCATCGCCATGAGCGGAGTCCGGGCGCACAACCCGGAACTCACCCGACTCGGACTGACGCTGCCGGGATTCGTCGAGCGCAACAAGATCATCGCCTCGCTGCCGAGCCTCGGTTTGCTCACGCTGGCCGGGCTCACCCCGCGCGACGTGAGACTCGGGTATCACGAAGTGGCGGAACTGGCGACCTGTCGGACCGAGTTCGATTTCGACGCCGTGGCCATCTCCTCGTTCTCGGCCCAGATCCCGGAGGCCTATTGTCTGGCGGACCGGCTCCGGGCAGCGGGCACGCGCGTGATCCTGGGTGGCCTGCACGTGACCGCTCTGCCGGAAGAGGCCGCGAGGCACGCCGACGCGGTCGTGATCGGCGAAGGCGAGCCGGTCTGGCCGGCGCTGGTCGCCGACCTGCTGCGCGGGGAACTCAAGCCGGTATACGACGCCAGACCTTACCCGTTCGACCTGGCGCTGGCGCCCATGCCGCGTTTTGAGCTCCTCGACCCGTCCCGCTACAACCGGCTTACCGTGCAGACGCAGCGCGGCTGCCCGTTCAACTGCGAGTTCTGCGCAGCCTCGATCCGCCTGAGTCCCCGCTACCGCGTCAAGCCCGTGACGAAGGTGATCGCCGAAATCCGGCGTATCAAGCAGATCTGGCCCAGGCCGTTCATCGAGTTCGCCGACGACAACACCTTCGCGAACCGCCGCCACGGGAAGCGGCTGCTGCAGGCTCTCGCACCCGAGAAGGTCCGCTGGTTCACGGAGACCGACATCTCCGTGGCCCGCGATCCGGTACTTCTCGCCATGATGCGCGACGCCGGCTGCGCACAGGTCCTCATCGGACTCGAGAGCCCCGCTCGGGAAGGCCTGAGCGGCCTCGAGATGCGTTCGGACTGGAAGTCACGGCAGAGGGACTTCTACCTGGAGGCGATCCGGCGCATTCAGGATCACGGGATCAGCGTCAACGGGTGTTTCGTGCTCGGGCTCGACGGTACGGGACTGGAGAGCTTCGACCAGGTGCGCGAGTTCGTTCGGGAGAGCGGCCTGCACGAAGTGCAGATCACGATCCAGACGCCGTTCCCCGGCACCCCGCTCTACGAGCGCCTGCGGCGCGAGGAACGGCTGACTCATGACGGCGAGTGGGATCGATGCACGCTGTTCGACGTGAACTTCCGGCCTGAGCGCATGACCGCAGCCGAGCTCGAGCGCGGCTTCACGGCGCTGGCGCGGGACCTTTACGGCGAAGCGGAAACCACCCGCCGCAAGGAACACTTCTACAGGCAGCTTCGCGCGTCGGTGCGCAGCCGCTGCGCGCAGTGGAGGAAGGGAGATGAACGAAAAATGGGTTAAGCCGCTGTTCATCCTGGCGGCCATTTACGACGGCTTCCTGGCGCTGGCGTTCCTGATCGTCCCGGCCCAGATCTTCGCCATGTACGGCGTGACGCCCCCCAACCACATGGCCTACATCCAGTTTCCCGCACTGCTGCTGCTCGTGTTTGCCGTCATGTTCTTCCGGATCGCCGCCGATCCGCATGGACGGCGCGAGCTGATCCTGTACGGCTGCGGCCTGAAACTGGCCTACTGCCTGACCGCCTTCCTGTACGACATCACGACGGGCATTCCTTCCATGTGGATGCCTTGGGCCTGGGCCGACCTCGTCTTCCTGGCCCTGTTCCTGGCAGCCTGGCAGCGACTAGCGCCGGCCGCCGCCCGCAGCTGAGTCCGCCAAGAGTCCAGCCCGCCTGACAGTCGGCGGGCTGGACCTCGAGCGCCGAGCGAGAGATGATCGGCACGCGCCGACCGCTTGCCCGGTCGGTACGAGAGCGCTCGGCCTGCCGGAGAGAGAAAAATGAAGCAGCCAGAAGCGAGCCCGGGGAACCACCGTCCCGCTCCCACGCGACACGGCGGCGGCAAGCAGCCTGCAGCGCGTCGGCCGTCCCCTGAGACCGGCCACCGGCTGCTGCGGCGGTTGCTGCATCGTCTCGGCGATCCGCCGCTCGGGATCGAGCTCGAGGGCGGCGCAGCGGCGGCCAACCCTGACCCGGTTGCCCGGATCAGGATCCGGGATCGCGGCACGCTGTTTCGCCTGGCGTTGAACGGCGCCATCGAGTTTGGCGACGCCTACTCGGACGGACGCCTCGAAGTCGATGGCGACCTCGACGGGATGCTCGAAGAGATCTATCGCCGTGCGCCACCGCCGAGCGAGGCACCGGTGGGGGGTGCGCGCTGGCTCGCGCGCTCCCAGCGCGGCCGGAGCAACTCGCTGCGCGGTTCGCGGGACAACATCCACCGGCACTACGACATCGGGAACGGCTTCTATTCTCTCTGGCTGGGGCCGACGATGGCCTACACCTGCGCCTATTACCCGCGCCCGGACGTCTCGCTCGACGAGGCCCAGCGGGCCAAGATGGACCACGTGGCCCGCAAGCTCCGGCTTGCACCCGGCGACGAGGTGATCGAGGCGGGCTGCGGATGGGGCTCGCTCGCGATCCATATGGCCCGGCACTATGGTGCTCGCGTCCGGGCCTTCAACATTTCCTCGGAACAGGTGGCCTGGGCCCGCGACAAGGCCGCTGAGGCCGGTCTCGCGCGTCAGGTCGAGTTCATCGAGGACGACTACCGCAACATCCAGGGATCCTGCGACAAGTTCGTCTCAATCGGCATGCTCGAGCACGTCGGGCTCGACCGTTACGAGGATCTCGGGGGAGTCATATCGCGCTGCCTGCGTCCGGATGGCTTGGGCCTCGTACACAGCATCGGGCGAAACCGGCCGGCGCCCATGCACCCGTGGATCGAGAAGCGGATCTTCCCGGGCGCCTATCCTCCCAGCCTCTGGGAAATGGGCCGCATCTTCCAGCCTTACGACTTCTCGGTACTGGACGTCGAGAACCTGCGCCTCCACTACGCGAGGACACTCGATCATTGGCGCGCGGCTTTCGAGCGATCGGTCGAGCGCGTCGCCGAGATGTTCGACAAGCGTTTCGTGCGGATGTGGAGGCTCTATCTCGCGGGATCAGCGACGGCATTCCGAGTCGGCCAGCTGCAGCTCTTCCAGGTCCTGTTCGCGCCCGGCCGGAGCAACGCCGTGCCGTGGACACGAGCGGACCTATACCACGGGTGATGAACCGGCACACGACACGCTGCGACGTGCTGGTCGTAGGCGGGGGGCCGGCTGGCTCGACCTGTGCAGCCGAGCTCGTCCGAGCGGGACTCGACGTCGTGGTCATCGACAAGACCCACTTCCCTCGAGACAAGACCTGCGCGGGGTGGATCACTCCGCAGGTCGTGAGCACGATCGGCCTGGATCTCGAGGACTACGCCCGCGGCCGGGTCCTGCAGCCGATCAGCGGATTCGTGACCGGCGTCATCGGAGCCGAGCCTCATCGCATCCGGTACGGGGACACCGTGAGCTATGGGATTCGGCGCTGCGAATTCGACCACTACCTGCTGGAGCGCAGCGGCGCGCGGCTTCGCCTGGACGAGCCCGTCGAGCGGATCGAGCGCCAGGGCGCAGGATGGCGGGTGAATGGCGACATCGAGTCGGCCATGCTGGTCGGCGCCGGCGGTCACTTCTGCCCTGTCGCCAGCTACCTCGGCGCACGGGTCGGCCGCGCCGAGCGGGTCATCGCAGCACAGGAAGCCGAGTTCCTCGCCCAGGATGACTCATGCCTGGCTAGGCCGGAGGAGCCGGAACTCTACTTCTGCAGGAATCTGTCCGGCTACGGCTGGTGCTTCCGGAAGGGTGACTTCCTCAATGTCGGACTCGGAAGGATCGGCCACCATGGGCTGGCCGGGTCGGTACGCGAATTCTGGGACTGGCTTGCAGAGCGCAGACGCGTGCCGGCCGGACCCATGCCCCGCATGAAGGGGCACGCCTACCTCCTCCACGGTTTCGGCGCGCGGCGACGCATCGACGACGCCATAGCACTCGTCGGGGACGCGGCAGGGCTCGCCTACCCGCAGAGCGGCGAAGGCATCCGGCCGGCAGTAGAGTCCGGCGTCCTGCTGGCTCGCGTCATCGCTGCAGCGGCCGGTGACTATTCGCGTGTCCGGCTGCAGGTCTACATTGCCGAACTCGAACGCCGGCTCGGCGAGCCCGGCATCCCACCGGGCAGTGCCAGCTCTCTTCCCTCACGCCTGCGCGCCTTGCTGGGAAGGAACGTCATTGCACAGCCCTGGTTTGCGCGCCGCGTGGTGCTCGACCGGTGGTTTCTCCACGCCCACGAGTCCGCGCTTCCGTCCCTGGCCAGCGCCGGCGCCGCCGGCCAGACAACCGTCCAGGCGCCTCTCCGGGCCTAGCGCAGAACTCCTCGATGCGCGTGCCGCGCTACGTGCCCGGGCAGCGGGCTCTGGCCGGACCGGGCACGCTCAATGCCGAACTGCAAGAGAGAGCCGAACCGGCGCGTGGTCGTGCGGGTTAACATCCCTTCCATGGCCGTCCCCGGCCCTCTGCCCCCGACGCGGAGAACAGCATGCCCGACGACGAACCGGTGACACTGAGATTGGTCGCGTACTTCACCGAGCGTCTGCAGAATCCAGAGCAATGGTGGCAGGTCGCCGTCTTCGCCGTCGCGGTCGCTATCTCCTGGGGCGTTTCCAGGCTGACCCGCCGCCAACTGGGAAAGGCGGACGGTGAGGAGCCCCGCACGACGGCTGCCATCGCCGTAGCGCTCACCCGGCGCATCGTCTTTCCCGTCACGCTCGGGCTGTCGAGCCTCGTGGGGGCGGCCCTGATGCGTCGCCTGGCTCTGCCGGAGGCGATGCTTTCAGCCGCCGCCGTGCTTGCGCTCGCGCTCGGCGGCATTCGGCTGTTCGCGGAGGTGCTCAAGCGGGCACTGCGCCCGGGTCCGTTGCTGATCGCCTCCGAGCACATCATCACCTGGTTCGTCTGGATCGTCGCGGCGCTCTACCTGCTGGGCTGGACCGGTGCCGTCGGGGAGGCGCTCGACGCCATCGCAATCCCCATCGGCCAGACTCGCTTCTCCCTGCTCGACGCGCTGCGCGTCCTCGTCACTCTCGTCGTGTTCATGATCGTGGCGGGCTATCTCGGTACGCTCGCCACTCGCGGCATCATGGCCTCGACCCAGATCTCGATCGGGCTGCGGGTCGGCATCGCCAAGTTCATCCGGCTGTTCCTGATCCTGATCGCCGCATTGCTCGCCCTCAATACCGTGGGTGTCGACCTCGCGGCACTGACCGTGTTCGGCGGCGCGCTCGGCATCGGTCTCGGTTTCGGCCTGCAACGGATCGCGGCGAATTTCGTAAGCGGCTTCATCCTGGTCGGCGACCGCTCGATCCGGCAGGGCGACGTCATCACCATCGGCGACCGTTTCGGCGTCGTCAAGGATCTGCGGGCCCGTTACATCGTCGTCCAGGACCGTGACGGGGTGGACACGCTGATCCCCAACGAGAACGTCATCAGCTCCGAGGTGATCAACTGGAGCTACGCCAACCGGGCCATCCGGTTGAAACTGCCGGTCCAGATCAGCTACCAGGACAACCCTCGCAAGGCGCTGCAACTCCTGCTCGATGCAGCTGCGCATCACCCGCGCGTGCAGAAGAAGCCGGCACCGGCGAGCCGCGTCATGAGCTTCGGCGACAATGGAATCGATCTCGAGCTGCGATTCTGGATTCTCGATCCGGAGGACGGAGTCAACAACGTCCGGTCGGATCTCTACCTGGAAATCTGGGACCTGTTCGAGGAGCACGGCGTGACCATTCCCTTCCCGCAGCGCGATCTCCACCTGAAGGAGGGTTGGCCGAGACCGGAACCCGATCGGACAACGGCGAGCGCCCCGGGATGAACCCTTCCGGTCGACGTGCCGCACGAACGAGCCGCGGCCGGGCTGGCAGGAAGAGCCGGTAGGCCGGCTCGTCAGCCGATTCGGACCATGAGGTACAGGACAGTTCGCCCTCTCACGACCGAGGGGTCGCCGGAGTGATTCCCGATTCACGGCGGGTCGACGCTTGACAATAGTCCCGGGCCCGCGGCCCGGATCTCCACGGTGCGCGTCCGGATGCCGGCAAAACGTGACCCGCAGCCGCTTCAGGACATAGCCCGTTTGGGTAACCTCGGATCACGGCCGCCTTTGCCCTGCCAGTTCGAAGACGACAGCACTCGACGGCCGGAACCGCTCGGGGGGCAGGTCATGGACTTGTACGAGTTGTCAATTCTCGGGATGCTTCTGGCGGGCTCCAACGTGATTCGAATGCTGGTGGACTCCTATCTCGACAGCCGGAATCACCACCCCCGGGTACACTGACGGCCCGATCTCGCTGTCCCTCGGCAGGACCGGCCCCCATGGGGACCGGCCTGCAACGTGTCAATGCGGCTGGCCCGGAGCACCTGCTGCCGCGTTCGCGAGCGCCATCCAGTACTCCGCACTTGCCTTCATCGCTGGCGCCCGCGCCGCCTGCTCGAACGCGGCCCGGGCGCCGGGAACCTCTCCGGACTTGAGCAGGGCGACTCCAAGCATCAGGCGCGTGCGTGGCTCGTCGTCGAGATTGCCCCGCTCGAGGGCCCTGGTCAGCGAGGCGGCCGCATCGAGCCACTGGCCGTCTTCCATGCAGAGCTTGCCGGCGAGCTGATCGAGCTCGCCGGCACCGGTATCCGCCGCAAGCCGCGTGAATGCCTGCTTCGCCCTCTCCCGCTCCCTCGCCAGGAGCCACAGTTCGCCGAGATACCGCCGACGCTCGGGCGTCGGCTTCAGCAGCCCTGCAGCCGTCCACGCCTCGAGCAGCCGGGCCCCCTTGTCCGGCATGCCCAGCGTGGCGTACATGCTGGCGATCGCGTCGAGGTCAGTGGTCTCCAGGCGGTGCAGATGCTGTGCCAGCCTCAAGGTCGCGAGGGCGGCTGCCCGGTCACCGCGCTCCAGTTGCACGCTCGCCAGCTTGCGCCAGAGCAGCAGCTCCGCCGGTGTCTCGCTGATCAAGGTCGTTAGCAGCCCGTCGGCCTTCTTCAGCGCGCCTCCCTGAACGTAGGCCGCGAGCAGTACCTCTCGCCAACGCCGCTCGGGCTTGTCGGCCAGCGCCAGCGCCCGCTCGAGGGAAGCCTGGGCCGCAGCGTAGCGGCCCGTCTGGTACTGGGCCATGCCCCGGTAGTAGAACGCCTCGGCGAGCGGGTCGGGGTCCTGAGCGAACCAGGCGTCCAGCGCAGCGAGCGCCTCCTCGTAGCGCTCCTCGGACAGGAGCAGCCTGGCCTGGAAGAATCGCAGGTCGAGGGCCAGATGCGGCGGAAGATCCGTGCGCTCCAGCGCCGTCGCGAGCGTTCGCAGCGCTGCCTCGGGCTGCTCCAGCAGCGTCTGTGCGTGCGCCAGGTACTGCATGACGTACGCGTACTCGTAGGGGCGCTCGGCCACCTCCGCGGCGAGCCCCCGGAGCGCCTCGATGGCCGTCCCCGCCTGCTGGCCGTCCAGCATCTCCTGCGCACGCTGCAGCTTCCGGTAGGTCGGTACCGAAAGCGTTTCCTCTCCCTGTGCCAGACCGATGGCGAAGACGAGGAGGAGTAGACCGGACCCTAGCGCTGCGATGGACGACTTGACGGGGCCCATCGGCATCACCCCGGCGAGTCCGCAAGCTTGAAGGTGAAACGGTTGCGACAGGGTATCGCGACCGGCCGGCCGTTGCGCACCACGGGCTGGAATCGCCAACGCGCCACGGCCGCCAGCGTCACGTCTTCGAACACGCCTCGCGGCGATGCCGAGATCACGGAGGGACTCGTCACGTTGCCGGTCTCGGTCACCGTGAACAGCACGTCGACGTATCCCTCGATGCCCCGGGCCAATGCGTTCCTGGGATAGGTCGGGGGCACGCGTACCAGCACCACGAGGTCGCTCGCACTACGGACCGTCATCGGCACCGAGCCGCTGCCTCCCAGGCTCCCGTCCGGCGCGCCACCGAAGTCGAAATTCATCCGGGTGTCGATCGTTGCTCCACCGAGCCCGGTCGCCGAGGTCTCGATGAGCTGGTTGATCCTGCTCTGCTCTTCGGCCCGAGGCTTGCTGGGCGGCTCCGCGCTGCGGCGGGTTTCCGGAGGCGGCTCCAGGTCGCTCATGCGGATGAAGTTGGCGATCTGAAGGTCCTCGGCCTCGGTCAACCGGACTTGCTCCTGGTGGACCATCGCCTGCATCGCCGAGAACAGCAGCAGGTTGACGACCGCGGTCACCGCCAGGATCACGGATAGCCGGGTCGTCTGCAGCTTCATGTGCCACCGGCTCCCGTGGCCGCGACGGCCACGTTTTCCACGCCCGCGAGGCGAGCCTGGTCGAGCACCTGGATCACGAGGCCGGTCAACGACTCCTGGTCCGCGAGGATGACTACCGAACCTTCCGGGTTCTCGGCCCGCAGGCGCTCGACGTGGCCGCGCACGCTTCGCGGATCGACGCGCTGCCGGTCGATCCAGACCTCGCCGCTCCGCGTTACCGCGATCATTATGTTGGCGGCCTGCTGTACCTGGGCGCTCCGCGCGGACGGCCGCTCGATCTCGACGCCCGCCTCCTTGACGAAGGAGGCGTTCACCGCGAAGAAGATGAGCAGGATGAACACCATGTCGATCAGCGGAGTGACGTTCAGCGCCGTGCCGCCGTTCGTACCGATGTGATGCTGTTTCCAGTTGATCACTTGGACACCATCTCCTCGATCATGCTGGACCGGAGTGCACGCTCGCTTCGCTCCGCCCGGTTTTCAAGATTCGAGACGAAATACAGCCCCGAGAGCGCCGTCAGCAGCCCGGCCATGGTAGTGAGCAGGGCCTCGGCGATCCCGGCCGCCATGCCGCGGGTATTACCGGTGCCGAAGACGGTGATCACCTGGAACACCTTGATCATGCCCGACACCGTCCCGAGCAGGCCCACCAGCGGCAGGACGCCGGTGAGCGTGCGGATGACCTCGAGGCGCCTGGTACACACGCTGCGGAACTCGCGCACGCGTTGTTCCAGAGCGCGCAGGCGGGGCGTGGCGGTCACTCCGGAAACCGCCGTCTGCCGCCATTCCGACAGGACCCGTGCCAGTGCGGGACCGAGCTCGCGCGCGTAGAACCAGTAGCGCTCTGCGATCAGGGCCCACATCAGGATCGACAGGCCGAGGATGATCCACAACAGGTGGCCCCCGTCGTCGAAGAACTCGGCCAGCCCGGCCTGCCACTCAGCCAGCCACATGGCGTGCGTACAGCTCGCTGGCGTGTTTGCCCAGCGTGTCGATCACGGCGTTGGCGCGTCCCGTCAGCAGGCTGTGCAGCAGCACCAGCGGAATCGCAACCGAGAGGCCCAGCTGGGTCGTGATGAGCGCCTCGGAGATGCCGCCCGACATCAGCTTCGGGTCGCCGGTTCCGAACAGGGTGATCGACTGGAAAGTCTGGATCATGCCCGTCACCGTCCCGAGCAGCCCGAGCAGCGGGCTGACCGCCGCCAGGACCGCGACGGTCGCCAGGCCGCGCTGCAGCCGGGCCGACTCCAGCGCCATCTGCTCGTCGAGCTGGACACCCAGTGCATCCGCCCCCTGCCTGCCTGGGCCGGCCACCACCTTGCGCAGACGGCCGAGGGCGTTGTCCTCGGCCACGGCCTCGTCGCCGGCGGCGGCAGCGCGGCCGATGCGGCGCCCTGCGAGCCAGAGCCCGATGAATCGCTCGGCCACGATCACGAGGCCGACGAGTCCCAGCAGCAGGATGATGTAGCCGATGACGCCGCCCTGGGCGACCTGTTCCTGCAGGTCCGGCGTCTGGACCAGCAGCGCCAGGATGGCTCCCTTCGAAGGATCGAGCGGTACGGCCCGGATGCCGTCGTCCGCCTCCTGGAGGTCCGCGGCCATCGACCGGAACCGGGCCGGCGGCTGCCTGCGCAGCTCTACGAACTTCTGCGCTTCGGGAAGGTACCGCAGGAACCGGCCGTCGCTCGTCGCCGTGTATACTCCGACGCGAAGTACTGGCAGCGGCCGTTCGTCGCCCTCGCCGGTGATGACGGGCACTTCAAGCCTGACCACCTTGCCTGCCTCGCTGATCTCGGTCAGCGCGGCGAGCCAGATCGAGCGGATGTCGTCCAGGCTCGGTGTACGCTCGCTCTTGCCGAGTCGTGTCAGCAGCGCGGTGCGGTCCGGGTGTTGCGCCGAGACCATCGAGGTCTCCACCACGTTGTTCGCAGCGAGGGCTGCCTGGCGAACCACGGCAAACAGGTCACCGAGCTCGGCCGATGCCTCGGCGAGCGCCTCGCGGTGCGCGAGGATCTCCTTCTCGTTAGATTCGTAGCGAGCCCGGAGGAGGTCCGCCTCGCGATTGAGCGCATCCCGCTCCTTCCTGGCCTGCTGGAGCAGCGCCTGCTGCCTCTGTTGCTCCTCCAGGAACCGCTGCTCGCGCTCCTTGCCGTAGCGCAGTTCCTGGGTCGCTTCCCGGCGGACCTGTTCGATGAGCTCGTCGATGTCACCGGCCGCGGCCATAGAGGGCCCGGGCGGCACGACGGCGAGCACCGCCAGCAGCATGAGGTCCCGCGCCTTCATGGTTCTTCTCCCGCGCTGGCCACGATACCGGCCGCCGGCGCCGGCACCGGCAGCGGCACGAGATCGGGCGGCAACTGCTTGCGCGCGATCCTGAGGCCGCGCTCCAGGTCGTCCCGGAAGCGGGCGTCGATGGACTGCCATTCGCCTGCTGTGGGGTTCCAGAAGCCCAGCTCGGAGCCGTCCAGCGACAGGTAATAGAGCCCGACGCGACCGAAGCGGAGGAAATCAACGGTCCGAGCGCCGCCGGCCATCTCGAGTTCGCCCTGGTAGGCCTCGATCGTGTGGGCGTACTCCATTTCGATCTGGTAGGCCTCCATGATCCGCCTGAACTTCTCCGAGGGCGGTGCATCGGGGTCGTCGAGCAGCTCCCTGAGGGCCTGGACCCGTGCCTGTCGCTCGCGTAGCAGGAACGGTGCGTCCCGATCGATCAGCTCGTCGAGCACGTCGACCATCTCGTTCAGCAACGGGAACAGGCGCCGTCGCAACTCCTCCACGTCACGGAGCTGGGCCTCGAACTCGGTGAGCTCGGCCTCCTGCCGGCCGGTCATTCTCGTCAGCTGCGCGTTGTAGTCCCGCAGACCGTCCGCCTCTTCGCCCAGCCGGAGATACTCCTCCAGCATCGCCCGGGTCTTGTCGTCCAGCTGATCGACCTTGGCCTGCGACTGCTGGATTCCCTGGTGCATGCGTTGCTGTTCGGCGATGGCCGTGTCGACCGACTGGGCTTGTGCGCCGGGCACGCACAACCAGCCCGTCACGCAGATCGCGGACAAGCAGGTGGACCTGATCATGATGTGTCTGCCTCGGTGGATACACCCGACGCTATGGCGACAATGTTGCAATCGCGTGTCCGGTGTCTTCGTGACCTTCCGCAGTCGCCGGTCGGAATTCCCGGAGCCGGCTGCGGTTCCCTGCGAGAGGCGCGCCGCGTGACTCGCTCCGCGTGCCCCGGCAGGCCGGAAGAGGATCCTCGATCCGGGTACCCCGTCCGCTCCTGCCTAGGCCGGATCAGAGTTGGCCGGCGCCGTCACTCGAGCGAGCAATGCGTCGCAACGCTCGCGCGCCTCCTCGGGGCTCGCGGCCAGGAACAGCAGGTCGACTCCCGAGCCTGACTCGAGCCGACCCGGGCACAACAGGATCGCCCCGCCCTCGCCGGACTCCGGCCGGTAGAGGTGATCCGCGTATCGATCCAGGAAGCCGGCGGTCCCTCTCACGGCCGACGTCGGTGACCGGCGACTGGCGATGACGAACCCACCGCGTGACCAGTCGCCGCTCAGGCGGTTGGCCAGCGTCATGGGGAGGGAGACGCCTCCCCAGCGGCCGTTGCATTCCACCCAGTGAAGCTCCGCCCGGGCCAGGTCCGGCCCGAAGATGACGGAATCGAAACTGCATCGGCCGAAGTAACCCAGCTGCTGGAACAGGGTCGCCAGTTGCAGCGCCTCCAGGGCAATTCGCTCGCGCCACTGCGAGGGCAGCGTGCTCGGCACCGCGCCGCTGAAGCGTGCGATCCGTCCCGTCACCTCCTGGTCGAAGATCCCCTCGACGATCGGGCGGCCGTCACGCGCCAGCGGAATCCACAGCTGGACCGAGGGACTGCCGACGAGGGGTTCCTCCCAGACCGTGACCTGTATCGGGTAGTCCTCGCGCCAGCCGCTCGCGTGCATCGCCTGCAGCAGCCGGTTTCGCAGGTCCACCGTGGAGAGCCCTGTAATCTCGGAGGAGTTGAACACGAGATTTCCGCCCGAGGCCGCGCTGTGCGTCAGCTTCAGCGCCACGGAGCGCGATGCACGGGCCCGCCGCCTGAGGTGCCCGACGAGGCCGACCAGACCGTATACGGCATCGCAGGGAGGCACGGCCCGCGGGCCGAGGACCTGCCGGGCGCAGCGGGCAAACCAGGTCTTGTCGTTGGCCTGACGGGTAAGGTTGGGCGGGGGCCCCGCGACACGGACGGGGACTCCGGCTCGTCGAGCGATGCATCCCGCAAGGCGCCAGGCGCCACCCGTGGCCATGTACGGTACGAGGTTGAGCCCACCGCCTCTTTTCGCCGCGGAGGCCACGGCCGAGACGAAGCTCGGGTCCTCTGCGCAGGCCAAGCTGGGTGCCCGGCGCGGGTCTGGCACGGCCGGCACGAGCACCTGTACCGCGCCGAGGCCGAGCGTCTCGCGGCAGTACTGCTCGAACGCCGGGACACGCCTGCCCTGCACCGCAAGCAGGTCCCCGTCGGTACCCAGAACCAGCGCCCGGTACGTGTAGGTGATATCCGACCCGCGCTCGTGCGCGTAAAGGATCCCGCTATGGTCCTCGACCAGCAAGCAGGGAGCGCCGTCCAGGAATCCCGCGTCGAGCCGCGGGTCCAGTGGCGGAACGGTGACGAGATTGCACTCCTGGTCACGTATGTCCCGGGCGAGCCTCGCGAGGCGCTGCTGCGTTGCGGCAGGCAGCGCCGGCGCGTAGTGGGAGACGATCGGCAGTCGATCCGTTCCGGCAATCCAAGTCGTGCCGGCCGCGTTCGTCACGGGCTCGCCCCGCCAGCTCCACCGGCGGACGACAGGTCGGTCCACCGCGGACTCGCCCGACGCAGGGCGAGGAGCCGGCGATAGAGGTCTTCCTGCTCGCCGGGCGGAATCCGGCCCATCGTGCCGAAGAGCTCCCCGCACTCCGCGACGTGCGATTCCATGAGCTCCGAACCCTCTAGAAGCAGGCCTACTTCCCCCTGCGCGAGCAACCGGTCGGCCGGTCCCTGAGCCAGCGCCTTCACGACCGCCAGCCCCTGCTCGTGCTCTCCGTAGAGCCGGTCCACTTCCTCATCGCCGATGAGCGACCGAAGCGCCGGATAGAAGTGTCGTTCCTCGAAAGCCATGTGCGCCCCGGCCTCGCGATCCAGGCGCTCGGCCCGGCGTCGCGCCGCCGGGACATCACCGGCACGCAACAGTGCCGAGAGCTCGTAGAAGCCACGGCCGAGTATGGCGTGGTCGGCGCGGAACGCCTCGAAGAGAGCCGATGTACGTGACGTCACGACTGCAGCACTCCCTTTCGCATGAGTATCATCGCCCGGTGAGAGTTCCCGAGTGGAAGTGAACCGTGTGCCGCCTGTATGGCTTCAGGGCCAGCGAGCCCACCAAGGTGGAGTGCACGCTGGTGCACGCGCAGAACGCGCTCATGGTGCAGAGCCGTGCGGACCTCGCGGGAAAGAGCCACGCCAATGGCTGGGGTCTCGCCACCTACGAAGATCACTTGCCGCACATCGAGCGGCAGGCCTGGGCCGCCTATCGCGGCGAGCATTTCAGGCAGGCTGCGGCACGTGTCTTCTCCAGGCACGTACTGGCACACGTCCGGCGCGCCACGGTGGGCAAGGCGAGCCTCGAGAATACGCATCCCTTCGTCGACGGGAACTGGGCCTTCATCCACAACGGCACCATCCCTGAATTCGACCGCCTGCGGCCGCGCATCCTGTCGGCCATCTCCCCCGCCCGCCGCGAGGCGATCCGTGGTGAGACCGACAGCGAGCACTTTTTTCAATATCTCAGGTCCGTGCAGGAAAACCAGCCGGATCTTCCACCACTGGCCTGCCTCCGCCACGCCCTTCGTCAGGTGGTCCGCTGGTGCCGCGAAGACGATCCGGCGGCCCGCATAGGGCTCAACGTCATCCTGACCGACGGGTCCGCACTGGTCGGCAGCCGCATCGGCCGCAGCCTGTGCTTCGTCGAGCGCGATGGCGTGCACGACTGCGAAATCTGCGGATTCCCGCATGTACACCACGATCCGCGCAAGGTCTACCGTGCGGTCATCGTGGCCTCGGAGCGCATCAGCCACGAGTCGTGGCGCGAGGTGCCGGACAACTCGATCTACCAGGTAACCGACGAACCGCGACTCGAGATCGAGTCCCTCTAGCAAAGGGCGTGGCGACCGGCGATTCGGTCGATGGCCCAAGACGGAAATCGGACGGCAGCGTTACCAACGGCGTCGGGTCGACGCGACCCGGTGGCAGGGTAGCGAATGGGACCTGCCGCACGTAACTCTCGATGGGTAGGCGTTTATGTGAATACAGCCACCGATGTGCGTCCAATCGTGAGAATGTGGCGGCAAGTCTCCCGGGGGGAGTCAAACCGCTACGGCCCGTCCGACACGCCTGCCGTCATGCATCAAGCGACGCATAGCGACGCGTGTCGAACGGTGCCGACCACCGCCCGGTCATTACGAACAGCACCTGACAGACGACCCGTGATTCCCGCCACCTGACGGGCACGCGACATGCGGTGATTCCCGTAACCGGGCGGCTAACCTGAAGGCTGTGACTCCCGCTCCCCTGCGGGCGCTAGACGCGAGCGTGCCGGGTCAGGACTCGTCGGCCGTGGCCCTGTGTTCCGACGTGTCGACCAGCCGGCCAAGCGCCACGAACACCAGCGCAAGCACTCCGAAGCCGGTGCCGAGCGACATGAGCATGACGAGAGTTTCCTGGAGGAAGTCGGCCATTGTGGTTACCGCCCTGCATTCGAAGGTTTGTGCCAGGGCCACTGTTCGCGAGGCGGCCCGCTCCGGTGGATGTACTGTTCCACAAGGCAACCGGCGCTGGTAATCCCACTGATGGGCTACATGAACCGCTTTCCCTCCGCCGGCCTCGTCGCGGCGGAAAGTGGCCGAGTCAGCGGCCCGGACTCCTGCCTCGGTATTCCCCTGCCACCAGGAAGGCAACCGCCACGACCGGTCCGACGGCGAGTCCCAGCAGCGGGTGGTTCGCGACGAATCCGGCAACTTCGTCCGCCGGCCTGGGTGCGTAGGCGTGACACAGGAGCGTCCACGGCAGCATGAAGGCCCATACGCCGAGTCCCGCCCAGGCGTACGCGGGGACACCCAGGAAGAATGCCTTGAGAAACTGCTGCGACCACCCGGCGGGCGTTCGGATCGCACCGACCAGGATGACGATCGTCATCTCGACGATGACCGCCGGCCACGAATGAATGATGTCGAGTGTCAGCGACTGTGGCACGCGCCTGATGCCTGTGTGAGCGAGGTGCAGTGTGAGCACGGTAGCGGCGTCACGATCTCACGATCGGCCCAAGCGCCCTGCAGTTGCCGTGCGCGAAGTCGCAGAACGGGCCGGCGCCTCCGAACGGGAACCGGGACTCAGCGTAGTACCTGCGCCTCGGTGAACGCCCATTGCAGCCCATGGGCCGCGCTACGATCGACCCAGATGGTCTGATCACTCCCTGGCATGACCAGGCTGCCCAGGCAGTCGCAAGCCCGCTCGAGCGACCTCACGCCGAGCACGACTGCCTGGACTCCGGGCACGTCGCATTCGACCAGGACGATCGTGCCACCAGCCAGCGGAAACCTCGCGCCCTCCCCTTCGGCACCGACCTGGGCGGGCTCCGGGTCCCTGCCAAGCAGGCGCGAATAGATGTCCAGAGCCGTGTCGAGCGCTTCGACGCCTACCCGAACTTCCTGAAGGAACGTCGCATCGCAACTGTGCTGCCGGACGAGCGCCGGCGGCCAGTCGCGCGCCACGTCCGCTGGCTCTGTTCGCCGAACGAGTATGGGGCAAGGGATGTCGCCGGACTCGACCAGGACGTCGTCCCAGCGCCCGTCGACGCCCTGGTAGCTGCCCCAGGTCCAGGCAAGACCCGACTTCTCGAGGTGTTCTCGCAAGGCGACCGGATCGCCGAATCGCAGGAAGAAATAGGGAATGCGCCAGTCCGGGCCGGGCTCGCGGTCGGACACCTCGATGTAGGCCCGCTCAAGAAAGATCCGGCTGTGATGGTGCGGATCGGCGGCCGTGCGCACTGCCGCGAGACCCAAACGCTGCTCGAGTTCCTCGAGCGCCACGGACAGATCAGGGACCGCGATCGACACGTGGTCGAGCCGCAGGTCGACCGGGCCGGTCCGCACGCCAGGGCTACGCCGTCTCGGTGGCTGCATGGCTATCCCGGGCAATCGCGGACCACTCGTCGAACCCGTAAGGCGCAGGCCTCGCACAACTGCGACGGCCAGACGGGACCGGCCCCCTTTCGGGGGCCGGTCGATCCGCAAAGCCGACGCGATCGCACCGCTGCCGGCGGTCTACCTCTCGAAGATGGCTCGGGCGTACCAGAACTGGCCGGCGATCGGATACAGCGTGCCATCGAGGCTGTTGAGGCTGCACGAGTAGCAGACAGGTGGTTCCTCGTCGAACAGGTTGTTGACGCCAAGCGTGAAGGTCCAACCCCCGCCCATGAACGTCGAAGGACGCCAGCTGACTTGCGTGTCGGCGTAGAACACCGCCTTCAGCTCGTTGGTCCCCGAGCACAGATCGGTCAGTCCGAAATCGTCGACAAGGCCACTGCACTGTTCGGTGATCGAGCTCATGTAGCGCAGGCCGAGACGAACCGACCAGTCTCCGTACATCCAGTCGGTATTCAGCGTCGACTTGGTCTCCGGGAAGCCGCGGGTCGGCGAGCCGAGCTCGCGGCCTTTCCGATCGAGCCTGTCGAAGCCGCCCGAGGAATTCTGGACCAGCTCGTCGTATTTGAGCAGGAACGAGGTCATCCACTGGAAGCGGAACGTACCGAGCCCGGTTTCCCGGGTGAGCAGCATCAGGTTGAGGTCGAGACCCGACGTCTCGATTCCGCCTATATTGTCGAGCACGCCGTCTATCCGCAGGATCGTACCGCTCGGCAGCCTGGTGATCGCGTCGCAGTAGATGTCCTCGAGCGTCGTAATGCAGGCGTCGAGCAGTCCCTGCGGGCGTGGCGCCTGAATGGCACCCTCGATGTCTATGTCGTAGTAATTCACCTCCAAGAGAAGGTCATCCATACCGGCTGCACCATTGACCGGAACCTGCCAGGTGAAACCCACCGACACCGTGTCCGATGTTTCCGGCACGAGTTCCGCATTGCCTCCGGTCGTCACGGGAATCTGCGGATTCAACTGCTCGTAATCCGGAGGCACGCCGAGCGCAGCGCAGTTGGCTGCATCCGCGGGTTCCACATTGGAGCACCGGTCACTGATCGATGCGTCGAAGCGCGAACCCTGGTTGAACAGTTCGCCGATGTTCGGCGCGCGGAAGCCCTCCGAGAAGCTCGCCCGGAAGACCAGGCTGTCGGTGGGCCCCCAGTTGACCGCAAACTTGGTGACTGTCTCGCTGTCGAAAAGGTTGTAGTCCGAGAAGCGCACCGCCGCACTCAGGTCCAGAGAGTCGACCAGCGGTAGGTCCGCCAGCAGCGGGACGACGATCTCGCCGTAGAGCTCGTTGACATCGAAGCTGCCGACGGTCGGCGTCGTGGGTACGTCCGCCGTCTCGTCCGCCGCTACCACCGGGTCGGGCGTGAAGAACCCCTCCTCCTTGCGATATTCGAAGCCGACGGCGAAACCGAGAGGGCCAGCAGGCAGGTTGAACAATTCGCCCGAGAGGTTGGCGGTGAAATCCGTCAGTTTCTGGTTGCTACGGTCGACTCCAGTGTAGGTCACGTAGTCCAGCATTTCCTGCGTCATGGAGCCCGCGCCGACGATGTTGAGCGGAACACAATTTGGCGTCACGGCGCAGACGTCCGGGTCACCCATTGCGATGTTGATGTTTCTCGCGTTGAACTGGTTCAGCTTGATCTGCGTGGCGTCGTTCTCGGCCCGGATCCCGCTGATGTCCCAGTACATGGGGCGGCCGCCCAGTTCGAACTCGCCGTCGAAGCCGCCCGACACGTACCAGGTATCCACGTCCTGGTTGAAGATGCGGGGCCCGGCCTCGATAGGCCGGCGAGCCATGAACGGGCCGGTGCTCGGATCCAGGTCCACACCGAACGGGTTGTACGGGTGGTTTGCCGGCCACGAGACGTTGACCATGTAGGTCGTCGACTGTCCGTCCGGGAAGAAGAACAGGGGCACGGGCGCGGCCTGGCCCTGCGACTTGCGATTGTTGAAGCTGCCGAGCACGCGGAACATCACATTGTCCGTCACGTCGTACTCGGCCTTGGCGAAGATGTTCACCCGCTCGTTGGGCGTGACGAGATGATTGAACGGCTGGTAGTTGAACCGGTCGTCGAGCGTAAACCCGTGGAAATCACCGTATCGGCCGTTCGCGGGATCGTCGGTCGGGTCCCAGACCGGGAATGCGACGCCATCGTCCGGTGCGACACTCACGAAGTCGCCGATGACCGGATCGAAGAACACGAACCTGCCCGCAGGCGTGCCGGAACTGACACCGTACGGAAATCCCGGGATGGGATACTTCGATGTATCCCGATCAGCCGTGTTGACCGAGCTCTGGTCCGTATAGCTGATGTCGATCAGGCCGCGGGTTCGCTCACCGCGCGCTCCGAAGCGCACGTCGAACTCGCTGGTCGTGCCGTCGCCTTGCTGGTACTGGCCGGTGTAGCCGGAGATCTTGAAGGAATCGTAGTCGTCCTGCGTGATGATGTTGAGCACGCCTCCGATCGCGTCCGAACCGTAGACGGCGGAGGCGCCGTCCTGGAGGATCTCGATCGTCTTGACGGCGTTCACCGGGATGGTGTTCAGGTCCACCGCCCCCGAGACGCCCGATCCCGAGGACCCCTTGATCCACCTCCGGCCGTCCACGAGCACGAGCACCCGCTTGGAGGTCAGGTAGCGCAGGTCGATCTCTGCAGCACCTGCGCCGATGCCGCCGCCGTCAGGCGGAAAACCGAGGTTGCCTGAGGAGTTGTTGGTTGCGTTGATCGCCGAGCCCGAGATCGGCAGGCGTTGTACGAAGTCCGCCAGCGAGGAGGTGCCCGACAGGCGGATGTCCTCTGTCGCGAGCGTGAGCACCGGCAGGCGCTCCTCCAGCGGGTCCTGGCGGATCCGCGATCCGGTCACGACCACTTCTTCGAGCGCTTCCTGCGCCCGGGCCACGTCCGGTGCTGTGAGCCCCACGCACACGGCGCATAGACCCAACGCCACGGGCCGAACGGCCCGTGTCCACGATAGCTTCTTCCTGTTCACAACGATCTCCCCCGTTGCAAGAAAGCTCACCAGCGTTCTTGTTGGTTGCTGGTTTACGTCAAATTACGCCTGTTTCGGCACGGAGTACAGATGTTGCAAGAGAGCCACAAAACGCAGCGCCAGCCGACAGCAGCGGAGATCATTCGAAGTTATACCGGCGACAGGCCGTCGGACCCCGATCGGAGCAGCGCCGCGAGACGCCCGGGGGAGGCCGCGGAACTGACACAGCCGGAGGCTCCGCTCGCGGCCTGTTCGCTCAGATGCGGACGAGTTCCTCGATCGCCTTTCCGGGCTTCCTCGGCGTCGGCTGCTTGCCGATTGCGCCGGTGACGGGGCAGACGGCCAGATCTGGCAACGGCGGGTGTCCCTCCGGCAGCCTGGGCTGAACCGAGCCCGGCGAATGCCAGCCCTCAACGGGCGGGTGCCGGGCGGGAAGTTCCCGCTTGTCGGCGACGGTTGCGGCCATGTCCCGGCCAGCGAGTGCGGACTCGGGCCCGGCGGCAAGCGTGCCCGAAAGCAGCAACAGACCCGCTGCGCCTGTGACGTACGTACCGACCTTGCTCATGAGCGCACCTCCTTGACTGCGCTGCCGCCAGACGACAGCAAGATACGTATATACCGAAGTATCGCGCGACATTCTGCAATGAATTCGTTGGGCTGCGCCGAGACCGGCGACCGGGCACGTCCCGCGCCGCCAACCCGCGCGGTCGCTCAGCATGGCTTGCACGTCTACCCGCATGTTCTCCGGCCAGGCGCCATCGAGCGCCTGTCGGCTGTGACAGCTCACGCACCTGCTAGGATTCGCCGCGGAGGTGACACGCATGGCCGCACGCGATCTATCCAGGCTCGAGCGGTTCAAGACGGGCTACGGCGACGGCGCTTCGAACGCGAAGCTCGAACTGCTGCGACGCCTCGATCGCGCCTCGCTGCGGAGCGCCCGTCAGGTCCTGCGGCTGCACGAGGTGCTCTGCTTTCTGCGGGCCTACCCGGACGACAGACGGGTGCTGGCGCAGGTCGGGCGGATGCTCGAACGATTCCACGAGCGGCCCGACCTGGTCCGCCATCGCCGGCAGCTCGCGGACACCGGCATCGTGGGCACCGCGATCCGTTACCGCTTCTTCTGGTCCACTGCGCTGTGGCTGGCGACGCGCTGGCCCGACCTGCTGTCGCTCGAGCACGATGACGAGGAGGCCAACGCAGCACTCGACAAGGCGCTGCCACTGGTGCTGCCTCCGGTCGTGGCCGAATGGTTCAATGCCGGCAGCCTGCCGGCCTTGCCGGCGATGGACAGGCTGCGCGGCCGACGCACGGATGCCGCGTATCTCGTGGGACACCTGGCAGGCATGCCCGGGAACGGTCTCACGCGCGAGGCGTTCGCGGATGCCATCGACGCGCCGTTCGTGTTGAAACCCGGTCGCGACACGCCTTCCCGCACGCGGGCGCTGCTGCCGTTTGCGCCGAGGGCCTTCCAGGCCGGACCGCTCCGGCGGACGCGGCCCGATCTACGCGCGGCGGCCGCCACTCGTCCGCGCGCCGTCCGGGTCCTTTCGTCGCGCGACGGCGCGCGACTGATCGAGCTGGCTCGTTGCGCCATGGTCACGCGATCGCGGGACCTGATGGCCTTCGAATACGGCAACCCGGGAGACGTTCGTCTCGTCGACGACGGCGACGGACTGGCTTTCGGTTTCTGTGGCGTCATCCCCGAACGACGCTTCACGCTCCCCGCACTCTACGGTTACCTCACCGTGCGCAACGGAGTGCCCACGGGCTACGGCCAGGTGGAAGTCATCGGACCCTTTGCGGCGATCTCGTTCAACGTGTTCGAGACATTCCGCGGCGCCGAGGCAGCCCACGTCTTCGGCCGCCTCGTCAGTGCGACGCATCACGTCTTCGGTGCGACGTCGTTCAGCGTCGACCCCTACCAGCTCGGACACGAGAACGAGGACGGCATCGACTCGGGCGCCTGGTGGTTCTACTACAAGCTCGGCTTCCGGCCGCGCGCAACGGCTGCGCTTCGCATCATGCGCCGAGAGACCGCACGCATGCGTGTCCGGCTTTCCCACCGGTCATCCACGCGTGCTCTGCGGGCGCTGGCCGAGCATCACGTCTTCTTCGACCTGGATCGGTCCGCACCACGAGGTCTTGCCCCGCTCCAGCAGGCACTCGAGCGGGGCGTCGACTGGCTGGCTGCCCGCGGAGGCGGCGCAGATGCGGTCGCGGCAGCAGAGCGACGGGCGCTGGAGGTGACGGGCCTGAAGTCACTGTCAGGCTTCACCCGCGACGAGCGTGCGGCCTGGCGGCGCTGGGCACCGCTGATCGTCTCGATCCCCGGCATATCGCGCTGGAGCGCGGGCGAACGCCAGCAGCTCGCCGACATCGCGCGCGCGAAGGGCGGGCGGCGCGAGATCGACTTCCTGGTGCGCTATGCCGCTCATTCCAGGCTGGCCGGGGTTCAGTTGGGAGTCTGAGCACTCGCGCGAAGCGGTGTACGCGTGCGAACGCCGGCGGCCGCCCGAGCTCCGCCTGAAGGGTCCGCAGTGTCTTGCGGAAACGTTCCGTGTCTTCAGGTGTCTCGTCCCTCGACTATAGCGCGCCGCGACACAGTGCTAGGATGAGCAGGGAATTCCAGCTGCCCGGTCCTGATCGAATGTCGGCATCCCGATCTCCCGTCCGCCCCCAGTCGACCGGCGAGGAAGTCGCTAACAGCGTGAGCCACGGGCTTGGCTTCATGCTGGCGCTCGCTGGCGCGCCGCTGCTGATTGCGGCGGCCCTGCAGCGCGGCACGCTAACGGACGTCATTGCGGTCAGCGTATTCGCCGCAGCCATGGCGCTCCTGTACCTCTCCTCGACGATCTACCATGCGCTGCCACCAGGGCGCACCAAGGATGCCTTCCACGTCCTCGACCACGCGGCAATCTACCTGCTCATCGCAGGAACCTACACGCCGTTCACTCTCGGCGTGCTGCAGGGAGGCTGGGGCTGGACGCTGTTTGGACTGATCTGGGGTCTCGCGGCCTTCGGCGTCCTGCTCAAGGCCTTTGCCGGAATCCGTTGGCACGGCATCTCGACCGCCGTGTACGTGGGCATGGGGTGGCTCATCCTCATCGCGGCGAAGCCTCTGTGGGACAGCCTGCAACTCGCCGGCCTGCTGTGGCTGTTCGCCGGTGGCCTTGCCTACACAGGGGGCATCGCCTTCTACCTGAAGAAGGACCTGCGCTTCGGGCACCTCGTCTGGCACCTGTTCGTGGTGGCGGGAACCGGTTGCCATTACGTCGCGGTATTGCACTACGCCATCTGAAGGTCCTCGTGGACTGGACGGTCAGCCCCCCGGCTTGCCGGCGCCGGAGATCGGGGCCATGCTCAATGCATGAAGCTAAGCAGAAGAGACCTGTTGAGAGGCGCAGTCAAGACGCCCCAATCCGCTCCCGCGGCCTCCGCCAAGCCCACGGCGACAACCCCTGGCAGGCCCGTCGGCAAGCCGGCACGCGGCTCGACCCGTGTCGAGCACATACCCGTCACCTGGGTCTTGCCTCGCCGTATGGAGGCTCCTGCCCGCCTCGCGCTGTGGCTCTGCGGCGGGATCTCCGGCATGAACGCCGCGGCCAGGGAACTCGACGCGCTGGCAGACGCTGGATTCGTGGCCGTGAGCTTCGATTCCTGGCGCCGCGGCACGCGTGCTGCCGAGACCATGGCCGAGCTGTTCCCGCGTGGCATGGCGAATTTCCCGCACGTCGTGTGGCCGATGCTCGGCAACGCGGCGCTGGAGGCACTGCGGATCCTCGACTGGGCGGAAACCGAGCTCGGGGCCAAGCCGCCATTCTTCGGGGGTGGTCACTCGCTGGGCGGCGACATCATGATCGCAGCGGCTGGGCTCGACCCGCGCATCGGCTGCGTGGCCACCATCAATTCGACTCCCGACTGGCGCCGCCCGGGCATGCGCGCAGACGGCAAGCTCGTCGGGCCTGGTACCCCGGATGCGTACGCCCAGTGGTTCTACGACCGCCTGGATCCGATCACCCACCTTGCCGCCTACGCGCACAAGCCGGCGATGGCGTTCGAGTGCGGTGCGGATGACGACCACGTTCCCGCAGACGGGGCGCAGCGCTTCAAGGCCCTGCTGGCACCGGTCTATGGCACGGCACAGAACCGGCTTCGCGTCATCTGCCATGCGGGCATCGGTCACGAGTACACACCCGAGATGTGGCAGAACTGCATGGCCTGGTTCCGCGAGCCCCACTGAAACTGAGTGGCGACCGGCCGGCATCCGCAGGAGCAGGCGGGGGCCCGATAATCCAGGCAAGGCACCCACATTTACTAAGCGCTGGCAGTTCGGTTCGTCGCGATCGCGGCGGCCGAACTGTTTCCCATCGTAGACTGAAATGAGATTCGTGCCGTTGCGACCAATCTTCGCCAGAAACAAAAGGCACCGACCCCGCTCAAGAGTTGGTGCCTTTGCTAACTGCTTGTAGACTCAGCAGTTGGGATTGGTAGCGGGGGCAGGATTTGAACCTGCGACCTTCGGGTTATGAGCCCGACGAGCTGCCAGACTGCTCCACCCCGCACCAGACTTCGTATTCTAATAATTGTTGCGCTGCAGCGCAAGGCCGGCCGGCTAGCCAGGCAGTACGCTCGCGCACACGCGCAACAGCCAGCCGGGCATCAGCCCGAGCGCGAGCACGAGCAGCGCGTTCGCGCTCAGCACCCAGCGGAAACCTGCCCCCGCCTCGATGCCGCCGTCGCGCTCGGGCGAATCGAAGTACATGAGCTTGACCACGCGAAGGTAGTAGAACGCCCCGATCACGGAGAAGAACACCGCCGCGACGGCCAGCCAGTTTAGTCCTACGCCGAGCACGGCCGAGATCACCTGCACCTTGGCCCAGAAGCCGACCATGGGCGGGACGCCGGCCGTGCCGAACATCAGCACGAGCATCACGAAGGCGAACCACGGGCTCTTCTGGTTGAGGCCCTTGAAGTCGTCCAGTTCCTCGGCCTCGAAGCCCCTGCGGGAGAGCAACAAAACCACGCCGAACGAGCCGGTCGCCATGATCACGTAGGTCAAGGTATAGAACATCGCGGCCTGGTAGCCTTCGGCCGTCCCCGCAAGGATGCCGAGCAGGATGAATCCGACGTGGGAGATGGTCGAGTACGCGAGCATGCGCTTGATGTTGGTCTGTGCGATTGCGATGACGTTGCCGATGCCCATCGAAAGCACGGCAAGCACGACGAGCATGTCCTGCCAGGCGTCCGTAAGCCCCCCCAGCCCCTCGGCAAGCACCCGTATCGCCAGCGCGAATGAGGCGATCTTCGGGGCGGACCCCACGAACAGCGTGACCGCGGTCGGCGAGCCCTGGTACACGTCCGGAATCCACATGTGGAACGGCACCGCTCCGAACTTGAACGCCACCCCAACTACGATGAACGTCAGCCCGAACAACAGGCCTATGTCGGACGCCGCCGAGCCCCCCAGGCCCGCCGCGAGCCAGTCGAGCCGAACGGTTCCCGTCACACCGTAGACGATGGAAATCCCGTAGAGGAGCGTGCCGGACGCGATGGCGCCGAGCACGAAGTACTTCATGGCCGATTCTGCGGCCACGCCGTTGTCGCGGTCGAAGGCGACCATCGCGTAGAGCGCCAGCGCAAGGATCTCGATGCCGAGGTACATCGAGAGCAGGGTACCGGCCGAGATCATCACGTTGATGCCGAGCGTCGCCAGCAACGCGAGCACGAAGTACTCGCCCCTGAAGAGCCCGCGCTCGTGCAGATAATCGCGCGAATAAAGCAGCGTCACCGCCACGACCGCATAGTTGACGAGCTTTAGCACCGTGCCCATCGGGTCGGCGACGTACTGCCCGTAGAGCACCACGACCCTCGCATCGGTCGCGAGCGTCGCTGTCAGCCACGCGGCGCCCGCCAGCGTGACGATGCTGAGCAGGTAGGTCACCCAGCGCCGCCGATCGTCCAGGAACACGTCCACCAGCAGTACGACGCAAGCCGCTGCAACGAGGAAGACCTCGGCGCCGGCCGGGGAGAGTTCCGAGAGTGTCAGGACCTTGCTCATTTCACCCTACCCGGACGGACACTCACAGCTTCGAGGCCTGCAACTGAACGACCAGTTGCTCGACGGTCGGACGCATGGCTTCCAGCAGGGGCGCCGGCCATAGGCCCAGCAGCAGGACCGCAAATGCGAGCACCGCGAGCACGGCGAACTCCCGGCGAGTCACATCACGCAGCGAGGCGACGCCGTCGTTACTGACGTCGCCCCAGACCACGCGTTTGACCAGCCAGAGCGTGTACGCCGCGCCCAGGATCAGCGTCGTGGCCGCCACGAAGGCGTACCAGAAGTTCGCCCTGAAGCTCGCGATGATGACCAGGAACTCGCCGACGAAGCCGGATGTCCCCGGCAGTCCGGCGTTCGCCATGGCGAACAGCACCATGAAGAAGGCGAACACGGGCATGGTGTTGACCACGCCACCGTAGGCCGAGATCTCACGGGTGTGCAGACGGTCGTACAACACGCCGACGCAGAAGAACATCGCTCCTGACACGAGGCCGTGCGAGATCATCTGCACCATGGCGCCGTCGATGCCCATGGCTGCGCCCCGAATCGAGCCCGTCACCTGCACGATGTCGAAGGCCAGGAAACACCCGAGCGTGACGAAGCCCATGTGCGCGATGGAGGAATAGGCGATCAGTTTCTTCATGTCCTGCTGGACGAGCGCGACGAAGCCGATGTAGGCAACGGCGACCAGTGACAGCGCAATGACCAGCCAGTCGAGCTCGCGGCTGGCGTCCGGCGTGATCGGCAGGCTGAAACGCAGGAAACCGTAGCCTCCCATCTTCAGCATGATGGCGGCCAGGATGACTGAACCGCCGGTCGGCGCCTCTACGTGCGCGTCCGGCAGCCAGGTGTGCACCGGCCACATCGGGATCTTGACGGCGAAGGCGGCGAAGAACGCCAGGAAGATCAGGACCTGGGCCGTCATTCCGAGCGGCATCTGCTGAAGCGCCGCGATCTCGTAGCTGCCGCCCTGCAGGTACATCCAGATCAGTGCGACGAGCATGAACACCGAGCCGAGGAACGTGTACAGGAAGAACTTGACCGTAGCGTACACGCGGCGCGCACCACCCCAGATCCCGATGATGATGAACATCGGGATCAGCATTGCCTCCCAGAACACGTAGAAGAGCAGCGCATCGAGTGCCGAGAACACCCCGATCATCAGCCCCTCCATGATCAGGAAGGCGGCGAAGTACTGGGCCGGCTTACGCTCGATTCTCTTCCAGGCCGCGACCACGACCAGCGGCGTGATGAACGCCGTCAGCAGCACGAGCGGCATTGAGATGCCGTCGACGCCGACGTGGTACCAGGCGTTCACGGTCGGGATCCAGGGTGCCCGCTCCACGAACTGCATCAGGGCGGTTCCCGTGTCGAAGCGCGTCCAGAGCGGCACGCAGAGGCCGAGGGTCGCGATCGAAGATACGAGCGCCACCCACTGGGCCCACCTGATGCGCGCGTCCCCAAGCGCCAGCGTAGCGACGCCGCCGGCGATCGGCAGCCATACGAGCCAGCTCAGCAGCGGGAAGTCCGGGCTCATCGTCGCGTCAACCCCTGAGCAGCAGCCATGCGAGCAGGACCGAGAGGCCGATCACCATTGCAAACGCGTAGTGATACAGGTATCCCGACTGGACGTGGCGGATCATCGCGGCAAGCGCGCCGACAGCGCGGGCCGACCCGTTGACCAGCCAGCCGTCGATGATGCGCTCGTCGCCCCGCCTCCAGAGTCCGGTTCCGAAGGCCCTCGCTCCCGCCGCCACCACGTGCTCGTTGAACCAGTCGAAGTAGTACTTGTTGTCGAGCAACCGGTACAGCCTGAAGAACCGGGCCTGCAGGGCCTCGGGGATGTCCGGCCGCTTGAGATAGAGGAACCAGGCCGTGGCCACTCCCGCTGCCGCCATCCAGGTCGCCGGCGCCATAAGTCCGTGCAGCACGAATCCTGCCGCACCGTGGAAATCTGCGACGACCTCGGCCAGCGACCACTCCGCCTGCCGGCTGATCGCGTCGCCGAAGAAATTCCCCATCACCACCGGATCGACGGTCAGCCAGCCGACGAAGATCGAGGGCACGGCGAGCAGCACGAGAGGCAGGGTCACGACCCACGGCGTCTCGTGCAGGTGCTCTCGGGTGTGCTCGTCCATCCGCTCCTTGCCGTGGAAGGTCATGAACACGAGCCTGAAGCTGTAGAGCGCCGTGACGAAGACGCCGAGCAGCAGGCACCAGTAGGCGTAGGTCGCTCCCTCGATGCCGTCGTGCCTGACCGCCTCGATGATCAGATCCTTAGAGAAGAACCCGGACATGCCCGGGAAGCCGATCAGTGCGAGGGAGCCGACGAGACAGGTCCAGTAGGTCACCGGCATGTACCGGCGCAGGCCGCCCATCTCACGCATGTCCTGGCGGTGGTGCATCGCGATGATGACGGAACCGGCGGCAAGGAACAGCAGCGCCTTGAAGAACGCGTGGGTCATCAGGTGGAAGATGCCGGCCGAGTACGCGCCGACGCCGAGAGCGGCCGTCATGTAGCCGAGCTGGGACAGCGTCGAGTAGGCAATGACGCGCTTGATGTCGTTGTTGACCAGGCCTAGCAGCCCCATGAACAGCGCGGTCGTCGCGCCGATGATCAGGATGAAGGACAGCGTCGCATCCGACGTGTCGAACAGCGGCGACAGGCGCGCCACCATGAAGATCCCGGCCGTGACCATCGTCGCGGCGTGGATCAGCGCGGAGATCGGCGTCGGACCTTCCATCGAGTCAGGCAGCCAGACGTGCAGGGGTACCTGCGCCGACTTGCCCATGGCGCCGATGAACAGGCCGATGCAGATGACCGTCATGGCCTTCGTCGGCTCGCCGGGGGTGAGGAACATGTCGTTGCCCAGGATCATGTCGACCCGCGCGAACACCTCCGCGTAGTCGAGCGTCCCGGTGTAGTAGACGACGCCGGCGATGCCCAGGATGAACCCGAAGTCGCCGATGCGGTTGACGATGAATGCCTTGAGATTGGCGAAGATCGCCGTGGGCCGCTTGTACCAGAAGCCGATGAGGAGGTAGGAGACCAGCCCGACCGCTTCCCAGCCGAAGAACAGCTGCAGGAAGTTGTTGGACATCACCAGCATCAGCATGGAGAACGTGAACAGGGAGATGTAGGCGAAGAATCGCTGGTAGCCCGGATCGTCGTGCATGTACCCGATCGTGTAGACGTGGACCATCAGCGAGACAAAGGTCACGACGGTCATCATCAGCGCAGAGAGCCGGTCGATCAGGAAGCCGATCTCCATTCGCATGCCGTCGCTGACCGCCCACGTGTAGACGCTGCCGTTGTACGGGTCCATCCCGTCGACGGCCAGCAGCTTGAGCACCCAGGCCGAGAGCGCGAATGACACCGCGACGCCCGCGATGCACAGGCTGTGGGAGACCGCACGCCCGATCCACCGGCCGAGGAAGCCCGACACGACGGCGGCTGCCAGCGGCGCCAGGACGATCGCGAGGTAGACCTGCTCCATCCCCATGTTCAACCCTTCATCGCGTCGAGTTCCTCGACGTTGATGCTGCGGCGCTGCCGGAAGAGCACGACGAGAATGGCGAGGCCGATCGCCGCCTCGGCAGCGGCCACGGTCAGGATGAAGAACACGAACACCTGTCCTTCAAGGTCGCCCAGGAACCTGGAGAACGCCACGAAGTTGAAGTTCACCGCCAGCAGCATCAGCTCGATGCACATGAGCAGCACGATGACGTTCTTGCGGTTCAGGAAGATCCCTGCGATCGCGATCGCGAACAGGATCCCTCCCAGCAACAGATAGTGCTGGAGGGTGATCACTGCTCGACCTCCGGCTCCACTTTCACGAGCCGCACCCGGTCCTGCCGCCGCACCGCCACCTGCCGCGAGACGTCCTGGGTCCTGAGTCCCTCGCGCCTGCGCATCGTCAGAGCGATGGCGGCGACGATCGCGATCAGCAGCACCACGGCCGCGAGCTGGAAGGGGTAGACGTAGTCGGTGTAGAGCACCTCACCGATGGCCGCGGTGTTGCTGTAATCGGCCGGTAGCGGCGCCGTGCCGCCGGTCACGTCCATTCCCAGGCGCTTGACCCAGAGCACGTAGTACATCTCGACGACGACGATCACGGCGACCAGCGCCCCGAGCGGCGCGTAGCGGGTGAAGCCCTCGCGCAGCTTCTCGATGTTGATGTCGAGCATCATGACCACGAACAGGAACAGCACCATCACCGCGCCTACGTAGACCAGGACCAGCACTATGGCCAGGAACTCCGCCTCGATCAGCAGCCACAGCACCGCACTGTTGAAGAAGCACAGCACGAGGAACAGCACGGAGTGCACCGGATTGCGCGACGCGATGACGCCGATCGCGGCACCCAGCAGCACCGCCGCGAACGCATAGAAGAGGATCTCGGTCAACATGAGCCCCAGCGGTCTCCCTTTGGGCCGGAGCTGCGCCTCCGGCCAGACGTTCTTCCGCGCCGACCCTACCGGTACGGCGCGTCGGCGGCCTTGTCCGCCGCGATCATTGATTCGTACTTCTCGCCTATCGCGAGCAGCTTGTCCTTGTTCATGATGTTTTCACCCCGGTTCTCCATGTGGTATTCGTGGATCCGGGTCTCGACGATGGCGTCCACCGGGCAGGCTTCCTCGCAGAAGCCGCAGTAGATGCACTTGAACAGGTCGATGTCGTAACGCGTCGTCCGACGCGTGCCGTCGTCCGCCACGTCCGAATCGATGGTTATCGCCTGCGCCGGGCACACCGCCTCGCAGAGCTTGCAGGCGATGCAGCGCTCCTGGCCGTTCGGATAGCGCCGCAGCGCGTGCAGGCCCCGGAAGCGGGGCGACTGCGGCGCCTTCTCCTCCGGGTAGATCAGTGTGACCTTCGGTGCGAAGAACTGCCGGATCGTCACCGACATGCCGACCAGCAGCTCGGTCAGGAAGAAGGTCTTGAAGAGACTGCGTGCACCGGCCATGTCAGCTCCTCATGCCGCCCACGGCCCGACCTTGAACCAGACCATGACGCCCTCGACGGCGAGCCAGGCCAGCGTCACGGGAATCAGCACCTTCCATCCGAGGCGCATGATCTGGTCGTAGCGGTAACGCGGGAAGGTCGCCCGGATCCAGAGGTAGATGAAGATGAAGCCGCCGATCTTGAGGAACAGCCAGAAGAAGGACGGCTGGGTGATGAACCAGGCATCCGGCAGGTAGCCCTCGAACGGCGACAGCCAGCCACCGAGGAACATGACCGCGGCCAGCGCCGAGATCAGGATCATGTTCGCGTACTCGGGCAGCGCGAACAGCGTCGCGAACGCGGCCCCGGAGTACTCGACGTGGAACCCGGCGACGATCTCCGACTCCCCCTCGGCCACGTCGAAGGGGGCGCGGTTGGTCTCCGCCACACCGGAAATGAAATAGACGACGAACAGCGGGAACAGCCAGAACCAGTGCCAGGCGAGTGCCCCGCCCTGTTGCGAACGGACGATCTCGCCCAGGTTCAGGCTGCCTGCCGCCATCAGGACACCGACGATGGCGAATCCCATGGCCAGCTCGTATGCCACCATCTGCGCCGCGGAACGCATGGCACCCAGGAAGGCGTACTTGGAATTGGCCGCCCATCCGGCCAGGATCACGCCGTACACGCCGAGCGACGTGAGCGCCAGGATGAACAGCAGTCCGGCATTGATGTCTGCGAGCACGAACTCCGGCGAGAACGGGATGACGGCCCACGCCGCCAGCGCCGGCACCAGCACGATCAGCGGCGCCAGCAGGAACAGCTTCCTGTCGGCGTTGGCCGGGACGAGAACTTCCTTGAAGAGCAGCTTGATCACGTCGGCGAACGGCTGCGCCAGCCCGCGCAGGATCGGCAGGCCGAACAGCGAAATCCGGTTCGGTCCGAGGCGCAGCTGCATGTAGCCGATGACCTTGCGCTCCGCGAGGGTCGTGAAAGCTACGGCCATCACGACGCCGAGCATGACGCCGACGACCGCGAGGGTCGTCAGGATCAGCGACCTCGCGTCGGTGGGCAGTCCGCTCCAGATCGCAACCAGGCTGTCCAATTTCCGTCCCCCTCAGGCGGCCGTTCCCGCCCTGGCCAGGGCGGTCTTCTGCAAGGACTCTGCGCGGCGCACCAGGGAATCCGTACCGTAGATGGGCACCGGAGCCAGATCCACCGCCACGGCGACATCCTGTACCTGTCGCTCGACCGGCACCGGTGGCTCCGGTGCCGCGGCGAGGGCGCGCAGCTCGTTGCGGACTTCTTCGGTCGAGTTGTAGTCGAAGCCCGGCAGCCCCAGCAGGTTGCCCAGCACGCGCAGGATCTTCCAGCCCGGCCGTGCCTCCCCCGGCGGCGCGACGCAGCCGGCCCAGCTCTGCCAGCGGCCTTCCGCGTTGACGAAAGTGCCCGAAGCCTCGGCGAAGGCCGCCAGCGGCAGGAGCACGCTGGCCCATTCCTTCATGGCATCCGTCGCATAGGGGGTCACCGCCACGGCGAAACCGGAGCGCTGCAGCATCGCCGCCGCACGCGGCGCCGCGACATCGAGGCCCGGCTCGATGCCGCCATACACGATGCACGCCCCGGAGGGGCGCGCGAGCATGCGGCCGACGTCGAGGCCAGGAGTCTGCGCCTTTTTGCCTCCTGCTTCACGGTGAGGCAGCGCGCCTGCAAGCCATGCGCCCGCGGCATTGGCCCCGTCTGCGAGCAGCCCGACGGTACAACCGGTCAGCTCCCCCAGCGCCACGGCGGCTGCCTTCAGGTCAGCATAGGCCGGGTGCCTTTGGGCGAGGTTCCCGAGCAGCACGAGGCGCCGCCCTTCGGCGGCCAGCGACTCGGCAATGGCGCGATGGCGCTCGTCGGGCACCGCGCCGGCAGCCAGGGTGGCAACGCGGGACGGCACTTCGCCGCCGGCAGACCCGGCCGCAGCCTTCACGATGCACGCCAACTCCCTCAGCCACTCGCCTGCGGGTCGCGCCAGTTCCGCCGCCACGGGGAAGAATACGGGCCGCCGCTCCGTGTCGAGGAAGCTCACGCGCGCCCGGTTGCGCACGGCCGCCTGCCGCACGCGATGGGCGAGGATGGGCGCCTCGTGGCGCACGTGGCAGCCGACGGCGAGCAGCGCATCGAGCCGGCTCACGTCGGCAAGGGGCAGCCCGAGCGCTGGAAAGACCGGGTCCGCCTCCTGGTCGCGGAAGTCCGTCTGGCGCAGGCGGCTGTCCACGTTTCCGCTGCCGAGGCCGCGCGCGATCCGGCCGAGCAGGTAGAGTTCCTCCGTAGTCGCCGACGGCGCGGCGAGGAAATCGATCGACGAAGCTCCCGCGTCCTGCAGCGCGTCCTTGAGCCCGTGTGCGACCCTCGTCAGCGCCGTTTCCCAGTCGACGCTCCGCCACTCGCCGTCGTCCCTGACCATCGGCCGATCCAGGCGATCGGCGGAGTAGATGCCCTCGTAGGAAAAACGGTCGCGATCCGTTATCCAAGTCTCGTTGATCGATTCGTTCGCACGGGGCACGACGCGCAGCAGGCGGCCCCGCAGAACGTGCGCATAAAGGTTGGTGCCCACGGCATCGTGCGGCGAGACCAGCTCATGCTGGGTCATCTCCCAGGACCGGCCCCGGTGGCGGAACGGCTTGGAATTGAGCGCACCCACCGGGCAAAGGTCGATCACGTTGCCCGAGAGCTCGTGGTCGACGCTGCGCTCGACCCACGTGCCGATCTCCATGTTCTCGCCCCGACCGGTCGTGCCCAGTTCCTGCATCCCCGCAATCTCGGCTGTGAAGCGCACGCAGCGGGTGCAATGGATGCAGCGGGTCATGTCGGTTGAGACGAGCGGACCCAGGTCCTTGTCCTTCACGACGCGCTTGCGCTCGGTGAAGCGCGACACCGAGCTGCCGAAGCCCTGCGCCAGGTCCTGCAGCTCGCACTCCCCTCCCTGGTCGCAGATGGGGCAGTCGAGCGGGTGGTTGATCAGCAGGAACTCCATCGTGGCCTTCTGTGCAGCGATCGCCCGCGGCGAGCGCGTGAAGGCCTTCATGCCTTCCGCGACCGGCGTGGCACAGGCCGGCAAGGGCTTCGGCGCCTTTTCCACCTCGACCAGGCACATGCGGCAGTTGGCGGCCACCGAGAGCTTCTCGTGATAGCAGAATCGCGGCACGTAGATGCCCGCCGCATCGGTGGCCTCGATGAGCATCTGGCCCTTGCGCGCCTTCAGCGGCACGCCGTCGACTTCGATGTTGACCAGGTCGTCGCTCATGGAGATTCCGTTGAGACGTCCGTCGGTTGGCTCAGGCCGCGCGGGCCTGCGACTCGACGATGCTCCGGCCGCCGTTCGCAATCATGTACTCGAACTCGTGACGGAACCGGCGGACGAAGCTCTGCACGGGCCAGGCGGCCGCGTCGCCCAGCGCGCAGATGGTGTGACCCTCGATCTGGTTCGCCACTCCCACGAGCAGGTCCAGGTCGCGCATCTCGCCTTGCCCGGCCAGGATCCGCCGCACCACACGGTTCATCCAGCCCGTGCCCTCGCGGCAGGGCGTGCACTGGCCGCAGGACTCGGCCATGTAGAAGCGGGATATCCGCTCGAGCACGCGCACCATGCAGGTGGTCTCGTCCATGACGATCACCGCCGCCGAGCCGACCGCGGACCCGGCCTTGCGCAGCGAGTCGTAGTCCATCGTGCAGTCGATGATGTCCGCCGCCGGCAGCACCGGAACCGAAGAGCCCCCCGGAATGACGGCCTTGAGTTCGTGCCCGTCGCGGACGCCGCCGGCGATCGCCAGCAGGTCGCGGAAAGGAATCCCCATCGGGAGCTCGTAGTTGCCGGGCTCGTTCACGTGTCCCGAGACCGAAAAGATCACCGTGCCGCCGGCATTCGCGGTGCCGAGCTCCGCGAACCACTTCGCGCCCTTGCGCATGATCGCGGGTACGCTCGCGAAGGACTGCGTGTTGTTGATCGTGGTCGGACGGCCGTACAGGCCGAAGTTGGCCGGGAACGGCGGCTTGAACCGCGGCTTGCCCTGCTTGCCCTCGAGCGACTCCAGCAGCGCGGTCTCCTCGCCGCAGATGTAGGCACCGGCGCCGACGAAGGCGTAGAGGTCGAAGTCCACCCCGGACCCGAGGAGGTTGCGGCCGAGAAGACCCGCCGCGTAGGCCTCCTTCAGCGCCGCCTCGAAGCGCGGCACGGGCTCCGCGAGGAACTCGCCACGGATGTAGTTGTAGCCGACCGTGGCCCCCATCGCGTAGCCGCCGATCGCCATGCCCTCGATCACCGAGTGGGGGTTGTAGCGCAGGATGTCGCGGTCGTGGCACGTGCCTGGCTCGCTTTCGTCGGAGTTGCAGACGACGTACTTCTGCCCCGGCGCCGTGCGCGGCATGAAGCTCCACTTGAGCCCGGTCGGGAAACCCGCCCCGCCGCGTCCACGCAGGCCCGATGCCTTCACTTCCTCGATGATCTGCTCTGGGGGCGTCTTCTCCCTCAGGATCCGCTCCCAGGCCTCGTAGCCGCCCGTCCGACGGTAGGTCTCGAGCGTCCAGCTGCGCTCGTGCGCCAGTGGCTCGAAGACGACCTGGTTCATCGCATGCGGCGGGCCCACGCTCACTTCACCTCGTCCAGGATCCGCACCGCCTTCTCGGGCGTGAGGTTCTCGTGGTACACGTGATCGACCATCATCATCGGCGCGTTGTTGCAGGCGGCCAGGCACTCCTCCTCGCGCTTCAGGAAAAACTTGCCGTCGGGCGTGCTCTCGCCGGTCTTGACGCCGAGGTGTCTCTCGACGGCTTCCACGATCCGGTCCGAGCCGCAGAGCATGCAGCTGATGTTGGTGCAGATCGACACGTGCACCCGGCCCACCGGCTTCGTCTCGAACATCGAGTAGAAGCTGGCGACCTCGTAGACCTGAATGGGGGGCAGACCGAGGTAATCGGCCACCGCATCCATCAGATCGGTCGTGAGGTAGCCCTGGTTCTGGTGCTGGGCCGCGCGCAGTGCCGAAATGACGGCCGAGCGCTTGCGATCCGCCGGGAACCTCGCCACCCATTCGTCGATCTCGTGCCGCGTGTGCTCGGAGAGCAGGCCGCTCGTCGCCGTCGCATCCGCGCTCACCGGTCGATCTCCCCGAAGACGATGTCCATGGTGCCGATCACGGCCACCACGTCCGCCAGCATGTGTCCCCGCACCATCTCGTCCATGGCGGCGAGGTGCGCGAAGCCCGGAGCACGGCACTTCAGCCGGTACGGCTTGTTGGCGCCGTCGGAGACGAGCCAGACGCCGAACTCGCCCTTGGGTGCCTCCACGGCCGCATAGCTCTCCCCTTCGGGCACGCAGTAGCCTTCCGTGAACAGCTTGAAGTGGTGAATGAGGGCTTCCATGTCGTCCTTCATCTCCGGGCGCGACGGCGGCGTCACCTTGTGGTCGCCCAGCATCACCGGGCCCTGATTCGCGCGCAGCCACTCCACGCACTGCCGGATGATGCGGTTGGACTGGCGCAACTCCTCGATCCGGACCAGGTAGCGGTCGTAGCAGTCGCCGTTGACGCCGACCGGGATGTCGAAGTCCATCCTCTCGTAGACCTCGTAAGGCTGCTTCCGGCGCAGGTCCCAGGCCAGGCCCGAGCCGCGCAGCATCGGACCCGTGAAGCCGAGCTGCAGCGCACGTTCCGGCGATACCACGCCGATACCCACGGTGCGCTGCTTCCAGATCCGGTTGTCTGTCAGCAGCGTCTCGTACTCGTCCACGCAGGCGGGGAAACGCTCGGTGAAGTCCCAGATGAAGTCCAGCAGCGAGCCCTGCCGCCGCGCGTTGAGCCCCTCGAGCTCCTTCGTGCTGCGGAACTTCGACGGCTGGTGCTGGGGCATACGGTCCGGCAGGTCGCGGTAGACGCCGCCGGGCCGATAGTAGGTCGCGTGCATGCGCGTTCCGGAGACCGCCTCGTAGCAGTCCATCAGGTCTTCGCGCTCGCGGAATGCGTAGAGGAAGACGGTCATCGCACCGATGTCGAGGCCGTGCGAGCCGAGCCACATGAGGTGGTTCAGGATGCGCGTGATCTCGTCGAACATGACGCGGATGTACTGCGCCCGCTCCGGCGGCCGGATGCCCATCAGCTTCTCGATGGCCAGCACGTAGGCGTGCTCGTTGCACATCATCGAGACGTAGTCGAGCCGGTCCATGTAGCCGATGGAGTGGTTGAAAGGTTTGGATTCCGCAAGCTTCTCCGTCCCCCGGTGCAGCAGCCCGACGTGCGGATCCGCCTTCTGGATCACTTCGCCGTCCATCTCGAGGACCAGGCGCAGGACGCCGTGCGCCGCGGGATGCTGCGGCCCGAAGTTGAGCGTGAAGTTGCGGATCTCAGCCACGCTCGGCACCCTCGCGGAGGGTCGGCTCGTAGCGGTTGTCGTCCCGGATCACCTTCGGGACGACCGTGCGAGGCTCGATGCTGACCGGCTCGTACACCACGCGCCCCTTGTCCGGGTCGTAGCGCAGCTCGACGTTGCCGACAAGGGGAAAGTCTTTGCGGAACGGATGCCCGATGAAGCCGTAGTCGGTGAGGATCCGTCGCAGGTCCGGGTGGCCCCGGAACAGGATTCCGAAGAGGTCGAAGGCCTCGCGCTCGAACCAGTTGGCGCTGGCCCAGACGTCGACCACGGTCGGGAGGATGGGAGGCTCTTCGCCCAGGCAGTAGCAGCGCAGCCGCAGCCGCACGTTCCGCGACACGGAAAGCAGGTGGTAGACGACCGCGAACCGCGGGCGGCCGGACGCCGATTCGCCTCCCGTCGCCGCGCAGGCGAGGCGCTGCACACCGCGACTGAAGCCGCTCGAGGTGGCCGCGGACGTCTTCCATTCGGCCCTTCCATGGTGCAGGTAATCGATGCCGGCCAGGTCGACGAGCTGCTCGAAGGCGAACTCCCCCGCGTCACGCAGGGCGCGACACACCTCGACGAGCTGCGAGGCCGCGACCTCGTAGGTCAGCTCGCCGGCAGTCGCGGGCAGCCGCCTCACCCTCGCGCCGAAGCGGGCCTCGATCCCAGCGGCCAGGTTGTCGATCCTGCTCATGATGGCTTACCGGGCAATCGTGCTCGTGCGCCGGATCTTGTTCTGCAGCTGGATGATGCCGTAGATGAGCGCCTCCGCGGTCGGCGGGCAACCGGGCACGTAGACGTCCACAGGAACGATCCGGTCGCAGCCGCGAACGACCGAGTAGGAGTAGTGGTAGTAGCCGCCCCCATTCGCGCAGGACCCCATCGAGATGACCCAGCGCGGCTCCGCCATCTGGTCGTAGACCTTGCGCAGCGCGGGCGCCATCTTGTTGACGAGCGTGCCGGCGACGATCATGACGTCCGACTGGCGCGGGCTCGGGCGGAAGACGACGCCGAAACGGTCGAGGTCGTAGCGCGCGGCACCGGCGTGCATCATCTCGACGGCACAGCAGGCGAGGCCGAAGGTCATGGGCCACAGGGACCCCGTGCGCGCCCAGTTCATGAGGCCGTCGACGGTCGTGACCAGGAATCCCTTCCCCTGGGCGGAAGCGGAGCCGTTCAATCCCATTCCAGGGCTCCCTTCTTCCACTCGTACACGAAGCCGGCCACGAGGACGCCCAGGAACACCGCCATCGACAGAAGGCCGAACCCGCCGGTCGACTCGAGCGACACGGCCCACGGGAAGAGGAACGCGATCTCGAGGTCGAAGATGATGAAAAGGATCGCCACGAGGTAGTAGCGCACGTCGAACTTCATGCGGGTGTCCTCGAACGCCTCGAAACCGCACTCGTAGGGAGAGGTCTTCTCGGCGTTGGGGCGCCGCGGTCCGAGAACGAACCCGAGCACGATCAGCAGGACGCCCAAGCCGCCGGCGACCAGCACGAAGATCAGGATGGGAAGATAGTTCTCCAGCACCCGGCTCGGACCCTTGCGCCACCGTGACGCCAAACCGCGGCATTGTACCCGTCGGCGCCGCGGCGAGTCACGCCACGGCGCGGCGCCGCCACACGAAAAAAGGCCCGGCGTTGCCGGGCCTTGTCGCTGCTGGTGCCGACGGTCGGACTCGAACCGACACGGGAAACCCCACTAACCCCTCAAGCTAGCGCGTCTACCAATTCCGCCACGTCGGCAGCACTCGAACTCTAGAAACCTCAGGGTAGAAACCTCAGGGACCCCGAGCGTCTACCGGCCTCCGCCCGCTGGAGCGGGTTCCTCCCCGCCAATGGCCGGTACGTCGTCCTCCCCCAGCGCTCCGGACTGGGGAACCTCCACGGCCGGCTGAGCCTCGGCCGGCAGCGACTCCACGAGGCTGTCCGGTGCCTCCACCGGCTGGGAGGCCAGGTAGGTCAAGGCGAGACTGGTCACGATGAACAGCGTCGCCACGACCGCAGTCGCCTTGGAAAAGAACGTAGCGGAGCCTCTCGCACCGAAGACGGTGCCCGACGCGCCCGCTCCGAAACCGGCGCCTGCGTCGGCCCCTTTCCCTCTCTGGATGAGCACCAGGCCGACGATGGCCACGCACAGTGCCAGGTGCAATGTCACGAGCAACGAATGCAGCATCGGAAGTTCCGCGTGTCAGGCGCCCGCCTGCCGGGCCGCCTCGCAAATCCGGCGAAACTCCTCGCCGTTAAGCGAGGCTCCGCCCACCAGGCCTCCGTCCACGTCGGGCATCGCGAACAGTTCGGCGGCGTTGGCCGCCTTGACGCTCCCGCCATACAGGATCCGAAGGCAAGCGGACATTGTAGCATTTTCCTGCTGCAACCGCCTGCGCAGCAGCGAGTGGACCTCCTGCGCCTGGTCGGGCGTGGCGTTCTTGCCCGTCCCGATGGCCCATACCGGCTCATAGGCCAGCACGGCCTTTCCGAAGGCGTCGAGGCCGGCCACGTCGATGACGGCGTCGAGCTGTCGGAGTACCACCTGCTCCGTACGAGCCGCCTCCCGCTCGTCGAGCGTTTCGCCGACGCACAGGATGGGCGTGAGTCCCTCGCGCTGGGCGGCCACGAACTTGCGCGCAACGAGTTGGTCATCCTCCGCGTACAGGGCGCGACGCTCCGAGTGACCGACGATGGCATAGGTACAGCCGACATCGACGAGCATCGCCGCCGACACCTCTCCGGTATGCGCGCCCACGGCCTCGGCGCAGACGTCCTGTGCGCCGAGGGCGATCCCGCTGTCCTTGAGCGCCTTGCCCACCTCCCACAGGTAAGGATACGGTGGGCACACGAGCACCTCGGGCCCGTCGTCGCCGTGGCCGGCCGCAAGGATCTCGCTCACGAGCGAGGCATTTGCTCCGCGGGAGCCGTGCATCTTCCAGTTGCCGGCAACCAGGGATCGTCGCATCGGAAACACTCCAGGAGACTCGGTCGGCCGACGCCGACCGGGAAAGGCGCGCAAGGATAAGCGCGACCCGTGCGCAGTTCAATGGCCGACGCCGCAGAACCCGACCGGAAGCTCAGCCGGCGGCTGCCCTCACGATCTCCGCGAGCGCCGCCGCGTGGCCCGCGACGACGTCCTCTTCCTCGCCCTCCACCATTACCCGGATCACAGGCTCGGTGCCGGAAGGCCGCAGCACGACACGGCCTCGCCCGCCCATGCTGCGCTCGACCTCCTCGACCGCGGCGCGTACGCGCGGGTGCGCCCCGGCGTCGAAGCGCTCGTCCACCCGCACGTTGAGGAGCTTCTGCGGAAACTTGGGCATGCCTGCAGCGAGTTCCGCGAGGCTCTTGCCCGACAGTCGCATTGCCGCCAGCACCTGCAGCGCTGCGACCAGCCCGTCGCCGGTGGTCGTCTTGTCGAGGCACAGCAGGTGGCCCGAAGTCTCGCCCCCGAGGACGCCTCCCTCCTCGCGCATCATCTGCAGGACGTAGCGGTCCCCGACCTGAGCCCGGCGGAAGTCGATGCCCAGGTCGCGCAGCGCCAGCTCCAGCCCCAGGTTGCTCATCACGGTGCCGACGACTGGACCCTTCAGGCCGCCCGTATCGTGGCGGACCCGTGCAAGCACGTACATCAGCTGGTCACCGTCGACGATGCGGCCGAGGTGATCGACCATCACCAGCCGGTCGCCGTCGCCGTCGAGCGCGATGCCGGCGTGCGCCCTGACGCCCGTCACCGTCAGGCGCAGCAGTTCCGGCTGGGTCGAACCGCATCCCTCGTTGATGTTCCGGCCGTTGGGCGAGCAGCCGATCGGGATGATGTCGGCTCCGAGATCCGAGAGCACCCGCGGCGCCACCTTGTATGCGGCGCCATTGGCGCAGTCGATCACGATCTTGAAGCCCCGCAGGTCGATGCCCGACGGCAGCGTCGAGGCACAGAAGTCCTGGTACAGGGTGCGTTGCTTGTCCACGCGCGTCGCCCGTCCCAGGTGCACCGAGTCCCGCGTGAGTGCAGGCTCATCGAGGTAGGCCTCGATCGCCTCTTCGAGCTCGTCCGGAAGCTTGGAGCCGTCGCGGTCGAAGAACTTGATGCCGTTGTCCTCGTATGCGTTGTGCGAGGCGCTGATCACCGCGCCGAAGTCGCAGCGCAGCGCCTTCAGCATGTAAGCGATGCCGGGCGTCGGCAGTGGCCCGGCCATGAGCACGTTAACGCCTGCGGCGACGAAGCCGGCTTCCAGCGCCGATTCGAACATGTAGCCCGACAGGCGGGTGTCCTTGCCGACCAGGACGGCACCGCCGTCGGGCGCCAGCACGCGGCCCGCTGCACTGGCGAGTCGCAGGGCGAACTCCACCGTCATCGGGTGCTGCCCCACGCGCCCGCGCACGCCGTCCGTTCCGAAGTATTTCCTGCCCATGAGCGCCCCCCGAGCCCCGCGAAGTCAACGATACCGCCGGACCGCGGCCGCCACCTTGACGGCGTCGACGGTCTCGGCCACGTCGTGCGCCCGGATGATGGAGGCCCCGTTGGCGACTGCCAGGGCAGCCAGGGCCACGCTGCCCGCCAGACGCTCGCGGACGCAACGTCCGGTCAGTGCCCCGATCATGCTCTTGCGCGACAGGCCCGCCAGGACCGGCAGCCCATCCCTTGCGAACTCCCGCAACCCCGCCAGCAAGGCCAGATTGTGCTCCAGCGTCTTGCCAAACCCGAAGCCCGGGTCCACGACGACTCGTTCCCGGCCGATCCCGGCCGTCTCGCAGGCCTCGACGCGGGCCGCGAGAAACGCGTGCACCTCGGCGACGACGTCGCGGTAGCGAGGGTCCACCTGCATCGTCCGCGGCTCTCCCTGCATGTGCATCAGGCACACCGCCGCCTGCGAGCCGGCAACTGCGGCGAGAGCACCTGGAGCCTGCAGAGCCCGCACGTCGTTGACCATGGCTGCCCCGGCGGCGATTGCCTCGCGCATCACCTCTGGCTTGCTCGTGTCCACCGACACCGGCAGCTCGAGCTCGGCGACCAGTGCCTCGACTACGGGAAGGACCCGGTCGAGCTCTTCGCCCGTCCCGACCTCCCGCGCTCCCGGACGCGTCGACTCGCCACCCACGTCGAGTATCGCGGCCCCGACCTCCGCCATGCGTCGTGCCTGGCGCAGCGCTGCCTCGGGCGAGGCGAGTTCGCCCCCGTCGGAAAAGGAGTCCGGCGTCACGTTGAGCACGCCCATGACGACGGGCTCCGACAGGTCGAGGGCGTGCTGACCGCAGGTCAGCAGCATGGAGACACTACCGAAATCCCGGTCGGTTGCATCCACTCCTCGAGCCGGGCGGCCCGGTCGGCAACCGGCGTTGACGCCGGGCACCGGCGGCCGGCCGCCCCGCGCCCGTGATCAGTGCTGGCTGGCAGGCGGACCGACGGTCGGCGCCACGGGCACAGGCTCCTCGACGCGGGGCCCGCCGGTGGGCGTGCCCGAGTCCTCCCAACCCGCCGGCGGTCGTGGCTTGCGGCCGTCCATGATGTCCTTGATCTGCTGCTCGTCGATGGTCTCGTAGCGGATCAGGGCCTCGGACATGGTGTGGAGCTTGTCGAGGTTGGCCGTCAGGATGTCGCGGGCGCGGTCGTAGTTCTCGTCGATCACGCGCCGGATCTCTTCGTCGATGGCGTCGCGCGTCTTGTCGCCGACCTGCTTGTGCTGGGTCACGGACCGGCCGAGGAATACCTCGCCGTCATCCTCCGCGTACGTCAGGGTACCGAGACGCTCGGAAAGTCCCCACTTCGTGACCATGTTGCGGGCGAGCTCCGTCGCGCGCTCGATGTCGTTCGAGGCACCGGTCGTGACGGCATCGGCACCGAACACGATCTCCTCGGCCACGCGCCCTCCGAACAGCGCTGCGATCCGGCTCTCCAGGCGACGCTTGCTGGTGCTGTAGCGGTCCGCCTCGGGGAGGAACATCGTCACGCCGAGCGCCCGGCCACGCGGGATGATCGTGACCTTGTAGACGGGGTCGTGCTCGGGGACGTTCAGCCCGACGATCGCGTGCCCGGCCTCGTGGTAGGCGGTGAGGCGCTTCTCCTCCTCCGACATGACCAGCGAGCGCCGCTCGGCACCCATCATGATCTTGTCCTTGGCGCGCTCGAACTCCTCCATGGTCACGACGCGCCTGTTCGCGCGGGCGGCAAAGAGCGCTGCCTCGTTCACCAGGTTCATGAGGTCCGCTCCCGAGAACCCCGGGGTGCCTCGCGCGATGATCGACGGCTTGACGTCGTCTCCGATGGGGACCCGGCGCATGTGCACCTTAAGGATGTGCTCGCGGCCGCGAACGTCGGGCAGCGGTACCACGACCTGCCGGTCGAACCGCCCCGGACGCAGCAGCGCCGGGTCGAGCACGTCGGGTCGGTTCGTGGCCGCAATGACGATGATGCCCTCGTTGCCCTCGAACCCGTCCATCTCGACCAGCAGCTGGTTGAGGGTCTGCTCGCGCTCGTCGTGTCCGCCACCGAGCCCGGCGCCGCGATGGCGTCCGACCGCATCGATCTCGTCGATGAAGATGATGCAGGGAGCGTGCTTCTTGGCCTGCTCGAACATGTCGCGGACACGGGAGGCACCAACGCCTACGAACATTTCCACGAAATCCGAACCGGAGATCGTGAAGAACGGCACCTTGGCCTCGCCGGCGATGGCCCGTGCCAGCAGGGTCTTGCCGGTGCCGGGGGGGCCGACCATCAGCACGCCCTTCGGTATCTTGCCGCCGAGCTTCTGGAACTTGGCCGGGTCCTTGAGGAAGTCCACGATCTCGGTGACTTCCTCCTTGGCCTCGTCGACGCCTGCGACGTCGGCGAAGGTCACGGTGACCTGGTCTTCGGACAGCAGGCGCGCGCGGCTCTTGCCGAAGGACATGGCTCCCCGGCCGCTCGCGCCGCCCTGCATCTGGCGCATGAAGTAGATCCAGACGCCGATCAGCAGCAGGATCGGGAACGACGAGATCAGCAGCTGGACCAGGAGCGACTGGCGTTCGGGCGGTGCCGCGTCGAAAGTGATGCCTTCCTTCTGCAGCAGGCCGATGAGGGCAGAGTTGTCGGTCTCCGGGTTATAGGTGACGTAAGGCTCGCCGCCGGACCGCGTGCCGGTGATGGTGTCGCCCTTGAAGGTCGCAGTGCGTATGCCGTTCGCCTGCACCTCCTCCAGGAACTGCGAATACGGCATGGGCTGCGGCGCACCGGTGCGGGCACCGAAGTTGGAGAACACGGCGAGCAGGACGACCGCGATGATCACCCACAGCACGATGTTCTTGGTCAGGTCGTTCAACTCGTCGTCTCCTCGGTCTGCCCGGAATTATGTTCGCACCGGTTGGACCCGCCGATTCAGTCCGGGTTCGAAGGTACTACGGGCGCGGGTTTCTGGCCAGCAGATGCGTTCCTGCGCCGGAATGCCGCGAGTTGCAGATGCTGCGACCCGCGCCCTCGTCAAGGCGGGCGCGGTGCCCTCCTGCATGGGGGCAGTCCCGTCCATTGCAAGGCCGACGGCGCCTGCGCCGCCACGTCCGCAGGCTTCCGTCCGATACGCCTATAATTCTCCAATGAGACTATCGGCCGGCCAGAAGAAGCACCTGCGCTCCCTGGGCCACGCGCTGAGTCCCGTCATCCTGATCGGGCAGCAGGGACTGACGGATGCCGTCGTCGCGGAAACGGCCTCAGCCCTCGAGACGCACGA
>LJNS01000073.1 GCA_001303245.1 Gammaproteobacteria bacterium SG8_30
GAAACAGGACTTCCGACTTGTAGACGTTGCCGATTCCCGAGGCAGGGCGCTGGTCGAGCAGCACGTCGACGATCGGCGTCTGCGCGGCCAGGAGTTCACGGGTCCGCGCTATTATCGTGTCGAAATCAATGGCGTCGGCGATCAGATCGGGTCCCAGGCGTGTCGCGAGCAGACGCGCCCGCACGCCGTTTTCGCGCAACAGCTCCACTTCCCTGGGTTTGAAACAGACATAGACGTCGTCGGCGATGGTGAGGACCACGGCCGCCTCGCGCGCGGGTCGCTTCCAGACCTCGTCGCGGCGGTAGTGATGCCACGAGCCCCACATGCCGAGGTGACTGCGCAGCACCCGGCCATCGTCGAACAGCACCAACAGGTGTTTGCCACGCGCCTGCACGTCCTCGACGGTGCGGCCCGCGAGATCGGCCGCTTCGGGGGCGCGGGCCTGCCCCGCGTCCAGACGTCGCCCCTTCAGACGCGGTTGCAGGTAAGCGGCCAGCTTGTGGACGGTGTCGCCTTCCGGCATGAGTTGAGCGCCTCCGATCGGGTTGAGCCCTGTCCGGGTTCAGGACGCCGAGGCCAGGCTCGCGGCCAGGCCGCGGTAATCGCTCTCGAATCCGCAGCGTCGCATACGCTCGAAGTGTACCGATTCGCGAACCGGAACCCCATCGATCTTCTCGATCACCAGCGCGCGGCGCCGCGTCCCGCGGGGCAGGCGGTGCAGCGCCCGCAGGGCCAGCTCCAACTCGTGCTCATCGCGCACCGCCTCCGTAAAGGTCAGGAGCTGGCGGCCCCCCGGACCGAGATAAAGCACTGGCCGGCCCTGGACGAGGATCACCCAGGCACCCGCTACGCGCCGGGCCCGCGTCGCCTCACCCCCGCCGGTGGCCGGCCAGGGCAGCAGGGCCCCGAAGGGATTCGCGGGATCGATCGTCGGCAGGCTGCGCACGTCGGATTCCCGCAGGTCGCTCGGATCGGCATCGATCGGCGCGCGCGCCGCGCGCAAGCGGTCGACAGCCCCTGGTCTGGCGAACTGCGCCCCCGAGAGGCCCTCCACGAAATAGCCCCGCCTGACCCGCCCGGCTTCCTCCATGGCTGTGAGCACGCGATACAGCGGCGCGAATCCACCCGGCAGGGCCTCGGCGAGTGCGGCCTCGCGGCTGACGATGCCGTAACGTTCGAGCAGCATCTCGGCCCGCGCAACAACACGCTCGGTGGCCGCGACCTGCGGGTCCAGCAGCGGAGCGACCAGAGACCAACGACCTGCCGCCAGGGATTGTCCGGGCCGCCAGCGTGACGCCCGGGTACGTGTGCGTGTCCGCCCGTAAGCGTGCAGGGGCGCGAAGGTGTCATTGGTGATGATGCCGGCCCAGACCAGGTCCCAGAGCGCGGCCTCGAGCTCCGCGGCACGTACGTCCCCCACGGACCGGCGCACGCCTTCCTCGAGCTGGAACAGAAAACTCGCCCCCTGACGCTGCAGCTCCGCGAGCAGGGCCTCGTGCAGGGGCGTTGATTCGGCGAGCGCGGCGGGCGTGTCGAGCAAGCGGGCGGCGCGCTCGCGACGGTAAATCACGATCCGTCCATCGCGCGTCCCCAGCGCACCATTGCCGACCCAGAGGATCTGTCCCGTGGCTGCCAGCATGTCGAGCATGCTCGGGTGGAAGCCAGCCACCCGCGCAGGCAGTACCGTTCCGTGGAGATCCGACCAGGCGATCGACAGGCCTTCCAGCTGGGTGAGCGCTTCGAGCAGCCGTTCCGGACCCTGGCGCCCCTCGCCGAGTCCGTGCCACTCGGGCAGAAACATGCCGAGCGTGGCCGCATCGACCGGGGCGACCTCGTTGCGCAGGCGGGCCAGCGTGCGGCGTTTGAGTCGGCGCAGCACTTCGGCATCGCACCAGTCGAGCTCCGCGCCCCCCGGGCGGATCTCGCCCTGAACCAGCAGGCCCTCGCGCGCCAGCCCTTGCAGTACCGGCTCGAGCTGGGCCGGCCTGAGGTCGTAACGCGCGGCCAGCTGGCCGAGGACGAAGGGTCCGTGCGTGCGGGCGTAGCGGCGCACGAGTTGTTCGAATGACCGGTCCGGCGCGTCCAGGAAGGCCTGCGGCAGACCCGCTGGCGGTACCACGCCGAGCGCATCGCGAAACAGCCCGGCGTCCTCGGCGGCGATCCAGCGTGGCTGCCCGGCGAGCTGTACGGCAGCGGCCCGGCGCTGTCGTACCAGGGTCTCGAGCCAGGGCGCGACGGCGGCGCCGGCGCGCTCGGCCAGCTCCGCCTCGTCCAGATCGCCCAGATGGCGCAGCAGGTCATGCAGCTCATCGGCGTCCCTGGCGCGCCGCCCCGCTGCAAGGTGCTGCAGCTCGCGCTCCAGCTCGGCGAGGACCTCGGCATCGATGAGCTCGCGCAGCTCTGCCTGGCCGAGCAGCTCGCTGAGCAGATTGCGATCCAGAGTCAGCGCCTGCGCCTTGCGTTCGGCGAGCGGTGCATCCTGTTCGTAGATGTAGGCCGCGACGTAGGCGAAGACCAGGGAGCGGGCGAAGGGTGAGGCCGAGCGCGTCTCCACCGCCTCGACGCGCAGCCTGCGACTGCGGATATCCCGCAACAGCTGTTTGAAGGCGGGCAGGTCGAACACATCGCTGAGTGTCTGACGGTAGGTCTCGAGGACGACCGGGAAGCTGGCGTAGCGACGCACCGTGGCCAGCAGTTCCTGGGCCTTGAGGCGCTGGGCCCACAAAGGGCTGCGCTGATCGAGCCGCCGGCGGGGCAGCAGCAGCGCGCGCGCGGCGTTCTCGCGGAACAGACCGGCGAACAGGGCGGTGTGCCCGAGCTGTTCGGTGACCAGTTCCTCGACCTCGTCGGGGTCGGGGAGCAGGGCGGTGAGCGCGGGCAGGTCCTCGGTGTCAGCGAAGCGCAGCACGATGCCGTCGTCCGTGTACATCGCCTGGACCTCGAAACCGCTGCCGACTGACAGGGTGTGCTGCAGGGCCATGGCCCAGGGGGCATGGACCCTGGCGCCGAAGGGGCTCAGGATACACACGCGCCAGTCGCCGAGCTCGTCGCGGAAGCGTTCGACGGTGATCGCCCGGTCGGTCGGCAAGGTGCCGGTATGCTCGCGCTGCTCGGCGATGTAGCCGGCGAGATTGCGGGCGGCGAAGGGTCCCAGCGGGGTGTTGGCCAGCAGCCAGTCGACGGCGCTATCGCGTGGCAGGTCACCAAGCTCACGGACGAACGCGCCGAGAGCGCGCCCGAGCTCGATCGGGCGGCCGGGACCCTCGCCGCGCCAGAAAGGCAGCTTGCCTGGTTCCCCGGGGGCCGGCGATACGATCACCCGGTCCCGGGTGATTTCCTCGACCCGCCAGGTGCTGGCGCCCAGCAGGATGTTCTCGCCCGCGCGGGTTTCGAATACCATCTCCTCGTCGAGCTCGCCCAGGCGCGGCCCCTCGGACCCCAGGAATACCGCATAGTTGCCCCGATCGGGGATGGTACCGGCGTTCATGCGCACCGTCATGGCGGCACCGCGGCGCGGGCTCAGCCGATCGGTCTGGCGATCCCAGGACAACAGCGGGCGCAGATTGGCGAAATCCTGAGAGGGGTAGCGGCCCGCGAGCATGTCCAGCACCGCCTCCAGCGCCGCCCGGCTCAATTCACGATAGGGGTGGGCGCGCCTGACCAGACGCTCGAGGTCATCGACCTGTTGCGGTTCCACCGTGCACAGAGCGACGATCTGCTGTGCCAGCACGTCCAGGGCGTTGCGCGGCACCCGCAGCGGTTCCAGCTCGCCGCGCAGCATGCGGGTGGCGATCACGGTGGCCTCGAGCAGGTCGGCGCGGAACTTGGGAAAGATGCGGCCGACGCTGACGGCGTCGACCTGGTGACCGGCGCGCCCGATGCGCTGCAGTCCGCGCGCCACCGAGCCGGGCGATTCGACCAGGATGACCAGGTCCACCGTCCCCATGTCGATGCCGAGTTCCAGCGAGCTGGTCGCGACAATGCCGCGGATCTGTCCCTGCTTGAGGCCGTCCTCGATCGCGGCGCGCGTCTCGTGCGAGACGCTGCCATGGTGGGCCTGCACCAGCGCCTCGCCGGCGAGTTCGTTCAGGCGCTGCGTGAGCCGCTCGCACAGCCCGCGGCTGTTGACGAAGACGATCGTCGAACGGTTGCTGCGGATCAGCGTCAGCAGCTCGGGATACATGGCCGGCCAGATGCCGCGCTCGGTCGCCGGTGTGCCGACCTCGCGGGCATAGAGCGCGCCGAGGATGGAGCCGCCAGGCCGTTGCGCCGCTTCCGTCGGGCGCGGATTCTCCATGTCCGGCACCGGCACCGTCACTTCCAGCTCGAGTCGCGGCGTCGCGGAGGCGTCGACCACCTCGACCGGACGGTCACCGCCCAGGTAGCGGGCCATCTCCTCGAGCGGTCGCACCGTGGCTGACAGCCCGATGCGCTGGGGATCGCGGGCGGCGAGCGCCGCGAGGCGTTCGAGCGAGAGCGCGAGATGCAGACCGCGCTTGGTGGGGGCGAGGGCGTGGATTTCGTCGACGATCACCGTGTGGACGGTGCGCAGGCTCTCGCGGGCGCGACTGCCCAGAATCAGAAACAGTGACTCGGGTGTGGTGACGAGGATCTCGCCCGGCGCTTTGGCCTGGCGCCGGCGCTCGCGCTGGGGCGTATCGCCCGTGCGCACGTCGACCCGCAGATCGCGAAATGGCTGGTCCTGGCGTTCTGCCATGCGGCGGATGCCCACCAGCGGGGCACGCAGGTTGCGTTCGACGTCGTAGACCAGGGCCTTGAGCGGCGAGATGTAGAGGACGCGGACGCCCGGCGGACTGTCGTGGGGCAGGCGGGCGCAGCCGTCAATCCCGGCGAGAAAGGCTGCGAGGGTCTTGCCGCTGCCGGTGGGCGCGACCAGCAAGGCGTGCCTGCCGGCGGCGATGGTCTGCCAACCGCGTGACTGGATCTCGGTGGGCCCCGGAAAGCTTTGCTCGAACCACGCCCGGGTGATGCCGCTGAAACTCTCGAGCATGCGCTGTTCTCACGTTCAAGTTCAGTGGGCGGCGAGCCGCGGATTGCGTGTCTGCCAGACAGGTATGCGGTCAGTCAGCCCTTTGAAGGTCCTGCCCGCAATACGAAAGCCACCTTTCCCGCGTCGGGCGGCTCCGGGTGCAGACTGCTCAGCCGGACGCTGCGGCATCCGCTGCCCCCGTCGGCAGCCAGGACCACCGGTCCGGCGGCCTTCGCCAGCGAGATTGTCAGTCAGCCTGTTCAACAGCATACTGATCAGGTCTCGAGCAACCGTCTTCGTTTCCGGAGGGTCTTCTCCTTCATGCGCATTTCCCGATCGTAGTTGCGCTCCCACTCCTTCAGAAACCTGGCGACCGCCTTCTGTCTGGCTGCTTCTTTCTTCTCCAGACTGTCGACCAGGGTGCGCTGGTCACGAACGATCAGCTGTAACTCGCGATACTCAGACAACATCTTGTCACGTTGTTGTCGTGCGTTATCCAGTTTATCACTCGCGGTGGTCACCGCGCGTCCTGTTTGTGCTGTATTCCGTTGCCTGCCTTGATGACGCGCATCGGCCAGCCGCTGTCTCAGCCGAGCCACTTTTTCCCGGATCTTCGCTATGCCTTGATCCATTCGTGCAAGCTTACGCTCGGCTGCGGTAAGCTCTGCCCTTTGCGCGTTGATCTCGTCCGACGTGACGCTGTCTGTGGCAATCTTTTCCACGTTCTTGCGCCGCAATGCTCGATCTGGACTCATTTCACTATTCTCCCTGCAAACGGTTTGATGGCACGGTTCCTGTGTAAGAACACCCCGGACTTCCTGAACAACTGCACTCCGCTACATCCGTTTTGCCTTGCGGCTGAACGACACGATCGAAACATCCCACGGCTCGTGTCTGCACACTTCCATGATAGTTAATATTCCATGCCTGAACGGTACTCCACCGGTAACTTCAAGCCGCACCGCGCAGACGAGAGAGAAGGTTCAGCGCGACGCACGGTTAAGCGCTATCTCCGCGGTCAGCGGAAGATGGTCGGAGGCGATGCGCGCGAGCTCAGTCTGGTGCGCCGCGAGCCTGTGTAAGCGACGACGTGGATACACCCATATCCGATCGAGTGCCAGCAGTGGCAGGCGCGTCGGCCAGCAGCGCCGGTGCGGGGTATTCGGGAAAAGCTTGTGCAGCATACGCAACGGGCGCCCCCACAGAAACCACTCGTTGAAATCGCCCGCCAGCACCACCAGGTCACGGTCCTCAAGCTCGAACAGGTTCAACAAGCGGCGTACCTGGTCACGACGCTCCCACGGGCGCAGACCGAGGTGTGTGGCGACCAGCTGGATCCTGCACCCGTCGGATTTCAAGTCCACGTCCAGCGCCGCACGCGGTTCGCGCCCGGGCACGCTCAGGTCATGGTGACGAACCTCGCAGGGCGGCAGGCGTGTCAGCAGGGCATTGCCGTAATGGGCATCCTCACGCACCATCGTCACGCCGGGTACTGCACGACCGCCCGTTTCACCGGCCAGGTAAGCAAGTACATCGAGCGCGTGGCCAGGGCGGGATTCCACTTCCTGAAGCGCGACGACATCGGCATCGATTTCGTTCAATACCGCCGCGCAACGCTCGGGCGACATCACGCCATCGCGGCCGATACAGCGGTGGATGTTCCAGGTTGCGAGCCTGAGCCGCATGCCGGCGACTCAGGATTGCGCCTGGCTTTCTGTCGGCGCCTGCCTGCGGCGCAGCCACCGGCGGAACCAGAGGGCCGCCAGTGCTATCACAAGCACTACAACGGCCAGCCAGGCAAAGCTGCCCATGCCCGGATCCCGGATGGAAACCACCAGGCCGTCGGCAAACAGCGCGATGGCGACGATCCCAGGCAACAAACCCACCAGCGTACCGAGCGCAAAATCCTTCAAGCCTATATGCGAGGCACCTGCCACCAGGTTGATGACGGTGAACGGAGCCACTGGGACGATGCGCAGCGTGATGATGGTCAACAAGCCCCGTTTGGACAACTGCCTGCTGACGTTGTTCAGCCTTTCTCCGGCATAGCGGCGCACCAGGTCGCGTCCCGCGCCCCGCCCTACCGCATAGGTGAGAAGGGCACTGAGTTCGGCGCCGGACCAGGAATAGAAGAACCCGGCGAGGGACCCGAAAGCCAGCACGGCGGCAACCACCAGCAGAGTCAGTGGCACCGCCAGCGACCCGGCCACGGCGATACCGGCAATGACCAGCAGCGGGGTGGCCGGGCGCGAGTTCAGCATTTCGGCCTGTCGAATCAGCAGTTTGATGTCCAGGCTTTCGCCCAGCGGGGTCCAGCGCCAGACCGCGGCCAGGCCCAGCAATGCGGCCAGCGTCAGCACCCCCACAACCGCGCGCCGCGCGGTCTGAGGCTTGTGTTCTTCGGGCACGAAATGCGTGACGAGACGTTCCGAATCAATCGGCTGTTCAGGATCGAGCAACGCGGATTCGGGCACCAGTTGATCGATCTGCGGGTCGACTTCGGTGTTCAGGGGCTGCAGCGTGCGCTCTCCACCGCGCAGGCTTTCGATTGCCTTGATCAGCGACTGTTCGCGGTGCATTGCGTCGGCAAGCTTCCCGGGCTTAACTTCGAGGTGCTCGGCGAGCAACCGTTCCCGGAAATTCCTGATCGCCCGCTGCGTATCCGTGCCGGCGTCAGCCTCGATCGCCAGGTCGCACTCGCAATCCAGACCCATGGAACGATTGCTGAGGTTAGATGACGCTACCCTGAGCAGGCAATCATCAACCACCATGATCTCATCACCGGTCGCGCGCCGCCAGCGTTCTCGTGCGAGTTCACCGAGCGCGGCAGCGGCGTCGCCGTCGACCAGCATCTGTACATCATGAAACGGCGGATAGGGTTTGCCGTCGACGTCGAGGCGGCGCTCATCATCGATGTGGTGCTGGGAGGTATCCCAGCGCCACTTGCTGAGGTCCAGCCCGCCGCAGAAGGCAACGGCATCATCGATTACCACGACCTTCTGATGCTGGGATGCACCCGCCGGGTGCTGGTCGTCCATGTGAAAACGCACGCGCGAATGCGTCTTCCAGTTGAGCGCGTACAAGGGAAAGGGTTCGCGCTCGGCCAGGTAGATCATGGCAAAGTCCCAGCTCAGCACATAGACATCTACGCCGCGCTCTCGCGCGACAAAATCCAGCAGCGCACCGAGCTCTTCGGGATAGCCATCCCGTGGATCGTTGCGGACCAGCCGCAACCTGCTGTGGATATCCCAGCCGAGAATAAATACCGAGCGCCTGGCGCGGAGAATCGCTTCGCGAACGGCGCGGAAATAGGCCTCGCCATCGACTGCAATGGCGACCCGCTCCGCCTGTTCTCTGCGCCAGCAGTTATGGCCCGGTCGCAGAATTGCGCTATGTTCCTGTTGCACCATGGTGCGACCCTAGCCCGAAAGTGCCGTGCTTACAACTCACACTCACTACAAATCACGGTTCACGTCAACGAGGGTCAGGTAGCATTCGAACCTGTTCCGTCGTTTTCTGCTAGTTTTGAAGAATGCCTCAATTAGCAAATCTTACGCGCGAGCCCGCATTATGAAACCTTCGAGTAAGCACGTTTATACTGAGCCGCATCCAGAAACGGCTTCCGAGAACGAACCTGCGGTGGAATTACGCGACCCGTTCCCTCTACCGTTTATTGGTGAGCTCAGTTCGAGTAATCGTCCGCGTAATGCCTGCTGACTGGCGCTCTGTGCCGATGGCCCATTGCGCAAAAAACGCTGCAGATAACCGCGTTCGTCTGATTATGGCAGACCCAGTCAATTACGATTATGACTCCCACAAAACTCAGTCAGACGACCTTCGTTGAGGCATTCCGGGCAGTAATCCGGACTGATATAACTACACGGCAACTATGAAAGCCGATATTGAACGTTGGAACCGAAAGTACGCTGAGGCCGAGGCCGACTCAGCGCCTGAGGTCGAACCTTTGTTGCTCGATTATCGGTACCTGCTGAACGGTAAAGGCACGGCACTTGATGTCGCCTGCGGCCAGGGGCAGAACACCGTGTATCTCGCCTCGCTGGGCTTCGAGGTCATCGGCATAGATGGTAGCCTCGTGGGCCTGCGCCATTGTCAGCGGGCGCTGGAGCTCAGCGGGCTGAAGGCAGGCCTCATTGCGGCTGACCTGGAGCAATTCCCCCTGCCACATAACCATTTTGATGTTGTCCTGGTCATGCGCTTCCTTGACCGCGCGCTGATTCCCAGCCTGAAGGAAACACTGAAGCCTGATGGGCTGCTGATATACGCGACTTATAACAAGAATGTCCTGCACCGAAGGCCGACGCTGAACACGTGCTTCGTCTTGGAGTTAGGGGAACTCGTGGACTTGTTTGCGGATTTCAAGCTTATCGCGACCAACGATAAAAGAGGGCTGGCGCAGGAAACGACCTACCTGATCGCACGGCGGGTTCATGGGGATCGTGCGTCGCGATGACCATCCGGGTATCGGTGCATCGCCGGACAAGATGCTGCAGGCGCGCCTGCTCGCGTATCCGGATGCCCACCGCTACTGCATGGGGGCGAATTTTCAGCAGTTGCCGGTCAATTCTCCGCGCTGCCCGCTGCACCACTACCAGCGCGATGATGCCATGGCGGGCACATGCCCCCGGCGTTTGGCAGCGACAATAACCAGGGCGGCGGCGTGAACTACTACCCGAACGACCAGGTTGCGCAGGGCGCGCCTGGGCCGGTCGCGGACGTTCTCGAGCCACCGATGCCGATCCTCGGCGAAGCCTGGCTGAAGGCCTACGACACGCAGCAACAGGACAACTTCAGTCAGGCGGGCGCACTTTATCGTGTAATGGTGGACGAGCAGAAGGACATCCTCGCGCAGAACATCGCGACCGGGCTGGTGCTCGTTACCCAAAGCGCGCAGAAACGCATGCTTGGTTATTTCGCAGAAGCTGATCCTGATTACGCAGAGCGTATTGAGAAAGCGATGGCGACGGTCGAATGAGGGTTGTAGCCCCGCCTTGGCGCTCCCCAGGGTGCAGACTCGATTGCATCTCAGTGAGACTCTTCGATCGTGTCTCATCCCGAAGCGTCGCCTCAACACCGGGAGAGCGGATGGCTGCGGGCGATGCCGGGATTCGGTGCGTTTCAAAACCAGGCGCCTTTACAGTCAAGACAATAAGCCCACCTCTAAGCTGGCCCGGATTTCTATTGTCTTGCGTGAACGGCCTGTTCTGGCCAAACTGGGAGCCGTTGACGAAATCTAGTCAAGTGCTCTCTAAAGGACTGGGATTGTTGCGGCCGTTCGAACTTCAGCACCCGAGTGTATCAGCCCGCGAGCGGAAATTTAATTCGTTTTGTGCTTTCGCGCAGTGACTATGAGGCCGAGAAGGCCGGAGCCGAAGAGCCAGACGGCGGGCGGAATTGGAATCGCGGTTGAGTTCCCTAATATGAAATCGGCATAGAAGCCAGCTCCGAGATCGTCCGTTGTGAGGCTTAGCATGAACGCAATATCCAGTACTAAGTTATCGGGGTTCAATCCTACGATCCAGTCGCCGAGGTTCAAAGTCTGATCATCGAAGTATGCGAGTGCGTCATTCAAGTTAGTAAACACCTCATCAGTGACTATGGTATCTCCCATCTCAATTTGGAAGTTGAGCGTGTCGAATCCGAGTCCGAGAGCGGTCGGATCGAGCAGCCCCACTAACAGATCCTGACTGTTTCCCAACAGCGGCGTCATGTCGAGGACGAAACCCGCACGACTCGTATACGTCTGTGACGAACCCGAGCCGTTGTCCGAATACGCACCACCCAAAACAACCAATCCCAGTGTGTCGCTCGTTCCGCCGACATCAAAGTTAAGATCGACATTGGGATTGCCTGCAAGTGCTGCTTGCACATCGGCAACACTGGGAAGCGCAGTTGCGAATGCCGCTGACTGAAGTCCCGTGACAAGCGCTGAGTCGGGGACCGGTTCACTCACCGCGGTGCGTGACTCAGCGACGCTGGTGCCTGCCACCGGCGCCGTCGCAAAGGCACTTACCTGCCATACTATACCGCCAGCGGCTTCGAACCCGCCGCTGGACTGTGCCAAAGTGGATGCCGTACCGAGAGCACCATTACTCTCCGCATGAGCGACTGCTGAACCGTGAAGATTACCCTGCCGACCGTGGCCACCAACAGCCTCAGCACTGGCGATTGCTGGGGCACCGCTCGTAGTCGCGGCAAGCGCGGTCGCACTGGCTCGCCCGCCAGCGCCACCACTCGCTCCACCTTGGCCAGATCCGCCGATCCCCCCAGTCGCGCTTGCCTCGGCCTGGGCTGATCCTGCATCGTTGATTGCGCTACTGATGGCGGTGCCTGTGGCGCCGTTGCCCGAAGTACCACTTGCGGATGTTAGATTCCCTCCACTACCGCCAGATGCTTCAGTGCGAACAAGCAGAGATGCTGAACTCTTAGATCGGCTTAAGGAACTAAACGCGCTACCCGCGATGCCAACTGTCCCATCACCTGCCCCAGCACCACCGCTGCCGCCACGTGCCCCCTGGGACAGAAGTAGATCACCTGCTGTAAAGCCATCGACAACATCAGTGAGGGAAACACTCGCTCCATCGCCACCATTCGCAGCGGTAATATTGGGAAATGCCTCGCCCCGTCCACCCGAGCCACCGATGGCTAAACCCGCAACATCCACGCTTCCTCCGCCGTTCGAGGTGGCCAGTACTGCCCCCAGCGTTGCAGCGCCGCCATCTCCTGCATTTCCACCATTTTGGACAGCCCCGCCGCTCCCGCCCAGGGCTTGTGCTTGGGCGGCTACATCGGCAAAGCCTGTCAAATTGATTGAAGCATCCGCAGCTCCACCTGGCCCCCCAGCAATAGCATTGCCTAGAAACCCGTTGCCGCCATTACCACCCGATGCTGTACTGGAAGCGCCGAGAATACCGCCTCCGGAGTTATCTGCGGTCAGCGATGAGCTGGTGCTA
>LJNS01000012.1 GCA_001303245.1 Gammaproteobacteria bacterium SG8_30
ACCCGGCGCGCGCCAATGCCCGGCGTCTGCTCGAAGGCGAGGGACCCCGGACGCTCGTGATTACGGGATTCATCGCCTCGGACCCCCAGGGCCTACAGACCACACTGGGTCGCAACGGCAGCGACTTCTCCGCCTCGATCTTTGCCGCGCTGCTCGATGCCGAGGAGATCGTCATCTGGACCGACGTAGACGGGGTCCTGTCGGCCGACCCGCGGCGCGTCCCCGACGCGAAGGTCATCGACTCGCTCTCCTATAGCGAGGCGATGGAGCTAGCCTACTTCGGCGCCAAGGTCATCCACCCGCAGACGATGGCGCCGGCCGTGGAACGCGAGATTCCGATCTGGATCCGCAACACCTTCGCCGCGGACAGGGCCGGCACCCTCATCTGCGCGCACCCTGAATCGTCGCTGGCCGTCAAGGGCATCACGAGCTCCTGAACCTGGAAGGCGCCGGCATGATCGGCGTGCCCGGTACGGCACACCGCCTGTTCGGTGCACTGCGCGACGAGGACATCTCGGTCATCCTGATCTCCCAGGGCAGCTCCGAGCACTCGATCTGTTTCGCGATCCCGCAGTCGCAGGCCGCGCTGGCCGAGCGCGTGGTGCGTCGCGCCTTCGCGATGGAATTGCGCGAGGGCCAGATCCAGAGCGTCGAGGTCAGCCGGGACTGCGCCATCGTGGCCGTCGTGGGCGACGGCATGGCGGGCACGCACGGCGTCTCGGCGAAGGTCTTCGGCGCGCTCGGCAAGGCCGCGGTCAACGTCCGCGCGATCGCGCAGGGGGCCTCCGAACGCAACATCTCCGCCGTCATCGACGGGCGCGACGCCACCAAGGCGCTGCGCGCGATGCACTCGAGCTTCTACCTGTCGCCGCACACGCTGTCGATCGGCCTCGTCGGTCCCGGCACGGTGGGCTCCGTGCTGCTCGACCAGATCGCCTCGCAGGCGGCCAGGCTCCAGCGGGACTTCAACGTCGACCTGCGCGTGAGGGGGATCGCAGGACGCGGCCGCATGCTGCTCGCGGAGCGGTCCATCGACCTGTCGGACTGGCGCAAGGCCATGAAGTCGGCGGAGCCCACGGACCTGCGGCGATTCGCAGAGCACGTCGCCGCCGACCACCTGCCGCACCGCGTGATCATCGACTGCACCGCGGATGCGGGAGTCGGCGCCCGGTATGCGGGCTGGCTCGCCGCCGGTGTGCACGTGGTCACGCCGAACAAGAAGGCGAACAGCGGGCCCATGCAGGACTACCGCGCGCTCCGGGAGGCCGGCCGCCACTCCGGCGCGCACTTCCTGTACGAGGCGAACGTCGGCGCCGGGCTGCCCGTGATCATGACGCTGCGCGACCTGCGCGAGACGGGCGACGAGATTCGCTCGATCGAGGGCATCTTCTCGGGAACGCTCGCCTACCTGTTCAACCTGTTCGACGGCCAGGCCTCGTTCTCGGAGATCGTGCGCGATGCGCGCGCGAAGGGGTACACCGAGCCCGATCCGCGCGACGACCTGTCGGGGATGGACGTCGCGCGCAAGCTGATCATCCTCGGGCGCGAGATGGGCATGACGCTCGAGCTCGACGACGTGCGCGTGCAGAGCCTCGTGCCGGCGGCGCTCACCGGCTGCGGCGTCGACGAGTTCCTCGAGCGCTTGAGCGACTACGACGGCGAGATGAACGGGATGCTCGAGGAGACGCGCAAGGCCGGCATGGTCCTGCGCTACGTCGGAAGGCTGACTGCCGATGGGGGCGCGACGGTGGGTGTCGAGCGCTTCGAGCGGTCGCACCCGTTCGCGAACATGGCACTGACGGACAACATCGTCCGCTTCGTCACGGCCCGCTACTGCGAGAATCCGCTGATCGTCCAGGGTCCGGGCGCCGGGCCGGCGGTGACCGCGGGAGGCGTCTTCGGCGACCTGCTGCGCCTGGCGGCGTACCTGGGCGCGCGGATCTAGGGGCTTCCATGGCTGTCGAGAAAGTCACTGCCTTTGCGCCTGCCACCGTCGGCAACGTCGGCATCGGCTTCGACATCCTCGGTCACACGGTCCGCGCCGTCGGCGACCGGGTGAGCGCGAGGCGTTCGGCGGAGCCGGGCATACGCATCTCGGGCATCACCGGCACCAGCGCGTCCCTGCCGCTCGAAGCGGAGAAGAACACGGCGGGCATGGCGCTGATCTCGATGGCGACGGCCCTGTCGCTGCCTTTCGGCGTCGAGATCGCGATCGACAAGGGCATTCCGCTCGGGTCCGGTCTCGGCGGGTCGGCTGCGTCGGCCGTCGCGGCCGTCGTGGCCGCCAACGCCCTGCTCGATGAGCCGTTGTCCAAGATCGAGCTGCTGAAGTTCGCGATGCAGGGCGAGGCCGTCGCCAGCGGCTCGGTGCACGTGGACAACATCGCGCCGTCCCTGTTCGGCGGTCTGGTCCTGACGGTAGGCATCGACCACCCGCGCACCAAGCAGATCCCCGTGCCGCCGGGCATCCGCTGCGTGCTCGTCCACCCGCACATGTTCATGTCGACCCGCGAGGCGCGGCGCATCCTGAGAAAGACTGTCGACCTGTCGGACGTGGTCTGGCAGACCGCGAACCTGGCGGGGTTCCTGGCGGGCTGCTATACGAACGACCTGGCCATGATCCGCGACGCCTTCGAGGACGTGATCATCGAGCCGCAGCGCTCCCAGCTCATCCCGGGATTCAAGGCCGTCAAGCAGGCCGCAATGTCGAACGGCGCGCTCGGCTGCTCCATTTCGGGGGCAGGGCCGACCGTGTTCGCCTGGTGCGAAGAGGCCTACGCCAACGGGATCCGCATCGCCATGGTCGAGGCCTTCGCCGAGCACGACCTGGCCTCGGACTACTGGGTGTCGGCTGTCGACACCGAGGGCGCCCGGGTCGTGGAGTCCTGATGCGCTTCTCGAGCACCCGGGACGGGTCGCTGCGCGCGAGTCTGTCCGAGGCGCTCCGCCGCGGGCTGGCTCCGGACGGCGGACTCTACGTGCCAGAGCGCTTCCCGGAGTACGTTCCGGCCGATTTCGACGGGCGTGCGACGCTCGCGGACGTCGGCAGCCGGTTGCTGGCGCCCTTCTTCGAGGGAGACCGGCTGGAGGCCGACCTGCCGGCGGTGGCAACGGAGGCGTTCGATTTCCCTGCTCCGGTCCGGCGGCTCGAGCGTGCGGCAGACCGGGTGTCGGTGCTCGAGCTGTTCCACGGGCCGACGGCGGCGTTCAAGGATTTCGGCGCGAGGTTCCTGGCCGCTTGTCTCGCGCGCGAGCCCCACGAACCCGGCCGGCCGCTGTCGATCCTCGTCGCAACATCGGGCGACACGGGCGGGGCGGTCGCGGCGGCCTTCCACCGGCGGCCCTGGGCCCGCGTGATCGTGCTGTTTCCGGAAGGCCTGGTGTCGCCGCGCCAGCAGCAGCAGCTGACCTGCTGGGGCGACAACGTCCGGGCGTTGGCGGTGCGCGGAACCTTCGACGAGTGCCAGCGGCTGGTGAAGGAAGCCTTCGCGGATCCGGGGCTCATGACGCGCTTCGAATTGTCCTCCGCCAACAGCATCAACATCGGCCGGCTGCTCCCCCAGACGGCGTATTACGCCATGGCCAGCCTGCAGGCCTGGTGGGAGGAGGGCGAGGGGCCGTCGTTCATCGTGCCTTCCGGCAACTTGGGCAACGTACTCGCGTGCATCTGGGCACGCCGGATGGGCCTGCCGATCGGCGAGATCCGGCTCGCGCACAACGCAAACCCGACGGTGCCCGAGTTCCTCGCAGGCGGCGACTGGCGGCCGCGCCCCAGCGTGCCGACGCTCGCCTCGGCGATGGACGTCGGCAACCCGAGCAACATGGAGCGGCTGCGCGCCCTGCACCCCGACTGGCGCGAGCTCGCCGCCGAGGTCCGGGCGCAGTCGGTGTCGGACGAGGAAATCAGGCTGCGTATCAGGGAGGACTACCTGGAGCTCGGCGAAACCTGGTGCCCGCACACGGCGACGGCGGCGGAGGTCTACCGTCGCCTGCCGCGGGAGGAGCGCGCGCGGCGCTGGATACTGGTGGCGACGGCGCATCCGGCGAAGTTCAACGAGATCGTCGAGCCGCTCATCGGGTCCGCCGTGCCCGTGCCGCCCGCGCTCGCCGAGTTGCTGGAGCTGCCTTCGGCGTACGAAGATATCGCGCCGGATCTCGGGGCTATGAAGGCAGCCCTGGGGCTCGAATGAGCGCGCCCGACCTCTCGCCGTGGCAGTGGGCGGGCATGGGCGCCGTCCTGATGGTGATGGTGCTGGCAGGCGTGCTCGGCTACCTGTCGTGGCGTCGGCGCCGTGCAGCTCGGGAGCGACTCAGGCCGCTCGAGGCCATCGCCTTCGACATGCTCCGCGACGTCGTGCTGCCGGACGGCAACGACGGCCAGATCCACGTGGACTTCCTGCTGCTGACCGCGAGCGGGATGCTGGTCGTGGACCTACGCGACGTGCAGGGAACCCTGTTTGCCGGCGAGTCGCTGGACGAGTGGGCCCTCATGGACGGGCCACGACGCAGCACCTTCGGGAACCCCCTGGCCATGCTCTACGACCGGATGGCGGCCGTCGGTCACTTGGCCGGCAAGGACGTGCCGGTCGACGGGCGCGTCGTCTTCACGGCGCGCGCGAGCTTCCCGAAGGGGCGCCCGCGCCGGGTCACGGTGGTGGAGACGCTGGCCCAGGAGTTCCCGGCGGCCGACCGCAACGCGAATCCCACTCCCGTCGCGGCCTGGCTGGAGGCCTGGTCGCGCGTCAGGGAAGCGGCCTCCCCGAGCCCGGTGGCGCGAGGCTGACCATCGGGCGCGGATCATTCGTAGTCCACGCATGAAACCAGCCGCGCGGTCGGGCACCATCCCCCCATGACCCGGCGGCATGAGCAGTCCCGTTTGCTGGTGTTCGGGCAGCAACCCGGCGCCGACCTGGCGTCCGAGGTGGCGGCACGTCTCGATCTTCCGCTCGGCCGTTCGGAGCATCGGGAGTTCGAGAGAGGCGAGCACAAGTCGAGGGCGCTCGACGAGGTGGAGGACGCCAGCATCGCGCTGGTGACCCGCCTGCACGGTGACCCGGAGGGGCCGACCGCCAACGACCGGCTGGTGCAGGCCTGGCTCTTCATCGCGTCGCTCCGCGACGCCGGGGCGCGTCACGTGACCGTCGTGGCGCCGTACGTCCCCTACGTCCGCAAGGACCGGCGGACCCAGCCGCGGGATCCGCTGAACGGCCGGTACATCGCCCAGCTCTTCGAGTCCGTGGGAACCGGCAGGCTCGTCGCCGTGGAGCCCCACAGCCTGCCCGGTTTCGAGAACGCGTTCCGCATCCCGACCGTCCCGCTGCCGCTCGCGCCGCTCGTCGCGGACTGGCTCGCCGCACGGCATCTCGAGGCGACGATCACGGTCGTCTCGCCGGACGTCGGCGGCGTGAAGCGGGCGCAGCAGCTCCGGGCGGTCCTGGCGGCGAGAGGACTCGCGACCGGTGAGTTGGCGTTCTTCGAGAAACGCCGCAGCCGCGACGTCGTGACGGGCGGGACGCTGGTCGGCGACGTCCGGGACAGCGTATGCGTGATCGTCGACGACCTGGTCGCAAGCGGGGGAACGCTGGCACGGGCGGCCATCGCCTGTCGCGACCAGGGTGCGCGCTCGGTTCACGCGGCCGCGGCGCACGCGTTGTTTCTTCCCGAAACGGTCGGCCGGCTCGCCGGAGCGGGGCTCGACGCGATCCTCGTGACCGACTCGGTACCGGTCGGCGCCGATGCGCTGTCCGCGCTGCCGCTCGAGGTACTCCCGCTCGCGCCCTACCTGGCCGCGGCGATGCGCTGTCTCTGGTTCGGCGGGCGGCTGGAGGAATTGACGGCGATCGGGGCCTAACTTCGTCGATCAGCGCCTATCGGCTGCGAAATCGCTCGCAAGCTCCACGAACTCGAGGCTGCGGCGCTGCCAGGGTTCCGGATCCGGATACTCGCCGGCGTCGTCGAGGTGCCAGATGGAAACCTTGGCGCGAGTGAGCGCACGCAGCGCCGCATAGAACGCGAACAGGTCGGGTGGGACCGGGTCGGCGGCCGCCCTGCAGTAGGCCTCGCGCAGCGCCAGGGCCAGGTCCCGATCGCCGAGCCGCGTGACGTCCAGGACCAGCATCGCGATCTCCTCGGCCATGTCGAGCACCCGCAGGCTCCGGTCGAACTCGAGTGCATCGATGATCTCGACGGGCGGCCCCAGCCAGACGTGCTCGGCACGAAGATCGCCGTGCGCCTCGACGATCCGGCCCGCCTCCGCGCGCCGCGCGAGGGGGCTCTCCTGGCGCGCGCAGGCGGCCTCCAGGTCGGCGCGGGCGGCTGCCAGGCGCGATCGTGGCAGGCCGAACTCCGGGCGCTGCAGCTCGTCCGCGGCTTCCGCCAGGCGCCGCCGCACCTGCTCCAGATACCGCTCGGGGGCGAGCGGCTCTGCGTCCAGGGTCCGGTAGAAGCCGGCCAGGCGGCCGGTCACGCGCTCGACGTCCTCGAGCTCCACCCGCCCCTGCCCGATGCACCGGTCGAGCATGCGCTTCCGCGGCAGCTCCCGCATCACGACCAGCCAGTCCACGATCTCGCCTGCTCCGTCGATCATGAACCCGCCTTCCGTGCGCGCGAGTGGGGCGACCCGGAGGTAGACCCGGGGCGACAGTCGGCTGTTGACGCGCAGCTCCTCCCGGCAGTTTCGCTCGCGTGCTTCGAGGCTCCGGAGGTCCGCGCCCTTGAGTCGCACCGGTTTCTTCAGCTTGTAGGCATGGCTACCGGTCAGGAACACCCACGCGAAGTGAGTCTGGATCGCCTCGATGCTTCCGGGGTGGTCGGGATAGGTCTCAGGGCGCTCGAGGGCCGCGAGCTTCGCGGCGAGCGTCGTCGCTTCACCGCGAGGCAGGGGCCGAGGTCTGTCGCTTGCGCTAGGCAATCGGGTGCTCGCGGTCGATCCGGGCAGCGGCAGACCTGATGCCGGCAGAGATCACGGCGATCGGGGGCTCCGGCGCGTCGAGCCGCCGTGCCTTGGCGGGCAGGCTGGCCAGCGTGGCGGCCGCCCGCTCGCGCACTGCTTCGAGCGACTCCGGTTCGCCCGTACGCCGGCCCCCTTTCATGACCGGCCGGAGCAGCGGCTGACCCTCGGCCGGCTCGCCGTCCAGCGCGACGAGGTCGCGCGCGATCCGGCCGCTGGAGTCCAGGCTGCGCCAGACCTGCTTGCGACCGGGCCACGTCGCCTTGCCCGCGGAACGCTTGCGTCGCGGCCGGCCGGCGTACTCCTCGAGCTTGTAAGCGCAATCGAGGTAGGGCGCATCCGCCGAAGTGTCGAGCCGCGTGCCGATCCCGAACGCGTCGATCGGCGCGTCCTCGGACACCAGCCGCTCGATGGCGCTCTCGTCGACGTTGCCGCTCGCGATGATGTCCGTGCCGCCACATCCGCCCTCGTCGAGGATGCCTCGGACGCGTCGAGCCAGGTCCCCGAGATCGCCGCTGTCGATGCGAACGCCGCGGACCGGGACGCCCTGCTTCGAGAGCGCGACCGTCTCGCGTGCGGCCGCCTCGACGTCGTAGGTGTCGATCAGCAGGTTCGCGCGACCGGGGTGTGCACGCGCGTAGCCCGCGAAGGCTTCCGCCTCGCTGTCGTGGGCCTGGACGAAGGAGTGGGCCATGGTCCCGAACACGGGGATCCCGAAGCGCCGACCGGCCTCGACCGTCGCGGTACCGGCAAATCCCGCGAGGTAGCTCGCACGCGCCGCCAGCACGGCAGCCTCGGCGCCGTGCGCGCGGCGCAGCCCGAAGTCCACGAGCCTGCGGCCCCGCGCCGCCAGGACGCAGCGAGCTGCCTTGGTGGCCACCAGCGTCTGGAAGTGCATCAGGTTCATCAGGCGGCTCTCGACGAGTTGCGCCTCGGGGAGGGAGGCCGTGATCCGCAGCCACGGCTCGTCGGCGAAGAGCGCCGTTCCCTCCGGTACTGCGAGTACCTCCCCGCGGAACCGGAAGCCTGCGAGCCAGTCGAGGAACCCTGGCCTGAACTGCCCGGTGCCGGCGAGCCAGTCGAGCTCGGACGCCTCGAAGCGCAGGTCCGCGAGGAAGTCGAGGACGGTCTCCAGGCCCGCGATGAGCAAGAAGCCGCGTTGCCGGGGCAGGTGCCGGGCGAACAGCTCGAAACTGGCAGGCTCGTGCATCCCGAGCTCGTGATAGGCCGCCAGCATGGTGAGCTGGTAGAGATCGGTCACCAGCGCGTCGCGGCTCATCGCTCGTTCCCGGCAGGCTCCTCCACGATCGCGCCCGCCGCACGCATCTCCTCGAGGGCGCGCCGGCCGTCGCCGGGGTGAACCTCGACGGGCCTGATGGCCTCGGTGAGCACGTGCGTCTCGAAGCCTTCCTTGACGGCGTCGAGCACCGTGGCCCTGACGCAGTAGTCGGTCGCCAGGCCGCCGATCCACAGCCGTCGGCTGCCGGCCCGCTGCAGCTGCGTGAGGAGTTCGGTGCCATCGAAGCCGGAGTAGGCCTCGCGTGCGGGATCCGAGGCTTGCGAGATCACCCGGCAATCCCCGGGCAGCCGCAAGCTTGCGGCAAATTCGGCACCCGCCGTACCTGCGACGCAATGGGCCGGCCATGGCCCGCCCTGAGCCTCGAAGGAACAGTGATCGGGGGGATGCCAGTCACGCGTGGCGAACACGCGGGCGCCAGCGGCCCGGCAGCGGTCGATCCAGCGGTTCAAGGGCTCGACCACGGCGTCGCCTTCGCCCACCGCCAGCGCACCACCGGGCAGGAAGTCCCTCTGGACGTGGACGACGATCAGGGCGTCGGACGGGTCGAGGGCTGGCACGAGACACCTCCGTGGGGCGGCGCCCGGCCCTCGAACGTCACCCCGGCCTACCGGAATGTCTCACAGAAGCGTCCACGCGGAGCAGCGTTATTCCCGAAAGGACCGTGGCCAGGGGCGCTCCGCCGCACCGCGGGCGTGGCAGCTCGCCGGCAGCGGGGCGGATCGCCGCCGTTCCCGGGGCGAGTCCGAGCCGCGTCAGGCTGCTTCGCGGCGGCGCGCCGCCCCGGCATGGTCCGCGAGAACGCTCGCCACGCACAGGGTGAGCCGGCGGGCGTAGGCGATGTGCAGAAACTCGTTCGGGCCGTGCGCGTTCGAGCTGGGCCCGAGCACACCGGTGACCAGGAACTGCACGCCGGGGTAGCGCTCGGCCAGCATCCCGATGAAGGGAATCCCGCCTCCCGTCCCGAGGTACATCACGTCACGACCGAAAGCCGCCTGCGAGGCGCGCTGCATGGACTCGGTGAGCCAGGGCTCAAGTTGCGGTGCGTTCCACCCGGCGCTCGCCATGCTGAGGTCGAAACGCACCCGGGCGCCGTAGGGCGGGTCGGACTCCAGCGCATCCTTGACGGCCTTGGCCGCCGCCCCGGGATCGGCCTTGGGCGCGAGCCGTATGGACAGCTTGAGGGCGAGCTGCGGGAGCAGCGTGTTGCCGGCATCGCGCACCGCGGGGAGCCCGTCGGCGCCAGTGACGGTCAGCGACGGTCGCCAGGTGTTGTTGAGCAGCAGTTCGTACGGCGAGTCCGACAGCGGCTCCACGCCTGGCAGGAACGGCATCTTCCTGTAGACGGTCTCGCCCAGGACCTCCGCAGCGGCCGCCGCCTGTTCCATGCGCCGTTTCGGAATGGGGCAGTACAAGGCATCCAGCATCAGGTCTCCGTTGACCTCACTCTCGATGCGGCTCAACAGGCTCCGCAGGATCCTGAACGGGGAGGGCGCCACCCCGGTGCCGGCGCCCGAATGAACGCCCTCCGTGAGGACCTCCACGGAAAGGGTCCCTAGCACGGCGCCGCGCAGGGACGTCGTGCACCAGAGCTGCTCGTAGTTGCCGCACTCGGCATCGAGGCACACCACGAGGTCCGGGGAGCCGATCCGATCCGACAGCGCTTCGACATAATGCGGTAGGTCGGCGCTTCCACTCTCCTCGCAGCCCTCGATCAGGACCACGCAACGGGCGTGCGGCAGGTCCTGTTCCTGAAGCGCCCGGATCGCGGCCAGCGAAGCGAAGACCGCGTAGCCGTCGTCTGCCCCGCCACGCCCGTAGAGCCGGCCGTCACGGATGACCGGCTCCCAGGGCGAAAGGCCTTCGGACCAGCCGGTGAACTCCGGCTGCTTGTCCATGTGCCCGTACAGGAGCACGGTGCCCGGTGCGGTCCCCGGAACCTCGCAGAGAAGCACGGGAGTGCGGCCGGGCAGGCGAACGATCTCGACGCTCATGCCCGTCAGGGGCTGCCGGCGGCACCAGCCCGCCAGCAGCTCGGCTGCCCGGTCCATGTGGCCATGCGCCTCCCAGCCGGCGTCGAACATGGGGGACTTGTTTGGGATCCTGACGTACTCGCACAAGTGCGGGACGATCGACTCTGTCCACCATCCGTCGATGGACGACTGCGCGCGCCTCATGTCCATAATAAAACCTTTAAATACAATTAATTAAAAGATATTTCAAGAATGATTGTTAGGAAAAGTAGTCTGACGCTGCACGGGCTCATGTAGGAGAAAAATTAAAGAAAACCATAGCATTACGAGATGTTGCTGCTGCGATTTCTTCCTTGGGCTCCGTCCTTACTTCATCTAATGAATTAAGAATATATTGCAAGTACATAGATTCATTGCGTCTATGGCTTGGCTTAGGCCGGATTGTGCGAGGCATCAAGTATGGTCCATCAGTCTCGATCATCAGTCGGTCTAGGGGGATTTCGGCCGCGAGTTGCCTGACCATGAGGCCGCGGCGCTCGTCGCAGATCCAGCCCGTCAGGCCCACATAGAGACCGGCCGCCAGGTAGGCCTCCAGCTCCGGGCCGGTGCCCGTGAAGCAATGTACGACCGCCCTCGAAATATGCGGCAGATAGTCGCGCAGCACGTCCATGAAGTCCGCGTGTGCATCACGCTGGTGCAGGAACACCGGCTTTCCGACCCGGGTCGCGAGCTCCAGCTGGTCTGCGAAGGCCCGGCGCTGGTCGGCCGGGGGCGAGAAGTTGCGGAAGTAGTCGAGCCCGCACTCGCCGGCGGACCCGACGAGCGGGTGGCTGAGCTGCAGTTCCAGCGTCGGCAGGTCGGAGCGGGAGAATTCGCGCGCGTGATGGGGATGGACCCCCGCGGTGGCGCGCAGCAGCTCGGGCCAGGATTCGCAGATCTCGATTGCCCGGGCGTTGCTGTCGAGGGAGCTGCCGGTGACGACCATGCGGGTGACCCCGGCGGCGAGCGCACGCGCGATGACCTCGGGACGGTCGTGGTCGTAGCTGTCGTGGGCGAGGTTGATGCCGATGTCGACGAGGCCCGTCGGCTGCATGGAAAGGGGCTGCTCTGCGATAATGAAACGACGCCCCTGGCCGGCACCTCGTCCGCAGCAGGGGCGATGTCATTCTACAGGAGGGGTCCGCGGCCGAGCGTGCCTGCGCAGGCGACCGGCGGCGGAACCCAGAGGTGAGGAATGTCGCTCGATCAGGATGCCCTCGGGGCGCTGCGGAAGGACGGGTCGGGAGGGCCTTCCCGGTACGACACCCGCAAGGACCAGCGCCGCCGCAGGTGGATCATCGGGGCCGGCCTCGCCGTAGCGGCGCTCGCGGCGTGGTTCGTGTTTGGGGGCTCGAGGCAGCCGGAGGTCACGGTCGTCACGGTACAACCGCCGTCGGCGCCCGGGGAAACCGCCGTGCTCAGCGCGTCGGGCTACGTCGTCGCGCGACGCCTCGCGACCGTTTCCTCGAAGGTGACCGGCAGGATCCTCGAAGTGCAGTTCGAGGAGGGCACGCACGTCGCCTCGGCACAGGTCCTTGCACGACTCGACGACTCGACGGTGCGCGCCGCCTACGACGTGGCGACGCGCCAGTTGGCCGCCGCCCGCACGGCCGTGCGGGAAGTCGAGGTCCGGCTGGCGGAGGCGAACCGCGAGCGGGACCGGCTGCGCGAGCTTCGCAAGGACAACCTGGTCAGCGTGAGCGCGCTCGATGCCGCCGAGGCGGAGGCATCGGCGCTCGCGGCGCGCCTCGAGTCGGCACGGGCGGAGGTGGGCGTCGCCGAGGGCACCGTCCGCGTGCGGGCGCAGGAACTCGACGACTTCGTGATCCGCGCGCCCTTCGCCGGAGTCATCATTTCGAAGGACGCACAGCCCGGCGAGATGGTCTCGCCCATCTCGGCCGGCGGCGGCTTCACGCGGACCGGCATTGCGACCGTCGTCGACATGGACTCGCGCGAGATCGAGGTGGACGTCAACGAGGCCTACATCAACCGCGTGGGGGAGGGACAGCGGGCCGAGGCCGTGCTCGACGCGTACCCGGACTGGAAGATCCCCTGCCGCGTGATCGCCATCGTGCCCACTGCCGACCGGCAGAAAGCCACGGTGCGCGTCCGCATCGCGATCGAGGAGCTGGACGAGCGCATCCTGCCCGACATGGGCGTGCGGGTCCGCTTCTACGAGGAGAGCACGCCGGCTGCAGGTTCGGCCGTGGCCCGGGTGCCGTCCGGCGCCGTGGCTGCGGACGGGGCAGGCGAGTACGTCTGGCGCGTGGTCGAGAGCCGGGTCGCGCGCCAGCCGGTGCGGCTGGGCAGGGAGATGGACGACCTGCGAGAGGTGCTGGAGGGGCTCGCGCCGGGGGACAGTGTCGTCCTCGATCCCCCGGCCGGGCTCGAGGACGGGGCCAGGATCGTCGTTCGCGGGTCGGGCTGACCGCTTCCCATGGGCGAGCCGCTGGTCCGCATCCGCGACCTGTACAAGGAGTACCGCAGGGGACCCGAGGTCGTGAAGGTCCTCGACGGCCTGTCTCTCGTGATCGAGGCGGGCGACTTCGTGGCGCTCATGGGGCCGTCGGGTTCGGGCAAGTCGACGCTGCTCAACCTGATCGGCGGGCTCGACCGCCCGACGTCCGGCAGCCTCCGGGTGCAGGACCTGGAGCTCACGCAGCTGTCCGATGGCGCGCTCGCACGCTGGCGGTCGGACAACGTGGGATTCATCTTCCAGATGTACAACCTGCTGCCGGTGCTGACCGCGGAGCGCAACGTCGAGCTGCCGCTGCTGTTGTCCGACCTGCACGCGGCCGAGCGGATGCGGCGGGCACGGGCAGCGCTCAAGCTCGTGGGACTCGAGGACCGCAGTCGCCACCGTCCGGGTCAGCTGTCCGGCGGCCAGGAGCAACGCGTGGGCATCGCGCGCGCCATCGTGACGGACCCGGCGCTCCTGCTCTGCGACGAGCCGACCGGCGACCTGGATCGCAGGTCGGGCGACGAGATTCTCGACCTGCTGCAGGCGTTGAACGAGCAGGGCAAGACGATCGTCATGGTCACCCATGATCCCCACGCGGCCGAGCGGGCCCGGCGCACGCTGCACCTCGAGAAGGGCCGGCTTGCGGAAGAGGACGGACCGTGAACGGCATGCTGCCGCTGGTGCTCGCCAACCTACGGCGCCGGCCGCTGCGCACGACCTTCACGCTGGGGTCGATCGTCGTGGCATTCCTGATGTTCGGCGTGCTCGGCGCCATGACCAATGCATTCAGCGCCGGGGCCGACCTCGCCGGCGTCGACCGGCTGCTCGTGATCCACAAGGTATCGCTGGTCCAGCCCCTGCCGGAGAGCTACCGGGCCCGCATCCGCCAGATCGAAGGCGTCGCCAGGGTCAGCTCGGCCACGTGGTTCGGCGGCGTGTACCAGGACGACCGCAACCAGATCCCGACCTTCCCCGTGGACGGGGAGGAGTACCTGGCGATCTATCCCGAGTACGTCATTCCGCCGGACGGGAAGGAACGCTGGCTGGCCGACCGCCGCGGCGCCATCGTCGGACGGCCCATTGCGGAGGAGTTCGGGTGGAAGGTCGGCGACACGATCCCGTTGCGTTCGAACATCTGGCGACGGGAGGACGGCTCGGACACCTGGGAGCTCAACGTCAGCACCCTGTACGACGTGCCGGAGGCGGGTGGCGACCCGCGCAACATCCTCATGCACTACGACTACTTCGAGGAGTCCCGCGGCCGCGGCAAGGGGCTCGTGAGCTGGTACATCGTTCAGGTGCGCGACCCCTCGCAGGCCCCACGGATCGCGCGCGAGATCGACGCGCAGTTCGCCAACTCGCCCTTCGAGACCGAGACGTCCACCGAGAAGGCCTTCGCCCAGGGCTTCGTGAACCAGATCGGCAACATCGGCATGATCATGACGGTCGTCGTGACCGCAGTGTTCTTCACCATGCTGCTCGTGACGGCGAACACCATGGCGCAGTCGGTGCGCGAGCGGACCCCCGAGCTCGGCGTGATGAAGACCCTCGGCTTCACCGGGCCGATGGTCACCCTGCTGGTCCTCGCCGAGTCTGTCGCGCTGACGCTGGTCGGAGCGGGCGCAGGAATGCTCGGTGCACTCGCGGCCGTCGAGGCGGCAGGCCCGCTGGTCCGGCAGTACCTGCCCGTCTGGAACGTGTCGGCCGAGGCCTGGCCGCAGGCGCTCGCCCTCGCCGTGGGCCTCGGCGTGATGGCAGGCGCGGCGCCGGCGTGGAACGCGTGGCGCCTGCCGATCGTGCAGGCGCTGAGGCAGGCCTGAGCGCATGGCCGGGAGCCGCACATTCCGCCAGGTCATCGCCGTCACGGCGATGAACCTGCGCAACCTGCCGAGCCGGCTGGGCACCGCCACCGTGGCCATCGTCGGCATCGGAGGCGTTGTCGCCGTGCTGGTCTCGGCGCTGTCCATCAGCGAGGGTTTCCGCCGGGCCATGGCCCTGTCGGGTCGCGAGGACGTGGGCATCGTCCTCCGGGGCGGCTCGGCCGACGAGCTGTCGAGCGGCCTGTCCCTCGAGTCGGTCAGGTTCGTGACGGACGGCCCGGGGATCGTACGGGACGAGCAGGGACCGCTCGCGTCGCCCGAGCTCTACGTCATCGTCGACGTGCCTGCCCGGAGCACGGGCACCAAGGCCAACGTGCCGCTGCGCGGCGTCGGTCCCGGGGCCTTCGGCATACGGCGGGCCTTCCGCATCGTCGAGGGCCGTGGGTTCCGGCGGGGCATGAACGAGGTGATCGTCGGTCGCGGTGCGGCCAGCCAGTTCGCCGGGCTCGAGGTCGGCAGCATCGTGCTCTTCGGCCGCACGCCCTGGACGGTCACCGGCGTCTTCGAGGACGGCGGCAGCGTCAGCGAGTCCGAGATCTGGACGGACGCCACGGTGCTGCAGGGCGCCTACAACCGGGGCACCTCCTTCCAGTCGGTGCGCGTCAGGTTGCCCGGACCCGGGGACACGCACGCGCTCGAGGCGCACCTCGGGCGCGACCCGCGCTTCAACCTCACCGTGCGGACCGAGCGCAAGTTCCTCGAGAGCCAGTCGAGCATCCTGATCACCAGCGTCCGGACCATCGGCTCGCTCATCGCTTTCGCGATGGGGGTGGGCGCGGTGTTCGCGGCGCTCAACACGATGTACGCGGCCGTCGCTTCGCGCACCCGCGAGATCGCAACCCTCAGGGCGCTCGGTTTCGGGGCCTCGCCGGTGGTGGCCTCCGTGCTCACCGAGGCGATGGTGCTCGGCCTCCTGGGCGGTGTGCTCGGCGGCGCCATGTCCTACGTGGCGTTCAACGGCCTGCAGGCCTCGACCCTCAATTTCCAGAGCTTCAGCCAGATCACGTTCGCCTTCACGGTGACCCCTGGGCTGATCGTGACCGGCATCGTGTATGCCCTGTTCCTGGGGCTCGTGGGAGGACTCATGCCGGGCATACGGGCAGCCCGGATGCCCGTCACCCAGGGGCTCCGGGAACTCTAGGCGGAAGGCGAGGACTCGATGCTGTCGCGTGAAGAGAGAGGATGGTGGCCCTGGATTCCGCTGCTCGTCGTGGAAGGCCTCTACGTGCGAGTCGCCACCGCGAGGCTGCCGCCGGCGAAGGACCGTCGCGGGCGGACCGGTGCGCAGACCGGCGGGGCCATCAAGATTGCGGGCCTCGGCGACTCCATCATCGCGGGCATCGGAGTGCAGAGCCAGCGGGAAGGTCTCCTGGGACAGGTGTCCGAACGGGTCGCGGAGCGCACCGGTCGCCCGGTCGAGTGGGAAGCCATCGGATTCTCGGGGGCGACCTCGCAGGTCGTCCTCGACCGGCTGCTGCCCGAGGCCGCCCGTGCAGAGCCGGAGCTGGCGGTGCTGTCCGTCGGCGTCAACGATGCCGTTCGAGGCACCAGGCCGCGCGATTTCAAGGACCGGCTGGCCGCCATCGTGGACGGTCTCACCGCGACGCGCCGGCAGCCGTCCGTCGTGTTCGGGGGCATCCCGCCCCTTGCCCGTTTTCCAGCCCTGCCGTGGCCGTTGTCCCGGGTGCTCGGCGGGCGAGCTGCTCGCCTGCAGCAGGCCGCCATCGACCTGACCGGCTACCGGGGACTCAAGGTGGTGGTCTTTCCCTCGCGCCTGGCCCGCGCCGGCTTCTCGAGCGACGGCTTTCATCCCGGGCCGGCCGGCTGCGCCGACTGGTCGCGCTGGGTGGCGGACGGCATGAGCCTCAGGCTCGAGACACTGCGCGACGCACGGTGGGACTGAAGGCAGGATGCCGCCCAGGCAAGGCCTGCCGGTTGGTATCATCTCGCCCGTGAGTCCGTCCCCCTATCCCCACCTGTTGACGCCCCTCGACCTCGGCTACGTCACCCTCCCGAACCGCGTCCTGATGGGGTCGATGCACACCGGCCTCGAGGACCACGCCGAGAATTTTCCACGCCTGGCGGCCTATTTCGCCGAGCGCGCGCGCGGCGGCGTCGGGCTGATCGTCACCGGTGGCATTGCACCCAACATCGCAGGCTGGGCGAAGCCCTTCGCCGGCAAGCTGACCAATGCGCGGGAGGTGGCGCGGCACCGGCTGGTGACCGAGGCCGTGCACGCCGAGAACGGCAGGATCTGCATGCAGATCCTGCATACGGGCCGTTACGCCTACCATCCCCTGTCGGTGGCGCCCTCGCGCATCAAGGCGCCGATCTCGCCTTTCAAGCCCCGCGCGTTGACGCGCTTCGGCGTCGCGCGACAGGTGGCGGCGTTCGCCCGCTGTGCGCGGCTCGCGCGACAGGCCGGCTACGACGGCGTGGAGGTGATGGGCTCCGAGGGGTACTTCATCAACCAGTTCATCGTGCCGCGTACCAACTGGCGGCGGGACGAGTGGGGCGGCAGCTTCGAGAACCGGATCCGACTGCCGATCGAGGTCCTGAAGGCGATCCGCAACGAGGTGGGTGCGGACTTCATCGTGATCTACCGCCTGTCGATGCTCGACCTCGTGGAGGGAGGCAACTCCTGGGAAGAGGTCGTCACGCTGGCCCGGGCCGTCGAGGAGGCCGGTGCGGACATCATCAATACGGGCATCGGCTGGCACGAGGCGCGGATTCCGACCATCGCCACGATGGTGCCGCGGGCGGCGTTCACCTGGGTCACGCGCAAGCTCAAGAGCGAGGTGCGTGTGCCGCTCGTGACCAGCAACCGCATCAATGACCCTGCCGTCGCCGAGGCGATCCTGGCCGCGGGCGACGCGGACATGGTGTCGATGGCGCGGCCGCTGCTCGCGGACCCCGAGTTCGTGCGCAAGGCGGCCGAGGGCAGGGCGGACGAGATCAATACCTGCATCGCCTGCAACCAGGCCTGCCTCGACCACGTGTTCGAGCAGAAGGAGGCGTCCTGCCTGGTCAACCCTCGTGCGAGTCGCGAGACGCTCCTCGAGTACCGCCGTGCCGGGCAGCCGAAGCGGATTGCGGTGGTCGGGGCCGGACCCGCCGGGCTCGCCTGCGCCACCATCGCTGCCGAGCGCGGACACCGTGTCACGCTGTTCGAGGCATCCGGGTCGATCGGCGGCCAGTTCAACATGGCGAAGCGGATTCCCGGCAAGGAGGAGTTCCACGAGACGCTCCGCTACTTCGGGCGCCAGATCGAGCTGCACGGGGTGGATCTTCGGCTCGGCAGGCGGGTCGATGCCGAGGAGCTGATCGGCGCCGGGTACGACGAGATCGTCGTGGCGACGGGCGTCTCGCCCCGCGTGCCCTCGATACCTGGCATGGATCATCCGAAAGTGCTGTCGTACGTGGACGTGCTGGCACGCTCCGCCGGCGTCGGCCGTCGCGTGGCCATCGTCGGCGCCGGCGGGATCGGCTTCGACGTGGCGGAGTTCCTGTCGCACCCCGAGGAGGCGCACGGTGCAGCCGGATCGATCCCGCAGTTCATGCGGGAGTGGGGCGTCGACATGAGCCTGTCCCGTCGCGGGGGTCTGCTGCCGGATGCCGGGGCGCTGCGCCCGTCGCCGCGGGAGATCTACCTGCTGCAGCGCAAGCCGACGCCGCCGGGCCGCGAGCTAGGCAAGACGACCGGCTGGATCCATCGCACCGAGCTCAGGCGGCGGGGGGTGCGGATGATCGCGGGCGTGAGCTACGAGCGTGTCGACGACGGCGGGCTCCACGTGTCGACCGGCGCCGGCCCGCAGTTGCTCGAAGTCGACCACGTGGTGATCTGCGCCGGGCAGGAGCCGCTGCGGACCCTGCACCAGGCGCTTGCCGGCGCGGGCCGGAGCGCACACCTGATCGGCGGTGCGGACGTGGCGGCCGAGCTCGATGCCAAGCGCGCGATCGAGCAAGGTGCGCGCCTGGCAGCTGCCATGTGATGGCGACGCGCGCCGTCGACCTGCAGCTGGGCCTGCTGGATCCCGCGCGCGAGCAGCGGGGATGGCAGGTGCGCGAGAGCCGCCGCGCCCGGCGCCTGACGGTGCGCGTCTTTCCCGGGGGAAGCGTCGAGATCGTGGTCCCGGTCGGCACGCGGCCCCGGCTCGTGCAGCAATTCGTGGCCAGGCATCGCGAGTGGATAGACCGCAAGGTCGAGGAGTTCCGCCACGTCGGTCCGGAGGGAGAGGATGCCCTGCCGACCTCTGTGGCCTTCCTCGCCACCGGCCAGCGGTTCGAGGTCTCCTACCTGCCGACGGACGGCGCGCCGAGGCTCGAGGAGCTTGCCGGCCGCATTACCCTTCATGGCGACCTCGATCGCGGCCCGCTGGTGCGACACGCCCTCCAGCGCTGGCTGCTTCGCTCCGCGCACGACCAGCTGGTGCCCTGGCTCATCGCCACGGCCGACGGTCATGGGCTCGGTTTCAAGCGGGCGCAGGTCCGGCGCCAGCGAACGCGCTGGGGAAGCTGTTCAAGGTCGGGCACGATCAGCATCAACGCGTGCCTGATGTTCCAGCCGCCACAGGTGGTGCGTTACCTGTTCGCGCACGAGCTCGCGCACACGGTGCACATGAACCACTCCCGCAGCTTCTGGCGCCTCGTCCAGCGCCTCGAGCCCGGATGGCAAGCGCTCGACCGCGAGCTGTCGCGCGGCTGGCGCCACGTACCTAACTGGGCGATCGGCTAGCCGACGCGCGCCGGGCTGCGGTTTCTCCCGGACGACGGGGCGACGCCGGGGCCGGCCGCGGTGGCGCGGTCCGCGACCGGCGGGCCGCCGTCCGGCTGCTATACTCGCGCGCCCCGGATCAACGGACCCGCGCCATGTCGGATCGGCTGCACAACGTCAACGTCGCCTCGAGCGAGCTGTTGCCCACGCCGGAAGAGGTCAAGGCAGAGCTCCCGGTTCCGCCGCAGGCCGAGGAGTTCGTGTTCGAGAGCCGCCAGGTGATCCGGGACATCCTCGACCGGCGCGACCCACGCCTCTTCGTCGTGGTGGGTCCCTGCTCGATACACGATCTCGACGCGGCGCGGGAGTATGCGCACCGGTTGCAGACGCTGGCGGAGCGGGTCTCGCGGACGCTCTACCTGGCGATGCGCGTCTACTTCGAGAAGCCGCGTACGACGGTCGGCTGGAAGGGGCTGATCAACGATCCCGACATGGACGACTCCTTCCACATCGAAAAGGGCATCCGCCTGGCGCGACGGCTGCTGCTCGACCTCGCCGGGATGGGGCTGCCGGCCGCGACCGAGGCGCTGGATCCCATCATGCCGCAGTACATCGGCGAGCTGATCTCCTGGACGGCCATTGGCGCGCGAACGACGGAGTCGCAGACGCACCGCGAGATGGCCTCGGGCCTGTCGACCCCGGTGGGCTTCAAGAACGGCACGGACGGCACGCTCAACGTCGCGATCAACGCGCTGCAGTCGGTTCGCAGCCCGCATCACTTCCTCGGCATCACGCAACAGGGGCAGTCGGCGGTGTTCCGCACGCGCGGCAATCGGTATGCACACATCGTGCTGCGGGGCGGAGGCGGGCGCCCGAACTACGACTCGGTGAGCATCGCCCTGTGCGAGCAGCAGCTCGCCGCGGCCGGCCTGCCGGTCAACGTGGTCGTGGACTGCAGCCACGGCAACTCGAACAAGGACCACGCCCTCCAGCCGCTGGTGGCCGAGAACTGCGTGAGCCAGATCCTCGAGGGGAACGCCTCCATCGTCGGCCTGATGCTGGAGGGTCACCTGCACGCCGGCAACCAGCCGATCCCGGCCGACCGCTCGCAGCTCCGGCACGGCGTGTCGATCACCGATGCGTGCATCGACTGGGAGACGACGGAGGACCTGCTGCTCGGGCTGCACCGCAAGTTGCTCGACTGCCCGCGGGTGGCCGCGCGTCCGCCGGCGAGGTCCCGCTCGGCCTGAGCGCCCATGTTTCCACGTATTGCGAGCGTCCTGCCGCAAGCGGTCCTGGTGCTCGCGCTCGTCGGCGTTTCCTTCGGCTCGATCTTCGTCAGGCTGGCTGCGGCGCCCGCCCTGGCGGTGGCGCTGTGGCGAATGACCCTCGCCGCGGCGCTGGTCGTGCCCGTTGCGGGCATCCTCCGGCGACCTGGAGCACCGTCCGTCGGAGCGCTGCTGCTGGCTGCGGCGGCAGGCGTGCTCCTGGCCCTGCATTTCGCGACCTGGATCAGCTCGCTCGACTACACGTCGGTAGCCCGCAGCGTGCTGCTGGTCAACACGGCACCGGTGTTCGTCGCGCTGATCGCCTGGATCATCGGGCGCGACGTACCGGCACCGCGAATCTGGGTCGCGATCGCGCTGGCGCTGGCAGGCGTGGTGGTCATGGGGGCGGAGGGTCTCGACGAGCCGGGTGCCGCGCTCGGACAGGCGCTCGCACTGGCCGGCGCTGCCGCGATGGCGGGCTACCTGGTGCTGGCGCGGGAGGCGCAGCGCTCGCTCTCCTACTTGTCCTACGTGGTCACGGCCTACGGGTCCGCCGCGGTCTGCCTGTGGGTGGCCGTGGCAGCCACAGGCACGGTCTGGCACGGCTTCGCAGCGGGGACCTGGGTCGCCATCGCTGCCATGGCGCTGGTGTCCCAGGTCATCGGGCACGGTGGGTACAACTGGTCGCTCAGGCACCTGCAGCCGGCTTACGTGTCGCTCGCGCTGACCGGGGAACCCGTCATCGCCGCAGCGCTCGCCTGGTGGCTACTGGGCGAGCCGGTGTCCTCGGGGACGGCCGCGGGTGGCGCGCTCGTCCTGGCGGCCATCCTGCTGGCCTCGCGCAGCCGCGAGCGACGGCAAGAACCGGATTTGTCGTGACCTGCCTGCCGGCGCGGCGCGAGACAGCCTCTGCCGGTGCTTCCACCAGCGCCATCCCAGCAACGCTCCCAGCACGGTGAAATAGACGAGCGGCTCGCGCACGTCCGCCTTGACCTGCCAGTAGTAGTGGACGCAGCCCAGAATGGCAGCCGGGTAGACCAGCCGGTGCAGCGCCTGCCAGCGCCGGCCCAGCCGGCGCATCGAGGCGCGCGTCGAAGTGGCCGCGAGCGGCACCAGGAGCAGCAGCCCGGCCAGGCCGACCGTGATGTAGGGGCGCGCGATCACGTCCTCGGCCAACACCCGCAGATCGAGGCCCCTGTCCACGACCAGGTAGAAGGCGAAGTGGCCGAGCAGATAGAAGAACGCGGTCAGGCCCAGCATGCGGCGGAATCGCATCCAGTGCACCCAGCCCGTGATCTGCCGGAGGGGCGTGATGCACAGGGTGACGAGGAGGAAGTTGAGACCCCACTTGCCGAGGCCGTGGAGCACGGACTCCACTGGATTGGCGCCGAGGCTCATGCCGCCCAGGCCGGCCGCCCCGGCTGCCAGATGCAGGAAGGGTGCGAGGCAGGCCAGCAGCAGGAGCGGCTTGAACACGAAGCGGAGGGTCTGTTCCTGCGTGAGCACCGTCAGAAGTTCCTGGCGAGGTCCATCCCCGAATAGAGCGAGGCAACCTGGTCGGCGTAGCCGTTGAACATGCGCGTGGGTTGGCGCGGTTCCCAGAAGCTTCCGGCACCGATGCGCCGCTCGGTCTTCTGGCTCCACCGCGGATGATCGACCTCCGGGTTGACGTTGGCGTAGAACCCGTACTCACGCGGCGCGGAGCGCTCCCAGCTCGACCTCGGGCGCTGCTCGGTGAAGCGGATCGACACGATCGACTTGATGCTCTTGAAGCCATACTTCCACGGCACCACCAGCCGGATCGGCGCGCCGTTCTGGTTCGGCATGACCTTGCCGTAGAGACCCACTGCGAGAATGGCGAGGGGGTGCATGGCCTCGTCCATCCTGAGTCCCTCGGCGTAGGGCCAGTCGAGCACGGGATAGCGCTGGCCGGGCATCTGCTTCGGGTCGAGCAGGGTGGTGAACTGCACGTACTTCGCACGCGAGGTCGGACGGAACCTCCTGATCAGGTCGCCGAGCGGGAAGCCGATCCAGGGGATCACCATCGACCAGGCCTCGACGCAGCGCAACCGGTAGATGCGTTCCTCGAGTGTGTGCGGTGCCAGGATGTCCTCGAGGTCGAACACGCCCGTGTCCTCCGCCTCACCCTCGATCGCGACACTCCAGGGCCGCGTGCGCAGCCGGCCGGCATAGCGCGCGGGGTCTCCCTTGTCGGTGCCGAACTCGTAGAAGTTGTTGTAACCCGTAACTTCCTCCAAGGTGTTCTTCGCCTCGTCCGTGGAATACCGCGGATTGGGGTGGTAGTCGAGTTCGCGGATCACGGACACACCCATCACGGTCTGCGCGTCCGCGATTCCCGCAAGGCCCCCGGCCAGGCCCGCAGCGGTGAGGCTCTGCAGGAAACGCCGCCGGGACAGGTAGACGCGTTCCGGCGTGATCTCCGAGGGCCGGATGTCGGGGGCAGGCTTGATCAGCATCGGGAGTCCTCGTCTCTTCAGCAGGCTCGGCACCGGATACGACCGGTCGAGTCCGGCAATTGTTTCGCGCCCGGGCCGCAGAAGGTTTCACGCGAGGGTTGCCGGATGCGGGGATTGCCACAGTCCCTGATGCGGCCGCAGAAGCGTTTGCTAGGCTCGAAACGTGGCTGTGGTCTCACCTGACATCGTCGGCCTGGCCGCAGCGCTCGGTGTCGGGCTGCTGATCGGCATCGAGCGCGAGCGCAGCAAGGGAACCGGCCCGTACCGAAAACCCGGGGGCATCCGGACATTCTCTTTCTTTGCGCTGGCCGGGGCGGTCGCGGCGGCCATCGAAAATCCCTGGCTCACTCCGGCGACGGTCCTGGCCGCCACCGCATTCGCGGTGGCCGGCTACGTCCACAGTGCGAAGCACGATCCCGGATTGACCACCGAGGTGGCGCTGGTGCTCACCACGCTTCTCGGCATCCTGGCCTACCGGCATCCCGCCACCGGCGCCGGGGTCGGCGTGATCGTGGCCATCATGCTCGCGGCCCGCTCGAGGCTTCACCGCTTCGTACTGGACCAGCTGCAGGCCCAGGAGGTCCACGACGGCCTGCTGCTGGCGGCCGCAGCGCTGGTGGTCCTGCCGCTGCTGCCGAACGAGCCCATCGATCCCATGGGCGCCTTCAACCCGAGGGTGATCTGGACGCTGGCGGTGGTCGTCATGTCGATCAATGCGGCGGGTTACGTAGCGCTCCGTGCGTTGGGACCGGCCGTCGGCCTGCCGCTTTCCGGGCTCGCCGGCGGCTTCGTGTCGAGCACCGCGACTCATGCCGCCATGGGCAGCCGCGCTGCGGAAGAGCCGGGGCTGCTGCGCCCGGCCGTCGCCGGTGCCGCATTGTCCTCGTTGGCCACACCCGTGTTCATGATGATCGTGCTGGCGGTCGCCAACCGCAGCCTGATGATGGCGATGGCGTTGCCCATGGCGCTGGCCGGGCTCGGCGCCGCGGCCTACGGGGCGCTCTTCACGGTCCGTGCCGTCCGCGAGAAAGGCGATCAGGGGATCGAGCTGGGTCGGCCGTTCAGCCTGCGCGACGCGCTGATATTCACTGCGACGCTGTCGGCGATCATCTTCGCCGCCGCGCTGCTGGAGCGATTCTTCGGTGCCACGGGAGCCCTGGCCGGCGTGACGCTCGCCGGTTTCGCCGACGCGCAGGCCGCGGGCGCGTCGGCAGGCTCGCTGGTCGGGTCCGGTCGCCTCCAGGTGCCCCAGGCCGTGCTCGGGACGCTGCTGGCGTTCTCCGGCAACGCGGTGATGAAGCTCGTCGTGTCCTGGGTGGCCGGTCGGGCCGCCTTCACCCTGCGACTTCTGCCGGGCCAGGTCATCATGGTCAGCCTGGCCTGGGCGGGATGGGCTGCCTGGCACTGGCTGCTCCGGTAGCGCTGCTGGCGGAGGGGGAACGAACGAGCCAGGCTAGCGCGGGCCCGTGACGCGCCAGTCCGCGACGGCGAGTCCCAGTTCGCCGGCCCTCCGCCGCGTGCGGGACCCGGCATTCACGACCAGGGGCTCTTCGACCCGCAGCAGGTGGTCGAAGTCCGAGGCGGCATTGCCGTAGGCCGCGAACCGCGTGCCCGGATGCCGCTCCCTGAGCCTCTCGATGCAGCGGGTCTTCTCGGCACCGCGGCGATTCTCGGTAGTGAGACGGCCCTCCAGGCGATCGCCCTGCCAGGAGAGACCGGTGCAGACGGCTTCGTCGAAGCCCAGCCGGCTGGCGATGTGCGGGACGTACAGGTCGACGCTTGCGGAGAGCAGCACCAGGTGGTCTCCCGCTGCGCGATGCCGCTCGATCGCCTGCAGGGCACGCCGGTTCACCAGGCGGGGCAAGCGGGCATTGCAGAACTGCTCCGCCCAGGCGTCGATCTGCTGCCGGCGCGCGGGGCCGATCACCTGCCTGATCAGCGTGGACTTGAGTCGCCCCCGGTCGGACAGACCGAGCGCATAGCGCAGCAACGAGAACGGCAGTCGCCACAGGTGCCACGCTCGCCACGGGTGCCTTGCGAGGTAGCCGAGCAGGAACGGTACGAGGGTGTCGCGGGAAGTGATCGTGCCGTCGAGATCGAAGACCGCAACCCGCCGGGGCGGGTTCTCGGTTCCGGCACCGGGACCCGGGAGACTCATGCCCGCCCGGAGGCCAACGCCTGCTGCACCGAGGCCAGCAGTGCCGGCAGCGCCCGGCCTGCTGGCGCGGCCAGAGCGTGGGTTGCGACGCCCGCGAACTCGGTCGGCTCCGGATTGATCTCGACGGTCACCGCCCCAGCATCGCGGGCGAGGTGCGCCAGGCCGGCCGCGGGATAGACGAGCGAGGAGGTGCCGACGGACAGGAACACGTCGCAGTCGCCCGCGCTGGCGGCCGCCCGGGCCAGCGCAGATTCCGGGATCGCCTCGCCGAACCAGACGACGCCAGGCCGGACCAGGCTTCCGCACGTGGGGCAGGTGGGGGGCTTCGCACAGGGTCGCGGCACGTCGCGCAGCGCATGACCCGCCAGGAAGCAGCGGTTCGCGAACAGGTTGCCATGAAACTCCACGACGTCGCGGCTGCCGGCCCGCTCGTGGAGTCCGTCGACGTTCTGTGTGACGAGCGTCAGCCGGGGGACGAGACCGGCGAGTTCTGCGAGCGCCCGGTGGCCGGCGTGCGGTTCTGCCCGGGCGACCAGGTCACGCCGCCACTCGTACCAGGCCCACACGGTGTCGGGGTCCGCCTCGAAGGCCTCCGGCGTCGCCAGCTCCTCGGGCCGGAAGCGGGACCACAGGCCCGTCTGCGCATCGCGGAAGGTCGGCACGCCGCTTTCCGCCGACATCCCGGCTCCCGTGACGACCATCACGTGGCGGGCGCCGGCAACGCTCGAGACCAGCGCCTGGGGTATTGAGAGGTCCTGCACGGGCGCACGATACCAGACGTGCCGGCGCGCGCTGCCCCGTCGCCGGCGGACTCCCTCAGGCCGCGGCGGTGTGCCCTGCCAGGCTCCTCAGCACGTACTGCAGGATGCCGCCGTGCCGGTAGTACTCGAGCTCCTTGGGCGTGTCGATCCGGACGCGAGCCTCGAACCGCGTCTCGCTGCCGTCCTCGCCCCGGGCGACGACGTTCGCGGTCTTGGCCGCACCCTCGGCGAGCCCGGTGATCTCGAATGTCTCACGGCCGGTGAGGCCCAGGGACCCCACCGACTCGCCCTCACGGAACTGCAGGGGCAGCACGCCCATGCCGATCAGGTTCGACCGGTGGATGCGCTCGAAGGTTTCGGCGATCACGGCCTTGACTCCGAGCAGCATGGTTCCCTTGGCTGCCCAGTCGCGCGACGAGCCCGTGCCGTACTCCTTGCCGGCCAGCACCACGAGCGGCGTACCCTCGTCCTTGTACTTCATCGCGGCGTCGTAGATGGAGGTCTGCTCGCCGCTCGGAATGTGGATGGTCACGCCGCCCTCCGTGCCCGGCGCCAGCAGGTTGCGGAGGCGGATGTTGGCGAAGGTGCCGCGCATCATCACCTCGTGATTGCCGCGTCGCGAGCCGTAGGAATTGAAATCCTTCGGCTCCACGCCCTGCGCCATCAGGTAGCGTGCGGCAGGGCTCGTCCTCGCGATGCTGCCGGCCGGCGAGATGTGGTCGGTGGTGACCGAGTCGCCCAGCACGGCCAGCGCCCGGGCGCCGTGGATGTCCGAGACCTGGGACGGCGTCATCGTCATGCCCTCGAAGTACGGGGGGTTCTTGACGTAGGTCGACTTCGGGTCCCAGGCGTAGAACTTGCCAGGCGGCGTTGCGATGGACTTCCAGTGGGCGTCGCCCGCATATACGTGGGCGTAGCTCTTCTTGAACATCGCCGAGTCGACGCAGGACGCCACCGTCTCCTGGATTTCCTGCTGGCTGGGCCAGATGTCCTTGAGGTAGACGGGCCGGCCGTCCTTGCCGCGGCCGAGCGGTTCGGTCGTCAGGTCGAGGTCCGTGGTGCCCGCCAGCGCGTAGGCCACGACGAGCGGCGGCGAGGCGAGGAAATTCATCTTGACCTCGGGATGGACACGACCCTCGAAGTTGCGGTTGCCGGAGAGCACCGACGCGGCGATCACGTCACCTGCCTTGACCGCCTCCGAGATCTCGGCCTTGAGGGGGCCCGAGTTGCCGATGCACGTCGTGCAGCCGTACCCCACGGTGAAGAAGCCGACGGCCTCCAGGTCCTCGCTGAGCCCGGCCTTGTCGAGGTAGTCGGTGACTACCCGCGAGCCCGGGGCCAGCGAGGTCTTGACCCAGGGGCGCGCCTTGAGCCCCCGCTCGCGGGCCTTGCGCGCGAGCAGGCCGGCGCCCACGAGCACCGACGGATTGGAGGTGTTCGTGCAACTGGTGATGGCCGCGATCAGTACGGCGCCGTCCTTGACCTCGAACGACTCTCCCCCGAGCGTGGCGCCGGCGGCGCCGCTCGCGCCGGGGTTCTTCCTGGCGCGTTCCTCGGCCATCTTGCCGAGCGTCGCGCGAGCCGTCGTCTTCATGGAGCGCAGCGGCACGCGGTCCTGCGGGCGCTTGGGGCCGGCGAGGGAGGGCTCGACGGTGCCGAGGTCGAGCTCGAGCACGTCCGTGTACTGCGCGTCAGGCTGACCGTCGTGACGCCACAGGCCCTGGTGCCGGGCGTAGGCCTCGACCAGTTCGATCTGCTGGCGCGGCCGCCCGGTCAACTCGAGGTAGCGGATGGTCTCGCCGTCGATCGGGAAGATGCCGCAGGTCGAGCCGAACTCCGGCGCCATGTTCGCAAGCGTGGCGCGGTCGGCGAGGGCCAGGTTGGCGAGCCCGTCGCCGAAGAACTCGACGAACTTCTCGACCACGCCTTTCTTCCGCAGCATCTCGGTGACCGTCAGCACGAGGTCCGTGGCCGTCGCGCCCGCCGGAAGCCTTCCCCTCAGCTTGAAGCCGATGACCTGCGGGATCAGCATCGTCACCGGCTGCCCCAGCATCGCCGCCTCCGCCTCGATGCCTCCCACGCCCCAGCCGAGCACGCCGAGCCCGTTGACCATGGTCGTATGCGAGTCGGTCCCGACGAGCGTGTCGGGATAGGCGGTGCCGTCGCGCTCGTTGTGGAACACGACGCGGGCGAGGTGCTCGATGTTGACCTGGTGGACGATGCCGGTGTTGGGCGGGACCACCTTGAAGTTGTCGAAGGCGGTCTGGCCCCAGCGCAGGAAGGCGTAGCGCTCACCGTTGCGCTCGAACTCGATGCGCGTATTGCGTTCCAGGGCGTCGGCGCTGCCGTAGGCGTCCACCTGCACCGAGTGGTCGATGACCAGCTCGGCGGGTGCCAGCGGATTGACCTTCTCGGGATCGCCTCCGAGCCGCTCGATCGCCTCCCGCATCGCGGCCAGATCCACGACGCAGGGCACGCCGGTGAAGTCCTGCATGATCACGCGTGCCGGCGTGAAGGAAATCTCGTGCGAAGGCGCCGCCTTCGGGTCCCACGAAAGGAGCGCCTCGATGTCGTCGCGGGTGATGTTCACGCCGTCCTCGAAGCGCAGCAGGTTCTCGAGCAGGATCCTGAGGGAGAAGGGCAGCCTCGACAGGTCGTGTCCTTCGAGCGCCGCCAGGCTGTAGATGTCGTAGCTGCGATCGCCGACCTGGAGTCGCGTGCGGGCCTGGAAGCTGTCGGTCATGGGATCCTCCGCCAAGAACGGGACCGGCCGGCAAAAACGCGCCGGAACGGGGAAAAACCGTTCAATTATAGCGGGCGGCGGCAGGCTCGCGGGAGATATCGGCGGCGCTTCGGCCCGATGCCGCGATGACGCCCCCGCCGAGACATTCCTCCCCGCGGTAGAACACGGCGTACTGGCCAGGAGTCACCGCGCGCTGTACGGACGCGAAGCTGGCCCGGACGTGGCCGTACTCGTCCACGCGCAGCCGGCAGGGGACGTCCCGCTGGCGGTGACGCAGCCTGGCGGTGCACTCGATCGAGCGGCCGGGCGGCCGTCCGGCAATCCAGTGCACGGCCTCGGCGCGCAGCCAGTCGCACATCAGCAACGGATGGTCGTGTCCCTGGACCACGACGAGCACGTTACGGGCGAGGTCCTTGGCCGCGACGTACCAGGGAGCCTCGGCTGCCCCGCGTCGGCCGCCGAGGCCGAGGCCGGCCCGCTGCCCGAGCGTGTAGTACATCAACCCGCGGTGCTCGCCGAGACGCTCGCCGTCGGCCGACTCGATGACGCCCGGCCGCGCGGGCAGGTAGCCCTCCAGGAACCGCGCGAAGGGCCGCTCCCCGATGAAGCAGATACCGGTCGAGTCCCTCTTCGCGAAAACGGGCAGCCCGCGCCCGCGGGCAATGCGCCTGACCTCGCTCTTCTCGAGCCCACCCAACGGGAATTCCGTCGCGGCCAGCTGGCTCGCCTCGACGGCGTGCAGGAAGTAGCTCTGGTCCTTGGCGGGATCGAGACCGCGCAACAGCCGGATCCGCCCGTCGCGTCGTTCCAGTCGGGCATAGTGGCCGGTGGCGAAGCGCTCCGCGCCCAGCCGGCGGGCGTAGTCGAAGCACACCCCGAACTTGATCTCCCGGTTGCACAGCACGTCCGGGTTGGGCGTGCGCCCGGCGGCGCATTCGTCGAGGAAGTGCTGAAAGACCCGGTCGCGATACTCCCGGGCGAAGCTCACCCTGTGCAGCGGGATGTCGAGTTCGGCGCACACGCGGCGGGCATCCTGGAAGTCCTGGGCCGAAGTGCAGTAGCCCTCCTCGTCCTCCTCCCAGTTCGACATGAACAGGCCGTGCACGTCCCGGCCCTGCTCCTTGAGCAGCGATGCCGCCACGGCTGAATCCACGCCGCCCGACAACGCGACCACCACCCGGCCGGCCATGCGCTCAGCCCTCCACGGCCACGGCGGAGGTGTCGAGGCCGATCGTGGCCAGCAGGGACAGCGGATGGCGGGCGCCGGCGAGGAAGTCGTCGATGCAGCGGAGCACCAGCGGGCTTCGCAGGCTGCGGGCACGTGATGCGAGCTGCTCGCGGGTCAGCCAGGCCGTACGCAGGATGCAGCGGTCGAGTCGCCGAGTCGTGTCCGGGCCGGTGACCGCGCCGCTGAAGGCGACCCGCAGGAAAGTCCGGCCGGCCGCCTGGCTGCGCCACAGGTAGATGCCGGTGATCGCATCGGGAACGAAGGCGTGAGCCGTCTCCTCAAGGGTCTCGCGTACGACCGCCTCGGCGAGGCTCTCGCCGGATTCGAGGTGTCCGGCAGGCTGGTTGAGGACGACGCGGCGCGCGGCGCGCTCCTCGACCATCAGGAACCGCCCATCGTGATGCGCGATGGCGGCCACGGTGACGTCGGGTCGGAAGGGCATGCCGACAGTATAAGCGGCCGCCTCCGCGCGAGACCGGCCGTCAGAGGTGCAGCTGTCTCGTTTCGACGTCCGGAGCGCTCGCCTGCCAGACCTCGTCGAAGCGGTCGAGGTACAGGCGAGCCACCGCCGGGTCGTTCATCTCGGACACGCCGTCCCACCGGCTTGCGTCGAGCCGGTAGACGACCGCGCGGTCGTCGGCGACCAGGAACGCCGAAGGTTCCCGTCGAAACTCCGGATTGGCACGGCGGATCTCGATGTGGCTGGTGATCCGACGGGCCAGGGCGATGAAGCGCGAACTCTCGTAGACGGCGCGCGAAGGCTCGACGAGCAGCACCCTGACCTTGGCGTAACCGCGCGCGAGCACCAGGCGCTTCACCGCTTCGATGAACTTGGGCTGGTCGTAGACCTCGGACTCGAGGTCCTGGGTGTACATCGTCAGCATGCGCGTGGCGGCGCCTGCGCACTGCAGCGACGCGGCACGGACTTCCTCCAGCGTCGAGAGGATGCTTCGGGACTCGGCGGGCTTGCGCTGCGACGCTTCCACCATGCTGCTATCCAAGCCTCCTGCGCATCTTCCGGTGCGGGATGCCGGCTTCCTGGAAGACCGGTCCCTCGGCGACGAATCCGTGCTTTTCGTAGAAGGGCAGGGCCTGGACCTGGGCGTGGAGCACGGCCTCGGGCAATCCTCGATGAACCGCTTCGTGCACGAGCATGCGCAGGATGCGGCCGCCTACGCCCTTCCCCCGAAATTCACTTAATACGGCCAGCCTGCCGATCTTACCGGCGGGCGTCAGGCGCCCGGTGCCGACTGGTTCACGGTTCCGGGTGGCGAGCACGTGTGCGGCTGCTGCGTCGTCGTCGTCCCACTCCTCGGTCTCCGGCACCCGCTGCTCGAGCACGAAGACCTGTCGGCGCACGTCCTGCAGCAGTGCCTTGTCCCTTCCGGATTCCCAGTTCGTCACGCGCAGCAGCACGTCGTCCATGCTGTCCATCCCCGGGGGATCAGGCGCCGCGAGCCAGCGCCTCGGCCAGGCCCGTGTAATCCGCAGGCGTGAGCGAGCCGAGCCGCGCCGCGACGTCCGGAGGCAGGTCCAGGCCCGCCACGAAGACCCGCAGCTCCGCCGGGCCCACGCGCCGTCCGCGGGTGAAGTCCTTGAGCCGCTCGTAGGCGTCGGTGACGCCGTAGCGGCGCATGACGGTCTGAATGGCCTCTGCCAGCACTTCCCAGTTGGCATCGAGGTCGACCGCCATGCGCTCCGGGTCGGGCTCGAGCTTGGCGACGCCGCGCAGTACCGAGCGAAGCGCGAGCACGACGTGCCCGAGCGCCACGCCGAGGTTGCGCTGCACCGTCGAGTCCGTCAGGTCGCGCTGCCAGCGGGAGAGCGGAAGCTTGTCCGACATGAAGCGGAGCAGGGCGTTGGCGAGCCCGGCGTTGCCCTCGGCATTCTCGAAGTCGATCGGGTTGACCTTGTGCGGCATCGTCGAAGAGCCGACCTCACCCGAAACGGTTCGTTGCCGGAAGTACCCGAGCGAGACATAGCCCCAGACGTCGCGGCAGAAATCGATCAGTGCGGTGTCGTAACGCGCGAGGGCGTCGCAGTACTCGGCCGTCCAGTCGTGCGGCTCGATCTGGATCGTGTAGGGGTTGTAGGCGACACCCAGCGACTCGACGAACCGGCGCGCGACCTCCGGCCAGTCCGCCTCCGGAAACGCCGCGACGTGGGCGTTGAAGTTGCCGACCGCGCCGTTCATCTTGCCGAGGACTCCGACTGCGTCGAACCGCGATGCCAGCGATTCGAGGCGAGCCAGGAAATTGGCCATTTCCTTGCCGAGCGTGGTCGGGCTCGCCGGCTGCCCGTGGGTGCGGGACAGCATCGGCACGGCGGCTTGGTCGTGGGCGAGGCTGCGCAAGGCCGCCGCCAGCCGTCGCATCAGGGGCTGCAGCACCTGAGCGCGCGCATCGCGCAGCATGAGTGCGTAGCTCAGGTTGTTGATGTCCTCGGACGTGCAGGCGAAGTGCACGTACTCGAGCTGCGCCGGCGTCGCGCCCGCAGCCGCGAGCCGCTCGCGCACCAGGTACTCGACCGCCTTGACATCGTGATTGGTGCGCGACTCGATGTCCTTCACCCGTCGCGCCGCGTCGAGGCCTGATTCGCTCGCCAGGCGGTCGAGCTCCTCGAGGACCCCGTGACTCAGCGGGCCCGGACGGCCGACCGTCGGCTCGGCCGCCAGGTGCCGGAACCAGAGCGCCTCGACGCGAATCCGGTACCGGATCAGGGCCGCCTCGCTGAAGTAGTCGGCAAGCTCGCCCAGGTGGTGGGCGTAGCGGCCATCCAGAGGCGAGAGCGCGGTGAGTCGTGCATCAGTCATGCGGCTGCGGCCCGATGTTAAGATGCCGAATTCTACCGCAAGCCGACCGCCGTCCCGGCGAGGGGACGCGGAATCCCGGCCGGCATGGATTGGCCCGCGACCCGATGACGCAGCAAGACACGAGAATTGTCCGGGACAGCATGGGCGAGCTGCGCGTTCCCGCAGGGGTGCTGTGGGGCGCGGGGACCCAGCGCGCGATCGGTAACTTCGACATCGGTGGCATCGCGATGCCGGGCGCCTTCATCCGCGCCCTGGGTCTGGTCAAGTGGGCCGCGGCGCGCGCGAATGCCGGACTGGGGGAACTCGACGCCGCCCTGGCCGCGGCCATTGCCGACGCCGCACTCGAGGTGGCCGAGGGACGTCACGACGCGCAGTTTCCCGTGGACGTCTTCCAGACGGGTTCCGGTACCAGTTCGAACATGAACGCCAACGAGGTGATCGCGTCGCTGGCCGAAAGGCGCCTGGGCCGGCCGGTGCACCCCAACGACCACGTCAATCGCGGCCAGAGCAGCAACGACACCGTGCCGACGGCGATCCACGTGGCTGCATCGCTCGGGCTCACGCATCAGGTGCTGCCCGCGCTCGAGGGACTCGCAGAAGCCGTCGACCGGGCCGTCGCGCGGGTCGGTCACCACGTGAAGACGGGGCGCACGCACCTGATGGATGCCCTCCCCGTGACGCTCGCCCAGGAGTTCGGGGCATGGCGCAGCCAGGTGCTCGACTGCATCGAGCGGCTGCACGACTGCGAGCCCCGCCTGCATCGCCTCGCGCAGGGCGCCACCGCCGTCGGCACGGGGCTCAATGCCCATCCCGATTTCGGCGCGACGGTCGCGCGACTCCTGAGCGAGCGAACGGGAACGGGCTTCGTGACCGCGCCCGACCCGTTCGTGGCGCTCGCCTGCCAGGACACCCTGGTGGAGCTGTCGGGCCAGTTGCGGGTAACGGCCGTCTGCCTGACCAAGATTGCCGACGACCTGCGATGGATGAACTCGGGGCCGCTCGCAGGCCTCGGGGAAATCACCCTGCCGGCGCTGCAGCCGGGCTCGAGCATCATGCCGGGCAAGGTCAACCCTGTGATTCCAGAGGCGGTCGCCATGGCCGGGGCCGCGGTGATCGGCCACGATGCATCGGTGGCGGTCGCGGGCCAGTCCGGCAATTTCCAGCTGAACGTCATGCTGCCGCTGCTCGCACACGCGCTGCTCTCGAGCGAGACCCTCGTGGCAGGGGCCGCGCGGGCGCTCGCGGAGCGTGTCTTCGAGGGGCTCGAAGTCCGCAGCGATCGCCTGGGTGCGGCGCTGTCGTGCAACCCCGTGCTCGTCACCGCGCTCAATCCGGTCATCGGCTACGACCGCGCGGCGGCGATCGCCAAGCGGGCCTACGCCGAGGGGCGGCCCATCGTCGACGTCGCCGCCGAGGAGACGGGCATGGACCGCCTGGAACTCGAACGCCTGCTCGATCCCGCGCGTCTCGCAATGCGCGCGGCTCGCGCAGGGGAGGGGTCGTGACGGCAGCCGTCCACGTGCCGCTTCACCGGCTCTCAGGACCGGAGCTGCGGGAGCGGGTGCGCGCGCGACTGGCCGCTGCCCGGTGGCCGGCCAACGAGCTGCGGATCGGTCCCTTCCCGCCGGCTGTCACGGCGCGCATTCGTCACCTGTTCCCGCCATCGCCGCGACCCGCCGCCGTGCTGGTCCCGCTGGTGGAACGGCCCGACGACGGGCTGACCGTGCTGCTGACGTATCGCTCCCGTCACCTGCCGCACCACGCCGGCCAGATTTCCTTCCCGGGCGGAGCGCTCGAGGCCGCCGACGCCGACCCGGAGTCCGCCGCCCTGCGCGAGACCGAGGAAGAGGTCGGCCTGTCGCGAGACTTCGTGGACATCGTCGGCCGTCTTCCCGATCACGTGGTGATCAGCGGGTTCCAGGTCACCCCGGTGGTGGCGCTCGTGCGACCGGGATTCGACCTGCGGCCCGACCCGACCGAGGTCTCGGCCGTGTTCGAGGCCCCGTTGCGGCACCTGTTCGATCCTGCTACCCATCGGCGGGTCGTCCGTCGCATCGGGGAGGAGGACCTGGAGACCTTCGACCTGCCCTGGGAAGGTCACAACATATGGGGCGCGACCGCTGGCATGCTGCTCACCCTGCGCCAACTGCTGCTCGAGGACTGAGCATTGTCGGTAGAGAGACTCGTCGAGATCATGGCCGCGCTGCGCGACCCCGAGCGGGGCTGCCCGTGGGACCTGGAGCAGGACTTCGGGAGCATCGCTCCCTACACGCTGGAGGAGGCCTACGAGGTCGCCGATGCCATCGAGCGAGGCGACCTCGGCGCACTGCGCGAGGAGCTCGGCGACCTGCTGCTGCAGGTGGTGTTCCACGCCCGCATGGCCAGCGAACAGGGGGCGTTCGACTTCGAGGACGTGGCCGCAGGCATCTGCGACAAGATGGTCCGGCGGCATCCGCACGTCTTCGGCGATGCGAAAGTGGACTCGGCGGCGGCGCAGACCGCGGAGTGGGAGAGGCTCAAGGCCGAGGAGAAGGCGGCACGCGGTGGCGGCGGGCTGCTGGACGACGTGCCGGTCGGCCTGCCGGCGCTCACGCGGGCCGCCAAGCTCGGCCGGCGGGCCGCCCGGGTGGGATTCGACTGGCCGGGTCCGGAGGGACCGCGTGCCAAGATCGACGAGGAACTCGCGGAAGTCGACGCCGTCGCGGCGGCGGGGGCCCGGCACGCGGACGTCGAGTCGGAAATCGGCGACCTGCTGTTCGCGGTCGTGAACTACTCGCGCCACCGCGGCGTCGACCCCGAGAAGGCCTTGCGTGGAGCCAACGAGCGGTTCACGCGGCGCTTCCGCCACGTGGAGCGTCGCCTCGCCGAGCCCCGTCCCGATGGCGACCCGGTCACGCTCGAGCAGCTGGATCGCTGGTGGGACGAGGCCAAGCGGCAGGAGGCAGGAGAGTGAGGCGTTCAGGGTCGGTTCATGCCCGTTTCCCCTACAATTCGCGCATGCGGAGGTCGATCCTCACTGCAGTCGCAACGCTCGTGCCGGCGATCGTGGCCGCCGGCACGATTGCGGTGCCGGCCGCAGCGGCCGGCGGGGGCATTGCACCCCCGGCGCGGGTGCTGGCGAAGGGCCTCACCCTCGACGAGGCCGTGGCCCGCGTCGAAGCGCGGTATGGCGCGCGAGCCGTGCGGGCGGAGGAGGACAGGGAAGGGGAGCGTCGCGTCTACCGGATCAGGCTGCTGTCCCCGGACGGCCGGGTATTCGAGGTCGTCGTCGACGCCGACTCCGGCGAGGAGGAGTAGGGTCCCGTGCGGGTGCTGGTGCTCGAGGACGAGCCGGCGCTGCGCGAGCATCTCGCACGGCGTCTTCGTGACTCGGGCTTCGTCGTCGACGAGGCGGCGGACGGCGTCGAGGGCGAGTACGCGGGCCTCGAGTTTCCGCTGGACGTCGCGATCGTGGACCTCGGGCTGCCGGGCCGGCCGGGCCTCGACGTGATCCGCGCCTGGCGAACGGCCGGCCGGGCCTTCCCGATCCTGATCCTCACCGCCCGCGACCGCTGGCAGGAAAAGGTCGAGGCTCTCCAGGCCGGCGCAGACGACTACGTCACCAAGCCGTTCCAGTTCGAGGAGGTCGCAGCGCGGCTGCAGGCGCTGCTGCGGCGCTCGGGGGGCTGGTCGCAGCCCGTGCTGCGATCCGGCGACCTGGAACTCGACACGGCGGCACAGCAGGTGCGGGTCGAGGGACGTGCCGTCGAACTGACGGCCTTCGAGTATCGCCTGCTCGAGTACCTGATGCTCCGCGCGGGACAGGTCGTCTCCAAGGCCGAGCTCACGGAGAAGCTCTACGAGCAGGACTTCGAGCGCGACAGCAACGTGATCGAGGTCTTCGTCGGCCGCCTGCGCCGCAAGCTCGATCCCGAGGGGCGGCTACAACCCATCGAGACCCTGCGCGGACGCGGCTACCGGGTGGCCCGCGACTGACCGTGCCGCCCCGGCCGTACTCGCTCGTCAACCGCCTCGTCGTCGGGCTCGGCCTGTTGAGCGTCGTCCTGTCGGCGGTCGCCGCCGTGGCCCTCGATGCGCTGTTCCGTAGGAATGCCCTCGAGGCACGCTACGACGTGCTGGATGCCCAGGTGATCGCCCTGATCGCGACGGCGGACCTCGATCCGTCCGGGAACCTGGCGCCCGCCACGCTCGCCGAGGCGCGGCTCGCCACCCCCGGCTCAGGGTTGTATGCCGAGATCCGTGCGTCCGACGGCTCCGTCACCTGGAGATCGCCGTCCACGACGGGCAGTGGCCTTGCGCTCGAGGCCCGCCCGGCGGTCGGCTTGCGGCAGACCGAGAGGGTCTCGCTTTCGGACGGCACCCGCGTGCTGGCGCAGTCCCTGGGGGTCAGCTGGGAGACCGGCGACGGACCGGCGCGGACGTTCTTCCTGAGCGCTGCGGAAAGCCTCGAGCCCTACTACGAGGAGGTCGCGCGCGTCCGTCTCTGGCTCGCCGCGGGAGCAGGCCTCCTGATGCTGGCGCTCGTCACGGCGCTGTCGCTGGGGCTCAGGTGGGGCCTGCAGCCGCTGCGCCGGCTCGAGCGGGAGATTGCGGAGGTCGAGCAAGGCGGCAGGGAGCTGCTCGGGGCGGGCTGGCCGAGGGAGCTCAGCGGAGTGACAACCAACCTCAATGCGCTGCTCGCAGGCGAGCGGACGCGCCTCGCGCGATACCGGACGACGCTCGGCAACCTCGCGCACAGCCTCAAGACCCCCATCGCGGCGCTGAAGGCGATCGCCTCCTCCGCGGATCCGGGCACGCGCTCACAGGTGGAGCCGCCGCTCGAGCGCATGCAGTCGATCGTCGAGCACCAGCTGCGACGTGCGGTGCTGGCCGGCGCCGGCTCGACCGTCGCGGCCGTGTCGGTCGCAGGACCGCTGCAGGACCTTCTAGGGGCGCTGCGCAAGGTGTACCGGGACAAGTCCGTCGCCTGCGAGCTCGAAGTGCCGCCGACCCTCGCCTATCCGATGGAAACCGGCGACCTGCTCGAGCTGGCCGGCAACCTGCTCGACAACGCCTTCAAGTACTGCCGCGCCAGGGTGGTGCTCCGCGCGCGAAGCCGCGAGCGGGCGGACTGGCGCAGGCCGGGTCTCGAGATCGAGGTACTGGACGACGGCCCCGGGATTCCCGCGTCGGACCGGCAGCGCGTGCTCGAACGGGGGGTCCGCGTCGACGAGTCGGTCGACGGACAGGGCATCGGGCTTGCATCCGCGCGCGACGTGGCGGCCGCCTATGGGGGATCGGTCGAGGTCGACGGGGGACCGCTCGGTGGCGCCCGCGTCCGCGTGTTGCTGCCGGGACGCTGATCTTGACGCGCTCCGCCTCGCCGAAGCACGCCTCCCAGGAGGGCCTGCTGCTCACCGATCGGCGCGCGCTCGAGCACCTCGCGGAGCGGATCCGGGAACGCGAGCGCCGTCGCCAGCCGGTCTCGCGCGAGCTTGCCACCTACGAGCGGCGGCTTGCCGCGGCGTCCGGACGTGCCGCGGGCGGCGCGCCGCGCATCCGTACCCCGCCTGTCCTATCCGGCGGAGCTGCCGGTGAGCGGGCGCGTCGCCGAGATCACCGAGGCCATCGCCGGTCACCAGGTGGTGGTCGTCTGCGGCGAGACGGGCTCCGGCAAGACGACACAGCTGCCGAAGGCATGCCTCGCCGCTGGTCGCGGGCTCACGGGCCTCATCGGGCACACACAACCGCGTCGCATCGCTGCTCGCAGCGTCGCGGCGAGGCTGGCCGCAGAGCTGTCCGTGCCCCTGGGGGAACAGATCGGATTCAAGGTGCGCTTCGCGGAGACTGCGTCAGAGCGGACGCTGGTCCGGGTCATGACCGACGGCATCCTGCTCGCGGAGGTCCGCGACGATCCGGACCTGCTGCGCTACGACACGCTGATCGTCGACGAGGCCCACGAGCGCAGCCTGAACATCGACTTCCTGCTCGGGTACCTCAAGCGCTTGCTTCCCCGCCGACCGGACCTGCGCGTCGTGATCACCTCGGCCTCGATCGACCCCGAGCGGTTCGCCCGTTTCTTCGACCAGGCGCCGATCATCGAGGTGTCCGGTCGCGGCTGGGCGATCGAGACGCGCTACCGGCCGCTCGGCGCGGACGAGGACGACGATCTCGACCCGGGGCTCATCGCCGGCATCGTCGACGCCATGCGCGAACTGGGCGGCGCCGCGCCCGCCGATGCCGGGGACGTGCTGGTCTTCCTGCCCGGCGAGCGGGAAATCCGCGACGCGGCGGACGCGCTGGGCCAGGCCTTCGGCCCGGCGCTCGAGCTGCTCCCCCTGTTCTCGCGATTGAGCTGGGCCGAGCAGCAGCGGGTCTTCGAGCCGGGGCCGCGCCGGCGCGTGGTGCTGGCCACGAACGTGGCCGAGACCTCCCTGACCGTACCGCGCGTTCGCGCGGTGGTCGACTCGGGACTCGCCCGTATCGCGCGCTACAGCGCCCGCAGCAAGATACTTCGCCTTCCCATCGAGCCCGTCTCGCAGGCGAGCGCCAACCAGCGGCAGGGGCGCTGCGGCCGCGTTGGGCCCGGGATCTGCATCCGCCTCTATCCCGAGGAGGATTTCTCTTCCCGCGAGCCGTTCACGCCGCCCGAGATCCTTCGTACGAATCTCGCCAGCGTCATCCTGCAGATGGAGGTGCTGGGCCTCGGATCCATGGAGGAGTTCCCGTTCCCGGATCCGCCGGACCGGCGTCTGGTCAACGACGGCTACCGGCTGCTGCAGGAGCTCGAGGCGGTGGACGGGGCCCGCGTCGTCGCCGACCTGGGCCGGCAGATGGCCCGGATCCCGGTGGATCCACAGCTCGCCCGGATGCTGGCCGAGGCGCGCCGTTTCGGGGCGCTCGAGGAGGTGCTCACGCTGGTCGCCGTTCTGAGCATCCAGGATCCGCGCGAGCGTCCGGCGGAGCAGCGCGCCGCGGCGGACGAGCGTCACGCGGCCTTCGCGGATCCCCGCTCCGACTTCCTGTCACTGCTTAATCTCTGGCGCGCCTGGCGCGAGGTCCGCTCCGCGCGCAGCGGGTCCCAGGCGAGGCGCTGGTGCCGGGAGAACTTCCTCTCGGCGGCGCGCATGCGCGAGTGGGAGGAGCTGCGGGGGCAGCTGGCCGAGCTGATCGCGGAGCTCGACTGGCAGGTGAACAGGGAGCCCGCCTCGCCCGATGCCGTGCATCGCGCGGTGTTGCCGGGACTGCTGAGCCACATCGGGGAGAGGACCGAGAAGGGCGACTACCTGGGCGCGCGCGGGCTGCGGTTCGCCATCTGGCCGGGCTCACCCGTTCGCGACCGTCCGCCGCGGTGGCTCATGGCGGCGACGCTCGCCGAGACGCAGCGCGTCTACGCGCGTACGGTCGCGGCGGTAGAGCCCGCCTGGATCGAGACGGCGGCCCACCACCTCGTGCGCAGGACCTACGGCGATCCCGAGTGGCTACCGGAGCGAGGCTACGTGTCCGCACACGAGACCGTCACGCTCTACGGACTCACGCTCGCCGCGGGACGTCGCGCCAATTTTGGCAGCATCGACCCGGTTGCCGCGCGGCGCATCTTCGTGGAGGAGGCGCTGACGCACGGGCGCTGCCGCCTGCGGGCCCGCTTCCTCCGGCGCAACGCGCGTACCCGCGAGAGGATCGAGGCAATCGAGGCGAGGTTGCGGCGGCGCGGTGTGCTGCTCGACGAGGAACTGATCACCGCGTTCTACCTGGCGCGGATCCCGGAACGCGTTCACAGCATCGGTGCGTTCGAGCGATGGCGCCGCGAGGCCGAGCAGCGGGATCCCGGTTTGCTCGAGTTTCAGGATTCCGACGTGCGCCCGGTGTCCGCTCCGCTGATCGACGTCGAACAGCTTCCGGACCTCTTGCCGCTCGCGGGCCACCCGCTCGAGCTCGTCTATCGGTTCGAGCCGGGTGCCGACGACGACGGCGCCACCGTGGAGGTGCCGCTGCCGCTGCTGCCGCAGCTGCACGCGGCCGAGCTTGAGTGGGGCGTGCCGGGATGGCGACACGAGCACCTGACCGTGCTCATCCGGGGCCTGCCCAAGCCGGTGCGGCGGCTCCTGGTGCCGGCGCCGGACGTTGCCTCGAAGTGTCTCGCCGAAATCGATGCGGGGCCGGGCGAGGGGCTCCTGGAAGCGGCGGCACGCTGGCTGTCGCGCTACGCGGGAACGCCGATCGCGCCGGCCGAGCTACGCGCCGTCGGCGTCCCCGCGCACTTGCGCCTGAACCTGCGCGTGCGTGACCTTCAGGGAAGGGTGATCGGGGAGAGCCGCGACCTTGAGGCGCTACAGCGCGATCTGAGGCCGGCCCAACAGCGCGCACGGCGGGCGGTTGCCGAGGACCTCGTGCGGGAGGGCGTCAGGAGCTGGGACTTCGGAGCGTTGCCCGACGGCGTGGAGCTCGAGCGCGGCGGCCTGACGCTCAAGGTCTACCCCGCCATCCAGGATCGCGGCAGCGCGGTGGCGATCACCTGTGAGGATTCCGCTGAGCGGGCCCTCCGCATCACCCGCCAGGGCGTGATCCGCCTGCTGACCTTGCGCCTCGAGCCGCAGCTGCGCTACCTGCGCAAGGCGCTGGCTGCGGATCACCAGCTCGGCCTTCTGCACCATCCGCTCGGTGTGCTGCGGACGTTGATCGACGACGTCTGCGACCGCGCGGTCGTGCGATGCTGCTTGCCCGAGGGCGAGGCGTTGCCTCGGGACGCCGCCGCTTTCGAGGCGGCAGCCGAGGCGGGGAGGCCGGAGCTCTACGAGGAAGGACTGCGGATTGCCGAAGCCGTAAAGCAGGCGCTCGCCGAGCGACGGGACGCCGTCTCCGCCATCGGGGAATTGCCCGATCGGGTCGATCCGGCGCTGGCCGAGGACTGCCTCGGGCAGGTCAAGCGGCTCGCCGGGGAGCGGCTCGTCCGCGACGCTCCCGATCCCTGGCTCGACCAGCTGCCGCGCCTGCTTCGGGCCGTGACCCGGCGGGCGGAAAAACTGCGCCTCGCGCGTCGGCACGACGTCGATGCCCAGCACGAGCTGCGCGGATGGCACCTACGCCTGGACGAGATCGAGGCCGACGCGGCGGCCCGCCACTCGGGCGAGCCCGAGGAAGTGGTGCTGCTGCGCTGGATGGTCGCCGAGTACGGCGTCTCCCTGTTCGCGCAGGACCTGCGCACCTCGGTGCCCGTCTCGGCCAAGCGCCTCGGCCGGCAGCTGCAGGAGGCGCGGCGCGCCCTGTCAGCGTGAGGTGTCCGAGCCTCCAGTGCTGGCCTTGAGCAGCGGCGAGATCAGGTCCATCGGCAGCGGAAAGACGATCGTGGTCGTCCCCTGGGTCGACAGCCCGGTGAGCGTCTGCAGGTACCGCAACTGGATGGCGCGCGGATCCGCCCCGAGTTCGCGAGCCGCCTGCACCAGTGCGGCGGCGGCCTGCTTCTCGCCGTCGGCGTGGATGACCTTGGCGCGCCGGCTGCGCTCGGCCTCGGCCTGCTGGGCCATGGCACGGATCATGCTCTCGTCCAGGTCGACGTGCTTGATCTCGACATGCGAAACCTTGATGCCCCAGATGTCGGTGGAGTCGTCGAGGATCTTCTGCACGTCGGCGTTGAGCTTTTCGCGCTGGGAGAGCATCTCGTCGAGCTCGTGCTGGCCGAGCACGGAGCGCAGCGTGGTCTGCGCGAGCTGGCTGGTGGCTTCGAAGGGGTTGGCGACCTGGATGATCGCCTTCGCCGGGTCGACGATGCGGAAGTAGACCACGGCGTTGACCTTCACCGAGACGTTGTCCCGCGAGATCACGTCCTGCTTCGGCACGTCCAGCACGATCGTGCGCAGGTCGACGCGGGACATCTGCTGGATGACGGGGATGACGATGATCAGGCCCGGGCCCTTGATACCGGTGAAACGGCCGAGCGTGAAGATCACGCCCCTCTCGTACTCCTTCAGGATCTTGATCGCATTGACCAGCAACGCGATGAGGAATACGCCGACGACGATCAGTGGGATCTGCAGCACGGTCTTGCCTCCTGTTCAGTCCGCGGGGCGGACATGCAGCATCAGTCCTTCCACGCGCTCGATCACGACCTTCTGGCCAGGCGCGACGGGCAGCGGGCTCTCGGCGTTCCAGTCCTCGCCGAAGATCCGCACGGTGCCGCGACCGGTGAAACCGGCGACCGCCACGGCAGTCGCGCCGACGAGCTGTTCCGGACCCGTCGTCACCGGTTTTCGCCTCGCGCGCATCGCCATCCACGCCGTGCCGAACATCACGATGCCCGACACCGTGGCGATGCCGCCGACGAGACCCAGGTTGACGCCGAAACCGGGCGCGTCGGTGTCCAGCAGGATGATCGAGCCGATCACGAAGGCGGCGAGGCCGCCGATCCCGAGCGCGCCGAAGCTCGGCACGAACATCTCCGCGATCATCATCGCGATGCCGAGTCCGACGAGGGCGAGGCCCGCGTAGTTCACCGACAGCACCTGCAGCGCGTACAGGCCGAGCAGCAGGCAGATCGCGCCGATGACGCCCGGCAGGATGGCGCCCGGGTTGTAGCCCTCGAACATGAGGCCGTACAGGCCGATGATCAGCAGGCCGTAGGCCACGAGCGGATTGGTGATCACCGACAGCAGCTCGATGCGCCAGTCGGGCTCGAAACGTTCCACGACCATGCCCTCGGTGGCGAGCTTCACCGCGAGTCCCGCGGCCTCGAGCTCGCGGCCGTCGAGCTGGGCCAGCAGGTCCGGCACGTCCTTCGCGACCAGGTCGATCACGTTCTGCTCGAGTGCCTCCTGCGCCGGCAGGCTCGCCGCGCTGCGCACCGCCTCCTCGGCCCATTCGACGTTGCGGCCGCGCAATTCGGCCAGGCTGCGGATGTAGGCGACGGCGTCGTTGACCGCCTTGCGGTTGGACGCCCCGGCTGGATCCGGAGCGGCGGGCGCCTCGTTGCCTTCCTTCTCGCCGTCCTTCTGCGCAGGCTGCCGCTCGGGTGGCGGGGAGCCGCCGATGGGCACGGGCGTCGCCGCGCCCAGGTTCGTGCCGGGAGCCATGGCGGCCACGTGGCTCGCATACAGCAGGTAGGTACCGGCGCTTGCCGCCCGCGCACCGGACGGCGCCACGTAGGTCACGACCGGGACCCGCGCGTTCAGGATGCCCTGGATCATGTCGCGCATGGCCGCATCCAGTCCGCCCGGGGTGTCGAGCATGAGGATCAGCAGCTGTGCGCGGTCGGCCTCGGCCTTCTCCAGCGCCTTGAGGAAGTGCTCCCGGGTCGCCGGGCCGATGGCGTCTTTGATCTCGACCAGGACCGCCGTGCTGGAAGGGCCCGTCGCCTGGGCGAGCGCCAGCGTGGCTCCCAGGGCCAGCAAGAGCGGCGTCAGCCAGGTGGCGGCAAGTCGTCTCATCCGAAGGCTCTCCATGCCCGGCATTGATGATAACAGGATGGTCTGCTACAAGCCGGGGCGGGGACCAGGAAGGGGGATGCCATGTTCACCAGCTCGTCGCGGGCCGCGCTCGCCGTGTCGGCCGCGCTCGTCTTTCTTGCGCCGCCTGCGGGGGCGCAGCTGCAGCAGCCGGAAGTCACCATCACGACCGAGAAGGTCGCCGAGGGCGTCTACGTCCTGTTCGGCCAGGGCGGCAACATCGGCGTCTCGGTGGGCGACGACGGGGTGTTCGTCATCGACGACCAATTTGCGCCCTTGACCCCGAAGATCCAGGCGGCGCTCGCGGAGCTGCACCCCGAGCCGGCGCGCTTCGTGCTCAACACCCATTGGCACTTCGACCACACCGGCGGCAACGAGAACTTCGGCAATGCCGGCGCGGTGATCATCGCGCACGACAACGTGCGTGCGCGGATGAGCGTCCCGCAGATGATGGAGTTCTTCG
>LJNS01000074.1 GCA_001303245.1 Gammaproteobacteria bacterium SG8_30
CGGGGGGGACGTAGTCCGGTGCGAAGGGATCGACGTCGAGCTCCGCGTAGGCCGTCCCGCGCAGATCGCCGAAGTTGCGCTCCTGGAGCCCCGGGTCGAGCGCGAGCGGCAGGCCGGTCGCCGCGCCCACCGCCTCGGCGGTCATGCGCGCCCGGGCGAGATCGCTGCTGACGATCGCAGCCAGCGGGCGGCTCGCCAGGCGCGCGGCCAGGCGTCGGGCCTGGGCCAGGCCGACCTCGGACAGTGGCGTCTCGGGCGTCTGGAACACGCGCGAGGCGTTCCCGGCCGTCTCGCCGTGGCGGACCAGCAGGATCATCGAGGAGCCTGGCGGCTGGCTAGGCCAGCTGGCGGCTGAACTGGGCCATGTCGAAGTAGTCGCGCCAGGCGGTGATCTTGCCGTCCCGCGCGACCTCGAACACGCCCATCACCGCCAGCTCGACCTGCTTGTCGCCGATCGTGAAGCGATCGACCCGCTCCGTGAGCACGCTGCGACCGCTCACCGCCAGCGCGCGCAGCTCGAACTCGGCCCGGGAGGCCGGGCCCAGGAACTGTGCGAGCACCTTCTCGATCGCCTCGGGACCGGTGACCGGGTCGATGGGAATGTTGTGGTACACGGCATCGGCGCTGAAGAAGCCGGACAGCTCCTTCACGTCCAACCGCGTGACCGCCTCGCAGAAGCTTCGCACGACCTGTTCGGGGCTCATGCGGGCGATTCTACTGCGCCGGCGGGCCGGGCGTCACCCGCGAGCCGTCGCGGGAGGGATTCGCGGTAAGAAGGGTGGGATGGGGCGACGCCCGTCTACGTGAGGGCATCGGCCACGCGATCGACCTGACGGCCGCCGAACGTCGCGTGCTGCGCACCGGTCGGGCCTTCGTCTGCCGCAGCCCATTCGGCGCGCCGACGCGGCAGTGTCCCGCGCTCGCGGCGAGCGGGTCCCGAGGCGGACACCCCGGCTACCGGCTACGCGTCCATCAGCTCCTTGAGCAGCGCCAGGCTCTCGCGCTCCTCCGGCGAGATCTGGCCGTCCGCGGAGATCACACCGTCGATCGCGGCCAGGAACAGCTGGCGGTGGGCGCGGGGGATGCGGGTCGGGTCGACCGACTCCGGCGGCGGTGGCGTGCGCAGCCACTCGCGCACCTGCGCCTCCTCTTCCGCATCGAAGTCCAGCCGCGAGAGCAGTCGGCTCACGAAGCTGCGTTCGGCCGGATGCACCGACAGGTCCGCCCAGGCGAAGGTGCAGACGAACTTCATCAGCTCGAGCCAGGTCGCGCGATCGATGCGGTTCGACACGTCGGGGATTCTCCACCAGCCGACCCGGGTACCGCAAGCGTCGCATTCCGGTCGAATGCCGGTCGCCTGCGCATGCGTGATGCTCTGCAAGTTCGTTCACCCCGCGTACTGCGTGTTCTCATCGTCACTGCGCGGCTGACGCGGCGAACCCCGCTGCGCAGACGACTTCGCACCATCACGCGTGCGCAGGCGATCACGCAGACGATTGTCTCCGAACGCGGAAGGCGCGCAGCGCCACCCCGGACATTCGGCTTGGCACATCGCTTGCTCATGTGATCGGGCACACGGAACGAGCCAAGCGGTCGCGTGGGTAGACACATCCGCGCTCTCGCCAACGACTCTACTTCGTGTGAGTGACTGTCTGAACAACCGATAACAACGGAGAACAATGATGAAGCTCTGGCAGACGACGAAGCGTCTCGTTCGCGAGGACGAGGGCATGGAAATGGTGGAGTGGGCGATCGTGGGCGTCGTGTTTGCGGTGGCCGCGGCTCTGCTCTGGGGCACGCTGAAGGACGACATCGGCCTGGCCCTGGACAACATCGGCTCCACCATCCGCCCGTAGTCGATCGGAGACCCGGCGTGAAGCAAGCCATGGAAGAGACGATGGGTACCCAGGTCGGAACGGGCTTCGAGCTCACCGGCCTGATTGCGGCGGTTCGCCGGGAGCTCCTCCCGACGTTCGTCGCGGCGCTCGTCGTTGCGTGCTTCACGTTCTCCGCCGGAGAGACGCCGCTGCCCGCCTTCGGGTGGGCAGCGGCTTTTCTCTTCCTCTGCGTCCACCAGGACGTGCGCGATCTGCGCATCCCGAACTGGCTGACGCTGTCCGGACTCGCCACGGCTCTCGCGCTGGCGACCTTCGACAGCGGCTTCCAGGGCGCCCTCTGGGCGCTCACCGGTGCAGCGACCGCCCTGGGGCTGCTCTTTCTGCCCTTTGCGCTGCGCTGGCTGGGTGCCGGCGACGTGAAGGCGGTGATGGTGCTCGGCGCCTTCTGGGGTGCCGCAAACCTCCTGCCGGCACTCTGGTGGATGATCATCGCAGGCGGCGTGATGGCGGTGGGCGTGATCGCCCTGCAGGGAGGTCTGCTCGACCTGCTGCGCCGCTGGGCGCTGTCGGCGAAGCACTCCTTCCTCTTCCGGCGCGTCGTCTACTTCGCGCCCGATTCGGAATCTCCCGCAGCCAAGGGCCTGCCCTTCGCGGTCGCGATGGGGCTCGGCGCTGCGGCGCAACAACTCTGGGGTTCGGCATGGATGTGATGACTCGACTGCAGAACCGACGCCGCGCCGGGATGGCGATGGTCGAAATGGTGTTCGTCCTCCCGGTCCTGCTGCTGCTGCTCTTCGGCATCGTCGAATTCGGTGTCCTCTTCGGGCAGTGGCAGACGCTGACCAACGCTGCGCGCGAGGGCGCGCGCGAGGCGGTCGTCTTCCGCGTGGGCTGCGTGGCCGCGGACGTCGAGGCGGACGTCCAGGCGCGCGTGGCGAACTACGCGGCCGCGGCGGGAATCACGGTCGGAGGCGGAGACATCGCCGTGGCCGGCCAGTGCGGCGACCCCGATACGAACTCCCAGGTCACCGTGACGCACACCTACACCTTCACGGTCGTTCCGGGATTCGTGGCGACCATGGCCCCGACCATCGACCTGGTCGGGACCTCGACGATGCGCAACGAGGGCAGCGGCTGATCCGCAGGCCGCCCTCACCCACCCGAAAAAAACTCTACCGACTCTTCGAAGAACATTCGAAACGAGAAAGGAATAGCGAGGCCAGCGATGCACAACCGACGAGCACTTCTCTTCTTCGCCTTCGCGGTCGTCCTGGGGACGGCGGCCGCCTTCCTGGCGCAGCGCACCCTGGAGAACCAGGCCCAGTCCCAGACCCCTGTGCCCGTCGCCAAGGTCGAGACCGTGGACATCGTCCTGGCCCGCACCGACGTGACCGTGGGCTCGGCGCTGACCACCCAGCAGCTCCGGACCGTCGAGTGGCCGAAGGAGTTCGCGCCGCGCGGCGCCTTCCACGACGAGAAGGAGCTGGTCGGTCGCGTGCTGCGCCGCGCCCTCGCCGATGGCGAGCCGATCCTCGAGCCGTCGCTGCTGCCGCAAGGCGCCGAGGCCGGCCTGGTCTCGGTGATCGACGCCGAGTCGCGCGCGGTCTCCGTGAAGGTCGACCCGATCATCGGCGTCGCCGGCTTCGTGAACCCCGGCACCCGCGTCGACGTGCTCGCGACCCTGCGCAACCTCGCGACCCGGGACAAGGTCCCGTACACGAAGGTCGTCCTCCAGGACGTGCGCGTGCTGGCGATCGACCAGCAGATGGAAGAGGCCCAGAACGGTGAGCCCGAGCTGGTGAGCGTGGTGACCCTCGAGGTCACGCCGCTCGAGGCCGAGAAGCTCGCCTACAGCGCCCACGAGGGGCGCCTCCAGCTCGCGCTGCGCGGCCCCGGCGATCACGAGGTCGTGAAGACGATCGGCGTGAGCGCAGGCGACATGCTGGCGCGCCCGCGCGCCCGCGCCATCCGCAAGGCCGGCGTCCAGATCGTCAAGGGCTCGGACGTCAGCGTCAAGTCCTACTAGCCGATCCGATCGATTCGATTCCCACTCTTGAAAAGCAACCCACTCTTGAAAAGCCCCCTGGAGGATCTCATGAACTGCGAACGCCCTTGCAGGGCCGACGATCGGCGAGGAGAGCTGCTCCCCGCGTTTCGAGCGGCCTGGATCGGCGCTGCGAGCGCTGCCCTGCTCGCCTTCGCGCTGGCGCCGGCGGCCGTGGCCATCGAGACGGCCACATTCCCGGCACCGGACGCGACCCTGGCCCAGCCCGAGCCGAAGCGGCTGATCCCGTCGGCCACCGACGCGACCGTCCACCTCTCGGAGAGCGGCGAGGACGTGCTCTCCGTGATCGAGATGGAGCTGGGCAAGTCGGTCTACCTGAAGACCCAGGCGCGCGTGAAGCGCGTGTCGGTCGGTCACCCGGACACCCTCGACGTGGTCGTGCTGGGATCCAACGAGATCCAGCTGGTGCCGAAGCTGACCGGCCTCACCAACGTGGTGCTGTGGACCGACGCCGGCCGCCCGATTGCGGCGATCGACGTGCAGATCGGCGCCGCCTACTCGCAGCTCGAGAACCAGCTGCGACGGGCGCTCTCCGAGCCCGGCATCCAGGTGACGAGCGCCGGCAGCGCGATCGTGCTCAAGGGAACGGTCGGCAACGAGGCCGCGGCCGCCGAGGCCGCGAACATGGCCCGGGCCTATCTCGGAGACGACGCCAAGGACCGCTTCGTCAACCTGCTCCGGGTCGGCGGCTACCACCAGGTGCAGCTGAAGGTCGTGGTCGCGGAGATGAGCCGCACGGTGACCCGCAAGTTCGGCACGAACTTCAGCACGCTGATCGAGAAGGACGGCCGCGACTTCCTGCTCGACACCTTCATCGGTGGGCTGACCCAGCTCGACGACCAGGGCCAGACCATCCTCAACTCCGTGAACATCGCCGGCTCGATGACCAACATCGGCGGGCTCAAGTTCCTGGCGATCTTCATGGACGCCCTGGACGAGCGCGGCCTGTCGAAGGTCCTCGCGGAGCCCACTCTGGTGGCCCGCAGCGGTGAGACGGCGCACTTCCTGGTGGGCGGCGAGGTCCCGATCCCGATCACCCAGGGTGGCGCCACCGCCGGCTCGATCACGATCGAGTTCAAGGAGTTCGGCATCGGTCTCGGCTTCACGCCGACCGTGCTGGGCGACGACCGCATCCACGTGATGGTCAAGCCGGAGGTCTCCGAGCCCGATCTGACCCTCGGTACCGAGGTGAGCGGCACGATCGTGCCGGCGTTCCGCACGCGCCGTGCGGAGACCGCGGTCGAGCTGGCCGATGGCCAGAGCTTCGCGATCGCGGGCCTGCTGTCGGACAGCGTGCGGGGCATCTCCGGGAAGTACCCGGTGCTCGGCTCGATCCCGGTGATCGGCGCCCTCTTCCGCAGCTCCGAGTGGCAGCGCGAGGAGACCGAGCTCGTGATCCTGGTGACCCCGCAGCTCGTGAAGCCCCTGGGCCCCGGCCCGCACCCGCTTCCCACCAACAACTACATCGAGCCGAACATGGCCGAGTTCTACCTGCTCGGCCGCCTCGAGGGGCTGCCGCCCGCCGAGGAGACCGATGAGCGGTCGAGCGGCCTGATCGGCGACGTCGGGTACCGCGTGTCCTCCGACTCGTACTGGAGCCAGAACTGATGCGACGCCTCAACACGATCCTGATCATCCTCGCCTTCGCCACCGCCGGTGTCGGTTGCGCCTCGAACGTCGACCGGCACTGGGGCGAGTCCGTGCGCGCCAATACGGAGGCACAGGTCGCGAACCCGGTCGCCGCGCTGCGCAACGCCGACAAGGACGTGGCTGCACTCGATGGCCAGAGCGCGGACAACGCCGACCAGGTGCTTCGCAAGCACGAGTCTCGCAAGGGCGGCGAGAGCAGGCTGCCGGACATCATCCAGATCGGAGGCGGCCGGTAGTCGAGGAGCATGCGCCGGCGGAGGCGCCCGGCCCACCCGGGTCGGGCGCCCGCGCAGCCGGGCCGAGGCCTCACTCAAGGGAGCTGAAGACATGCAGAGCATCACCACCCGCAGACGCCGAGAACGAGGGGTCGCCATGCTGACCACTCTGGTCGCCCTGACCGCGCTGATCGCGGCGGCGGCCCTCGCGATCGATGCCGGCATGATCCTCGTGGCCCGGACCCAGGCCCAGAACGTGTCGGACGCAGCGGCCCTGGCCGCGGCGCGGGACCTGATCGACAAGACGGGTCCGACCGTCACGCTCGGAGCCGCAGAGGCGGCCGGTCTGGCGATCGGCGCAGCCAATGGCGCCGTCGTCAATGCCTCGGTCACGCTCGAGCCCGGCGACCTGGTCTACGGCAACTGGGACCTCGAGACCGAGACCTTCGACCCGGGCGTCGACCTCACGGATCCGTACGTGGTCACCGCGGTCCAGGTGACCTCGCGGCTGGCCGAGGCCAGCCCCAACAACCCGATCCCGGCCTTCATGGCGAAGATCCTCGGCATCAACTCCTTCGACGTCGGCGCCAGCGCGATCGCCTACCTGGGCTTCGCGGGAAGCTTCGGTCCGGGCGCGTTCGACCTGCCCATCGCGATCGACTGCTGCAAGCTGAAGGGCGAGAACTGCGAGGCCGACTACTGCGCGACGATCGCGACGCCGCCGAACGAGTGCGAGCTGGTCGAGAACCCGGCGTTCGCAGGCGAGACGGCGAGCTGTCTCGAGTTCCACAACACCTCCGAGCAGAACGCCTGCTGGACCAACTTCGACTCGGACATCAACAGCGTCAACACGTCCGACCTGAACGACATGGTGGAGACCGGCAACACGTTCGAGGTCGACGGCCCGATCCACGTCGACAACGGCGACAAGACTCCGGTGATCAAGGAGATCCAGGACCGCTTCTTCGGCAACGCCCCGTACGGGGACCCCGCAGGTGCCGACGCGGACCATCCCGACGGAGACTTCTACCCGGGCGGCATCCCCGGCGTGCCGGACTCGTGGCCGGTGTGCCTGCCGGTGGTCGAGTGCCAGACCGACCTGCACTGCTCCGGTGGCGATCCGATGCAGGTGAAGGGCGGGGTCTGCTTCGAGATCCGCGAGATCACCGTCACCCCGGACAAGATCATCCGCGGCTCGTTCATGTGCCCGGGCCACCCGCGCTGGGACGATTGCGACTGCGGCACGACGGGCAGCGGCGGGCTCGACTTCAACATCCGGGCCGACCTGCCGGTGCTGGTTCAGTAAACGAATCCCGAGAACGAAGAACACGAACGGAACGGAAGGAAGGGAGACATGGACAAGCTGCGCTTCGCGATCTTCTCAGAGCTCAAGGAGTTCGCCGACGAGATCCGCAACCGACTGTCGGCGGTGCCCGGGGCCGAGGTCGCGGTGATCGTGGACGATCCGGAGGACCTCTCCGACGTCCTCAAGGCAGAGTCGCCGGACGTGCTCTACGCCGACCTGGGTCATGCCCCCCACGTGGTGCTCGACCTGATCGAGTCGCTGGGGAGCGTCACGCCGGACCTGCTCGTCAGCGGCTGCCAGGACGACAGCCAGGTGATCCTGCGCTCGATGCAGATCGGCGCGCGGGAGTTCCTGCCCCAGGCGCCGAACGAGGACGACCTGAACCGCGCGATCCAGCGCCTGCTGCGCGGGCGGCAGGTGGAGCCGGCGATCGAGCGCAGCGCGCAGGTCATCTCGGTGATGGGCGCGAAGGGCGGCGTCGGCGCCACCTGCGTGACCTCGCAGCTGGCCGCGAGCCTGCAGGAGAAGGGCGGCCGCGTGGTGATCGTCGACCTCAACTTCCCCCTCGGCGACGTGGCCCTCCACTTCGACATCGAGCCCAGCTACACGCTGGCCGACATCGCCCGCGAGGGAGACAGCCTCGACGGCACCTACCTGCGCAGCATCCTCCAGGTGCACCAGAGCGGCGTGCAGATCCTGGCCGCGCCGCCGCGCATCGAGGACTCGGAGCTGATCCAGGGCGAGCACGTCACCCGGCTGCTCGAGATCCTGCGGCGCCAGTTCGACTTCGTGCTGCTCGACGTCTCGAGGAACTGGAACGACGCGAGCGTCCGCGCCCTCGACCTGGCCGACCAGATCCTGGTCGTGACCTCGCTGGACGTTCCCACCCTCCACCACGCCCGCAAGCACATGGAGCTGCTGCGCCGCCTCGGTCACCCGACCGAGAAGATCCACGCGGTGGTGAACCGGCAGTCCTCGGGCGACGCGGTGACGGAGCGCGACCTCACCCGCTTCCTCGGCCGCAAGGCCGGCGCTGCGATCCCCAACGACTACGCCAACACCGTCGAGAGCGTGAACCAGGGCAAGCCCCTGGGCGAGATCGCTCCTCGGGCTGCACTCACGCAGGCGTTCCGGGATCTGGCGCACCAGGTGCACGTGTGGTGCGGCCTGGCAGAGAACGAGACGACTCGATCCACGAAGCTGACGGACCGGTTCCGTCGCATCTTCGAGAAGTAGGAGATCCACTTCATGGCACTGCTGGACCGATTGCACCGCTTCGAGGCGCCGAAGTCCGAGGCTTCCGCAGCGAGCGGCGAGAAGGCCCCGGCCGAGAGGAAGACCGAGAGGACGGTCGAGAGCGCCGAGAGCAAGATCGAGAAGGACGTGACGAGCCGGCACCAGGAGCTCAAGTTCCGCGTGCACAACCGGCTCTTCGATCTGCTCGACCTCGCAAAGCTGACCAAGCTCTCCGAGGAGCGTATCCGCGCGGACATCGCCGTCGCGACGCGGCGCGTGCTCGAGGAGGAGAAGGTGCTGCTGACGCTCGAAGAGCGCGAGCAGCTGGTCGAGGAGATGCAGCACGAGGTGCTCGGGCTCGGCCCGATCGAGCCGCTGCTCCAGGACCCGACGGTCTGCGACATCCTCGTCAACGGGCACGACGACGTCTACGTCGAGCGCAACGGCAAGCTCTTCAAGACGTCGGCGCGTTTCAAGGACGACGCCCACCTGATGCGGATCATCGAGAAGATCGTGTCCGCGGTAGGCCGGCGCGTCGACGAGACCACACCGATGGTGGACGCACGGCTGGCCGACGGCTCGCGTGTGAACGCGATCATTCCGCCGCTGGCGCTGGACGGCCCGTCGGTCTCGATCCGGCGCTTCGGCACGGACCCGCTGACCGCCGACGACCTGATCGCGCACGGCGCGGTGACCCCCGAGGTGGTGAAGCTGCTCGAGGCGATCGTCCGGGCCAAGCTCAACGTGCTGATCTCGGGCGGCACCGGCGCCGGCAAGACGACCCTGCTCAACGTCATGTCGGGCTTCATCCCGACGGACGAGCGGATCGTCACGATCGAGGACTCGGCGGAGCTCCAGCTCAAGCAGGAGCACGTCGTGCGGCTCGAGACCCGGCCCGCGAACATCGAGGGCAAGGGCCTGATCAGCCAGCGCCACCTGGTGATCAACAGTCTGCGCATGCGGCCCGACCGCATCGTGGTGGGCGAGGTGCGCGGGGGCGAGGCCCTCGACATGCTCCAGGCGATGAACACCGGCCACGACGGCTCTCTGACGACCGTCCACGCCAACTCGCCCCGGGACGCGCTCTCGCGCCTCGAGACGATGATCGCGATGTCGGGTCTCGAGATTCCGCAGAAGGCGGTGCGCGCGCAGGTGGCCGCGGCGATCAACGTGGTCGTCCAGCTGGTGCGCATGCCCGACGGCTCGCGACGACTGTCGAGCCTCCAGGAGCTCACCGGCATGGAGGGCGAGGTCGTCACGATGCAGGAGATCTTCAAGCTCGAGCGCTACCGGGGAGACGAGGAAGGGCAGATCCTGTCGAGGGTCGTGCCGACCGGCATCCGACCGCGCTTCGCGGAGCGGCTGCGCTTCGCGGGCATCGAGCTCCCCTCCGACCTCTTCGATCCCCGCGACCGCTAGGCGAGGTACCCCATGTCTCCGATCCTCTATGCCTTCATCTTCCTGGCCGTCGTGCTGGCGGCGGAGGCGTTCTTCCAGCTCGCGCGCGGTCGCCGCGCGTCGCGCAAGACCGCGAAGCGGCTCGAGCGCCTGGCGCTGAGCCTCGAGGGACCGCGCACGCGGCCCGAGGAGACCTCTCTGCGCGAGGAGCTGACGAGCGGTCTCGCCCACCAGATCCTGGCGGCGATCCCGGGTCGGGAGGAGATCTCGATCCAGCTCTACCGGGCGGGCGTGCCGATGACGGTCCAGCGCTTCCTGCTGGTGTCGGTCGGCATGGCGCTGGCCGGGCTGGCGGTGGGCTTCGCGCTGGCGCCGGGCTCGCTCAAGGCGTTCCTGTTCCTGGGTGCGGGCCTGCTGCCCTGGATGCAGGTGCGGCACCGGACGGCCGCGCGCATGGCGGTCTTCGAGCAGCAGCTGCCGGACGCCCTCGACCTGCTGGTGCGTTCGCTGCGCGCCGGCCACTCGCTGAACAGCGGCCTGCAGATGGTGGGCGAGGAGCTCTCGGAGCCGATCGGCCCCGAGTTCCGCTACGTCGCCAACGAGATCGCGCTGGGCAAGGAGACCAAGCGGGCGCTCGACAACCTGCTCTACCGGGTGCCGAGCGGAGACCTGCCCTTCTTCGTCACGGCGATCTCGATCCAGCAGGAGACCGGCAGCAACCTGGCCGAGGTGCTCGAGAACCTGTCGACGGTGATCCGCGAGCGCTTCAAGGTCTACGGCAAGGTCCGGGCGATCACCGCCATGGGCCGCATGTCGGCCAACATCCTGGCGGTCTGGCCGCTGATCATGATCGGCGCGATCTACCTGGTGAACCCGAGCTACATCGAGCCGCTCTGGACCGAAGAGGCCGGACGCACCCTGGTGCTCATTGCCACCATCATGATCTTCATCGGCTACGTCATCTGTCGCCGGATGGCCGAGATCAAGGTCTGAGGAGAACGTCATGAACTTCCTCGTCATCGGACTCGCGGTCGTGGCCGCCGTCACCCTGGCGGCCGGCATGGCCGCCCTGCCCGCGCGCAACTCCACGCGCCGACGCCTGGCGCGGCTCGCGGACGGCTCGCGCGTGGCGATCCCCCAGATGTCCGGCGAAGGCCTGCTCGCCGAGGATCGGGGCGGCTGGCTGCTCAAGCTGCTGAAGCCGGTCTCGCGCAGCAGCGACAAGCAGCGGGAGGAGTCGGACTCCCACACCTACAACCGCCAGCGCCTGATCGAGGCCGGCTACCGGCGCCCCTCGGCGATGGTGATCTACACGGGCCTGCGCCACACGCTGGCCGTGATGCTGCCGCTGATCTTCTTCGCGATGAGCCCGGCGTGGAACCTCACGCACTTCCAGCTGATCGTGCTGCTCTGCATGGCGGCGGCGGTCGGCCTGGTAGGACCCTCCTACGTGCTGGATCGCAAGCGCGCTGCGCGCAAGATGGAGATGGTGCTGGGCCTGCCCGACGCGCTGGACCTGATGGTCGTCTGCGTCGAGGCCGGCCTCGGCGTCAACATGAGCCTGAAGCGCATCGCCAAGGAGTTCGCGCGCACGCACGTCACGCTGGCCGCCGAGTTCGAGCTGGTGACCCTCGAGGTCCGCGCCGGCAAGAGCACCACCCAGGCGCTGCGCTCACTGGCCGAGCGCACCGGCGTGGACGAGATCCACGCGCTGGTGGCGATGCTGGTGCAGACCGAGCGCTTCGGCACGAGCCTGGCCGACACGCTGCGGGTACACGCGGAGAGCCTGCGCGTGCAGCGCATGCAGCGCGCCGAGGAGATGGCCGGCAAGGCCCCGCTGAAGATGCTCTTCCCCACGCTGCTGATCTTCGCCGCGACGCTGATGGTCACGATCGGCCCCGGCTTCATGCAGCTCACGGCGGTCTTCCGCGAGCGCTAGCCAGGGCGAGGATACGGGCTCCACGGCGTGCGCGGCGGAGCTCGCGCTCCAGCGCGCAGCTCCCTGGACGAAGCACCCGCTGAGGCCTTTCCCGATCGGACGTCGCG
>LJNS01000075.1 GCA_001303245.1 Gammaproteobacteria bacterium SG8_30
TTCCACGACGGCAATCCGGCCCCGCCTCTCCAGTTCGGTCGGCGGCGCAAAAACGCGGCCCCCATGCGCCTTCAAGGCATCGACAGCCCTGTCAACGTCCGGCACCGACATCAACACGACCCACTGGGAGATCTTCTTGTCATTGCCCAGCTTGTTGGCATCGACCATGCCGCCAATCAGTCGCCCCTTGTTTCGAATCAGGGAATAGGTACTGTCGTCGCCAAACCCGAGCCTGGCGCCAACAGGCTGGAACTCCCAGCCGAACAGCTCGTGATAGAACCGCTGCGATTCGGCCGGCGTATCGGAGATCAGGTCATGCCAGACGATCTTGCCTGGAAGCCGGCTGCCCGTCGGCGCTTCGGTGATGGACGGCAGATCGGGTTGCAGGGTTGCGCAACCGACAAAAGTCGCTGCGCAAGCGCCGATCAGCCATGTCGCTGACTTTCTCAAGACCTACCCCTGACTGGATGACGTGGTGTACCGGCAGCTGCGCACAACCCCGCCTCACTTACCCGCGGTGGCAGGATCCTCTGCGGGAAGCAGCGCCCGCGCGCGGGCAACGGCCTCATCCCCGGGGTTCGACAACCGGAATGGACTGCTGGATCTGCAGCTCCACCAGGGTCTCGACCCGCGAGTCGATCTGCAGGAAACGCATCAGCTTGGCGGCTGGCAGCACCTTCCGGAACTTCGCCACATAGCTGTCCTCCAGCTTGTGGAGCTTCTTGTCATACGCGAGCGAACGGTCGACGAGGTCCTTGGCGGTCGCATCGTCGACGTTCGGATACTTGTCGGCATAGTCCATGATGATCTTCAGCCGGGTGTCGCCGAGTTCCGCCCGCTTCGTATTGAACTCGCGGTACAGGGGCCAGAACGCGTCCGATTCCGCGGGCGCCAGCGTCAGGTTGGCGGCCATGAGGGCCTCCCGGTTGGCGCGAAGTTCGGCCCGCGCAGCCTCGACGTAGGCGCTGACCTTTGCCCGATCGACCTCCTCCTGCGCCTGGACCAGCCCCGGCGAAGCCGCCAGCACCGTCGCTGCGAGGAAGGCCGCGGTTGCTGCGCGTGCGCGGCGGAAAGACTGCGTCATGATTCATTGCTCCATGTTCTCTTTGAGGTTCGTCCGGAACTGCGTACTGGCGATCACGATTACATGCTGCCCGGCGCGGCCGGCAGCGGGGCCATCAGCTCCTGGGCGAGCGCGTCGATCACAGGGCCCGGATTCTGCAGCGTCTTCTTCTGGATCCGGCCCTCGGCAGTCGCACTCCAGGCCAGGATCTTTTTCTCCCGATCCACGAGATCGATCGAGACAGTACCCTGCTTGTAGTTGACCGTCGTCACCTGAGGGCTGCTCATCCCGTAGTAGAACGGATCGCGGTAGCCGTAGTAGCCCATCGAGTAGGGGCCGCCGTGCATCGACTCCGGTGTGGAGCGGACTTCCTGCTTGTCCTGGACATTGGCGAAGAAATTGAGCAGCAGGTCCGGGTTATCCTGTGTGTAGGTGTAGCCCTTGCTCTCCATCACTCGCCGGGTCGCCTCCTTCATCCTGGAGGTAAACAGGGATTCATAGCCCGCTTTGTCCGTGGCGAGCTGGGGGAAGAAGCCGAAGGTCTTGTAGGTCCCGAACTGCGCCGCCGGGTTGGTGTCGCGCCGGATATCGGGTCCGGAGGCGCAGGCCGCCAGCATGGCCGTTGCTGCTGCGGCCAGTACCCAGTTGCGTAGCGGTGCGTTCAGCGGGTTCACGCTTGTCCTGCCTTCCTCGAAAATTGCGCGTCAACGCTCGTCAGAAGCGCCAGCCGTACCGGACGTTGATGGATTTCAGCCGGGTATTCGCGACGTCCCCGCCAAAGTCCAGCTCGTAGACGGTGTAGTCCGCACGGATGAACGAGCCGCCCCTGAACTCGTATCGCAGGCCCAGGCTCCCGCCGTAAGTGAAATCGGTCTCGGAGAAGGTCCGGTAGTAACCCTGGCAGATGTATCCCCAATATGGATGCCACCAGCAACCGGTGACGGGTGGGCCCTTCGCTACATTCGAATCGAGGTTGGTCCAGCCCAGGCCAAGCTCGACGAACGGGGTGAACGGGCCGTCCAGGAAATTGAACGTGCCCTTGAACCGGAAGTCGAATTGCGACAGCGTGTGGTTGATCCGTTGACTGCTGGTGGGATCATCCGCGTCGACGATGATCGCGGTGTAATCGGGGCGTAGAAAATTGAACGCCGCGCCCAGCGCCAGCTTGTTCGTAAGGTTGTAATCGAGACCCATCGTAAAGCCGAGCGCGGTCTTTATATCCAGCGACGAGCCGCCGTTGCCGGCCGATTTCTGGCCATCCTGGTAGATTCCGCCCAAAGTGAAATCCCAGCTATTCGCCCTGCTGCCGCTACCACCGTAGCTCTGGGCAAATGTTACCGAAGGCACTGCCAGCAGCAGGACTATCGCAAGCGTGATTCCGCGCATCTTTCTTTCATTCCTGTCAAAGAAGTACCGGGCCGGGCCCGGATTGTAGATGGTTCGTTCGACTATTTCGCCTTGTGGTGTGCACCGCTTTGGCGCGCGGCCAGCTCTTCCTTGAGGATCGGGGCGCTTAACGAGCAGGCCTGGATGCCGATCGCGGTGACCAGCTCCAGCACTGCCATGATTTCCTCTTTCGTGGCGCCCTGATCGAGCGCCCCGCGGATGTGTCGGCGCACCCCCGGCTCGTAAAGATGCGTGCAGGACGCATTGACCGCGAGGAAGATCAGCTCGATGGTCTTCCGGTTGAGTACGCCGGAGCGCATGGGCAGCGTGCCCATGTCCATGAACTTCTCGGTCCACTGCGGATCGAGTTCCGCGAACTCGTCCCAGGCCTCGTTCCAGTTGCCGCTCCGGCGCAATTGATCCGTTATCGGTGTGCCGCTCATATCGCCCTCCCGGCCGAATGGGGCAGTCATGTTATCTGCTCGTCTCTGTCAATAATTGTCCAAGCAGGACAAGTCTTTGATAATTGGTGACAACCCTGTGATACCGGAAGGGCAGCGCGGGAGCGCAAAGCCTGTCAGAGATTCCGGCACACACGCTTCAGCTGGGCGCGCAGCCATCGGTGTGCGTGGTGCTTTTCGCGGCTTTCATGCCACACCATGTAGATCGGGATCGGCCTGACATCCAGCGGCAGTGGCGCCATGACAAGGCCGAATTGTCCGGCGTACAACTCGGCGATCCGGCGAGGTGCGACGCCAATCAGCCTTGAGCCTGACAGAACTGCAGGCAGCGCCAGCCAGTTGTTGATGGTGACGCGGACATCGAGGCGCCGGCCTGATGTTGCCATGAGCGCGCCTATTTCATCGATTCGTGCGTCGCCTTCACGGGCAGCGCGACCGACATGCCCACTGGCGGCGAATTCCTCGAGTGAAATAGTTGCGTTCGGCGCTGAAGGATCCGCGTTCATGAGGACGACGCGCGTTTCCTCGAACAGTACTTCGCACCTGAACTCCGGGCCGGCCAAAGGCACGTAGTCGATCAGCAGGTCGATATCTCCGAAGCGCAGGGGCTTCTCCATTTCGGACGAAAGTCCCGTTGTGGCCTTGATCGACGTGCCGGGTGCACGCTCCTCGATTGTCGCTATGAGCTTTGGCAGGATGACTACTTCGTAATAGTCCATCCCCGCAATCGAAAATGACTGGAGACGGCCCGCCCTCAGTCCCGGCGTCGTTTCCAGGCCGGTTTCAAGAAGATTGAGCGCCTGGCGGACGATTGGCGCGAGTTCAACGGCCACCGGCGTGGGATGAATGCCGCGCCCGTCACGCACAAAAAGGTCGTCTTTCGCGACGCGGCGCAGCCGGTTCAGCGCATTGCTCATCGCCGGTTGGCTCATGCACATGCGGGCCGCGGCGCGCGTGAGATTGCCTTCGGCGAAGATCGCGTCGAATACTGCGAGGAGGTTCAGATCGAGTCTTTGCGGGCGCATCTGTGTACTCTAATTCGGACCGGATCGGGTTCAGAGGATCCACTGCACCTGAGGCGAGCATCTGTCGTCGACGCCGACCTGAACCCCAGGAAAGATCTCCAGAGGATCTGGCATGTCGGGAGTCTACACAGTGGGCTTGCGGGACAATGGGCGCTCCCTCGGCCCAGGAGGGAGCCAGTCCCGGAGCCGGAGGGCCCGGCCGGGGCCATCCAAGTTGTTGAAAAACAGAACCGAATTATCTACCTGGCACTGCTGCGAACGATGAGGCCGGACGTCCAGAGTCTCTGCCGAGGTCTTGGCGGGAATCAGTCCTGCGGGGTTGCAGATCGTGAGGCATTCGACGCAACGGGCGCGCCAGCCAACCTGTTGATTCAATTGACTTCACAGCCTTCGGGTCGGGACTGGAAATCCGTACATGGGTGCCCCAGGCTTGCCAGGCTTTCGGTTCGTGGGGGCTTGCAGGGACAGATTGCACCCGTACATTCGGACTTTTGCTGCGGCCTGTGCCGCTGTCCCTGATGGGATCTGCTGGCTGGCTCCCATTCGCGTGTTTGCACTCGAGGTGCTGCGGATTTTCTGGGTTTTTCCAACCACGGTCTAACCTGGTTTGCCATCACTGCGTGATCGCCTGAGCAATCGGTGGTGTGATCTCCTGTCGCGGACATTCTTGCTGGCAGCTGTTTTGGCTATGCGGCGGGTACCGGCAAGTAGTCAGGCTTGAAGTCGCGGCCGTGCGCGAGTAGCGCCCACACGGTACGCACGTTCTTGTTGGCCAGTGCCACGGCAGCGATATTGGCGTGCCGTCGGTCAAGCAAGTTGGTCAGCCAGACGTTCTTGCGCTCCTTTTGCCGCCTGGCCGCGAGGATGGCCGAGCGGGCCCCGTGGATCAGCAGCGTGCGCAGGTACACATCGCCACGTTTGCTCATCCCGAGAAGCACTGATTTGCCGCCGCTCGAGCTTTGCCGTGGCACAAGGCCTAGCCAGGCCGATACCTGCCGGCCATTATCGAAGCTGCTGGCGTCGGCGATCGAGGCGACGAGTGCGGTCGCCGCCAGCGGGCCAATGCCGGGGATCTTCTCGAGCTTCCGGCTGAGCTCGCTGCCGCGGTGCCAGGCGATGATCTGGCGCTCGAGCTCACGTACCTGCTGGTCGAGTTCCTTGAGATGACAGGTCAGGCGATCGATCAGTTGCCGCAACGCCAACGGCAGCTCGTTGCCGGCATCCTCCAGCAGCGCCGGTACGCGCTGGGCGACATGGCAAATCCCCTGCGGGATGACCAACCCAAACTCGCCGAGCAAGCCGCGGATCTGGTTGGCCTGCGCCGTGCGCGCCTCGATGAAGCCCTGGCGTGCACGGTGTACGGACAGGATGGCCTGCTGCTCAATACTCTTGATCGGTACGAAGCGCATATTCGGCCGGCTCACCGCCTCGCAGATGGCCTCCGCATCAGCGGCATCGTTCTTGTTCGTCTTCACGTACGGCTTGACGAACTGTGGCGCCATCAATCGTACCGTATGCCCAAGGCGCTCAAGCCTACGGCCCCAGTGATGGGCGGTCGCACACGCTTCCACGCCGATCAAGCAAGGCGGCAAGTTCCCGAAATACACCGCCACCTGCTCACGGCGCAGCTGCTTTCGCAGCACCACCTTCCCTCGTGCATCGATCCCATGCACCTGAAAAACGTTCTTCGCCAGATCAATACCGACAGTTGTAGTATTCATGGCGGATGCTCCCATCCTCGTTAAGTGGCTGCTAACGCTTCCACTTTGGCGCGCTGATGCCGTTGAGGGTGGGGGCGTCCATCCCATTGCGTGTCGGCGTGCAACTAATTGCACGGGGGCCGTTGTGGTCGCGGCATACACGAAGTTTGAGCGGCCAAATGTTTTGGCAATCGACCGAGGATCCCCACGCAGCGCGTAGTGTCCCCGCGACGCTCAGCGAGTCTTGGCGAGTCTCAGCGTAAAGTTAGGAGAGGGCGGGCTATCTAACTTGTTGAAAAATATAGACTAAAAGTTGACCTCACGCTCCTACGAACCATGAGGTCGGGAGTTCGAATCTCTCCGGGCGCGCCAATGAATGAAAAAGGGGTCCCAACGGGACCCCATTTTCGTTCAGCGATACACATCGCGGCGATGTCCGATGCGCACCACGACGATGCGGATCTCCCGGTCGACGATCTCGGCGATGATCCGGTAGTCACCGACCCGGTACTTCCAGAATCGCCCAATCTCGTCGCCCTTGAGCGCGGCGCCAAGCGCGCGGGGATCCTCCAGAGGGGCCACGCGCTCGCGCAGATACTGCACCAGGCGTCGCGCGACCTGGGCATCCATCTTGCGGAGTTGCTTGACGACGCTCTCGGCGAACTCAATCCGCCAGGCCAAGCTCGCGCTCCAGCTCCTCCAGCGGTATCAGGCGCTCGCGCCCGTCGGCGATGCGCTTGGCCACCTTGCGCGCCAGGTAGAGGTCCTCGAGGTCCTCGATCTGTTCCTCGATCGCGTGCTTGACGTAGAAAGACTTGCTGCGCCCGGTCAGGCGGGCGAGCCGCTCGAGCCTCGCGTCGAGGTCGTCGCTGAGGCGAATCGAAAAAGGGTGTGGCATCCAGGTCTATCCGGACGTCGGGACACGATCATACTGTTGCACTACATGTAGTGCAAGCATCGGTTGCGGCAACCTCGAGCCGTCTCTCCGGGCGCAGCCGGTCGGGATGTTAGACGAGACGGTGCCTAGTGCCGCCTGAGGAAGCCGCTGCGGATTTCCCGGTCCACGCTCTCGGCGAGTTCGATCCGTCACGCCAATCTCGCGTTCCAGGTGGCATCTGCCAGGCGCAATCCTGCGCGACAAATGAGTTCCGGTCGGGGCGCCTTCTGCGTTCCGCAGTACACTTGTGCTCGAGTGGCAACCTCCAGCAGCCCGATATTCCTCAAGCTCATCAGGCGGGTGAACCTTTATCCGCCCTACCTGGGCATGGGCATTTCCGTGAGCGCGGTGAGCCCCGACTTCACGCGATTCGAGGTCCAGCTGAAGGCCCGGTGGTACAACCGCAACCTGTTCGGCACGCACTTCGGCGGCAGCCTGTACTCGATGGCCGATCCGTTCTACGTGTTCATCGTCATGATGAACTTCGGCAGCGGCTATGTCGTATGGGACAAGGCGGCGGGCATCGATTTCCTCAGGCCTGCCAAGGGGACCATCCTCGGCGTGTTCGAGATCGGGCGGCAGCGGCTCGAGGAAATGCGTGCCGAAGTCGATCGGGACGGCAGGAGCGTGTTTCGGTTCGAGACCGACCTCAAGGACGAGGCCGGGCAGGCCGTCGCCCGCGTCAGGAAGGACGTGCACGTGCGGGTGAAGGACCGCACGAGACCGCGCGCCTCCGCGACTGGGCCGGCCTGATCCAGCGTGCCGGTCAACCCTTCGGCTTGGTGGCCCTGACGAACGCGCTGAAGAACTTGCCGTCGACTTGGGGCCCGAGGGAGGCCGCGTCGAGTCCGCTCGTGGTGACGAAGTCCCTGGCATCCTCGAGGGTATAGACACGGGTCGGCTCCACGTCGATGTCGATGAAGCCGGCTGCGGCCAGCTTGTCCCGATAGACCTGCTCGTCCAGTGCCCCGGCGACACAGCCGACCCAGGCCAGGATACTCCGCCGGATCGCTGGCTCGATCTCCCCTCGCGTGACGACGTCCGACACCGCGAAGCGGCCACCGGACCTCAGCACGCGGAACGCCTCGCGCAGCACCTGGTCCTTGTCCGCCGACAGGTTGATCACGCAGTTCGAGATGATCACGTCCACGGAATTGTCGGGAAGGGGAATGTGCTCGATCTCGCCCTTGAGGAACTCGACGTTTTCGGCGCCGGCCTTGCGCCTGTTCTCGTTGGCGAGCGCGAGCATGTCGTCGGTCATGTCGAGCCCGTAGGCCTTGCCGGCGGGTCCGACGCGCCGTGCGGACAGCAGGACGTCGATGCCGCCGCCGGAGCCGAGGTCCAGCACCACCTCGCCGGGGTTCAGTTCGGCGAGCGCCGTCGGGTTGCCACAGCCGAGCGAGGCGAGCACGGCCCCCTCGGGCAGGGCCTGCGTCTGCTCGGCCTCATACAGGTTGGAAGTGATCGGGTCGCAGCCGCGCGCCTGGCCGCCGCAACAGGATGGGCCCGCAGCGTCCATGAGGACCTTGCGGGCGGCCTCGCCGTACTTGTCCCGGACGACCTGCTTGATGTCGGTGTTCATGTGATCTCCTCGGCCTGTTCAGGCCCTGGGTGGCGGCTCGCACGCCCCGCCTTGGCAGCAGTTCTGCATCAGGTAGCCAAGCAGGGCGTCCATTCGCCGGAAATCGGCTCGGTATACGAGGTGGCGGCCCATTCGCTCCTGGGTGACGAGGCCGGCGTGCGTCAGTTCCTTCAGGTGAAAAGACAGCGTGGCTTGGGATACCTTCAGGCGCTTCGCCATGGCTGTCGGCGTCGCCCCTTGGGTCCCGGCAACGACCAGCATCCTGAAGGCGCGCAGGCGGTTGACCTGGGAGAGAGCGGCGAGCGACCGGACTACGGAAGACTCTTTCATATTTAGATGACTATGTAACTATCGAATACTCTACTCCTCTGCTGGGGTCTTGGGAAGGGGGGGGCGCAATCCCGGGCGTGAGAAGGGAGCGAGCGGCGGTCAGGTCGCGATCATCGTCTACGGGTACGCAAGACTGATGGAGGGGCTGGCTCGGTCCGGCGCCCTTTCGACTGCTACGTGTGACAGACTTGTGCCATGAGCTGCCCATGTCACCATTCACGGCGAGACGCGACCCGCCGTGAGACCCTGTCAGTCCCCTGAGTAGTGAGTGCGAAACGAGTGGAAGCGCCTGAGGAAGTCCTGGCCTTCTGGTTCGAGGAGACCGACCGACGGAACTGGTGGACCGTCGACGCGGCGTTCGATGACCTGCTGAGAACCCGATTCCTCGGGTTCTTGCAGCAGGCGTCTGCCGGTGAGCTGTCCTCGTGGAGGGTGAGCGCCAGGGGGCGTCTGGCCGAGATCATCGTGCTCGATCAGTTCTCCCGGAACATCCATCGCGGGACCCCGCAGGCCTTTTCCCAGGATGCTCAGGCTTTGACGCTGGCGCAGGAGGCCGTCGCAGCGGGAGTGTTGGCGGAGTTGGCTGACGACGAGCGTACCTTTCTCCTCATGCCCTACATGCACAGCGAGTCCCGTCTCGTGCATCTGCGGGCCGAGGCCCTGTTCCGGCAGTTTGCGCCGAAGGGCAACCACGAGTTCGAGCTCCGCCACAAAGCCATCATCGACCGCTTCGGGCGCTATCCGCATCGCAATCAGATACTGGGCCGCGTGTCCTCGGAAGAGGAAATCGAGTTCCTTAAACAACCGGGGTCCGGCTTCTAGCGGCCATGGCCAGGCACGGCCGACACAGGCACTTCCCTGAACGATGGCCACGGGTCACGCAGTGCCGGGCGAAAAAAAAGAACCCGGCCGGAGCCGGGTTCTTCGGGTCGGAATCGCAGAGCGATCAGGTGAGGTCGAAGCGATCCAGCTGCATCACCTTGACCCAGGCCGCAACGAAGTCGTTGACGAACTGCTCCTGGCCGTCATTCGAGGCGTAGACCTCGGCGACGGCACGCAGTTCGGAGTTGGAGCCGAAGATCAGGTCCACCGGGGTGGCAGTCCACTTGACGGCACCCGTCCCATCACGCCCTTCGTAAACACCTTCCTCGGAGGAAGCGCTCCAGCTCGTGGACATGTCCAGGAGGTTGACGAAGAAGTCGTTGCTCAGGGTACCGGGCCGGTCGGTGAACACGCCGTGCTTGCTGCCGCCCGTGTTGGCACCCAGGGCACGCATGCCGCCGATGAGGACGGTCATCTCGGGCACGGTCAGGTTCAACTGATCCGCCTTGTCGACCATCATCTCCGCAGGTGAGCGATAGCTCTTCGCCACGCTGAAGTAGTTGCGGAAGGCATCCGCAGTCGGCTCCAGCAAGGCGAAGGACTGCACGTCGGTCTGGGCCTGGGTGGCGTCACCACGCCCCGGCTGGAAGGGGACCGTCACTGCGACCCCCGCATCCTTTGCGGCCTTCTCCACCCCTGCGGCGCCTGCCAGCACGATCATGTCCGCCATGGAGATCTTCGTGCGTGACTCCTTGTTGAAGGCAGCCCGGATGGTTTCCAGCCTGGCCAGCACCCGGGCCAGCTCCGCGGGATCGTTGGCCTCCCAGTCCTTCTGAGGGGCCAGCCGCAACCGCCCGCCGTTGGCGCCGCCGCGCATGTCGGAAGCCCGGTAACTCGCGGCCGCACCCCAAGCGGTCCTCACCAGCTCGGAGGCGGAAATCCCGGAGTCCAGGACCCGGGCCTTCAGCGCCCTGACGTCGCCGTCGGTGACCAGCTCGTAGTCGACGGCCGGTACGGGATCCTGCCAGATCAGCTCCTCAGCCGGCACCTCGGGACCCAGGTACCGCGCGCGCGGGCCGAGGTCACGGTGCGTCAGCTTGAACCACGCCTTGGCGAAGGCCAGGCGGTACTCTTCCGGATTGGCCAGGAAGCGCTCGGCGATCTTGCGGTACTCGGGATCGAACTTGAGTGCCAGGTCGGCGGTGGTCATCACCGGCGGATTGCGTTTGCCCTCGACGTGGGCGTCCGGAACGGTCGAGTGCGTGGCCTCGTCGACCGGGATCCACTGGATCGCGCCGGCAGGACTGCGCACCTGCTGCCAGTCGTTGTTCAGGAGGTTCTGCAGGTAGAGCGTCGTCCACTGCGTGGGTGCCTGTGTCCAGGCCCCTTCGAGACCGCTGGTGACGGTGTCCTCCGCGTTGCCTTTGCCGCACTTGTTCACCCACCCGAGGCCCTGCTGCTCGATGCCAGCCGCGCCCGGCTCGGCGCCGACGCAGTCGCCCGGCTTGTGCGCACCGTGCATCTTGCCGAAGGTGTGACCGCCGGCGATCAATGCCACGGTCTCCTCGTCGTTCATCGCCATGCGACCGAACGCTACGCGGATGTTCTTGGCCGAGCCGACGGGGTCGGGCTTGCCCTTGGGGCCTTCCGGGTTGACGTAGATCAGGCCCATGTGGGTTGCGCCGAGCGGACGCTGCAGCGTGCCGTCCCGCTCCTCGCGGTCACTGGCTAGCATCTCCGCTTCCGGGCCCCAGTAGACCAGGTCCGGTTCCCAGTCGTCCGCACGACCGCCGGCAAAGCCGTAGGTCTGAAAGCCCATGTTCTCGAGGCCGACGGTGCCGGCGAGGATCATCAGGTCGCCCCAGGACAGGCTGCGGCCGTACTTCTGCTTGATCGGCCAGAGCAGGCGCTTGGCCTTGTCCAGGTTGCCGTTGTCCGGCCAGCTGTTGAGCGGATCGAAGCGCATCTGGCCGCCGTCGCCGCCGCCGCGGCCGTCGAGCGTCCGGTACGTCCCGGCGCTGTGCCAGGACAGGCGGATGAAGAACGGGCCGTAGTTGCCGAAGTCTGCCGGCCACCAGTCCTGCGAGGTGGTCAGCAGCTCGTTGAGGTCCTTCTTGACCGCTGCGAGGTCCAGCTTGCTGAAGGCCTCCGCGTAGTCGAAGTCCGCGCCATAGGGATTCGACCTGGCGTCGTGGTCACGGAGGGAGGTCAGGTCCAGCTGATCCGGCCACCAGAACTGGTTGGACCGCGGCTGGCCTAGGGCGGCCTCGCCGCTTCCCGCCGCGCCTCCCGGCTTGGTCATCTGGTCCTCGCCGAGTGCGGCGTGGGAGGTCATGGCCAACGCCACGACGGCGGCCAGTGACAGGGTGTTCTTCAACATCAGAGTGGACTCCTGGTTGTCGACAGGGCAAATGCCTCGCAGGAGTTTAGAACAGGTCTCACTTAGTTTGGACTGATTCTATATTTAGCAATATCTATCGATGCGATTGGCAGAACCAATCGGACGGATTCCTCATCGGCATCCCTGATTGCCGGCTCCGGTCGTGTCGGTCGTCGGCTTGCAACCTTCAGATGCTCATGCTGCAACGGATCGGGATCGGATGCGAGGCGCGGTTCGAGGCTCGCCCCGAGAGTTCGCAACAGCTTCATTCTCTTGAGGAGACGGGGCACGAGGAAACGCCGGTACCGCCCTGCGGAAGGTCACGGGCTGGCGCGGGACTCCGTCGCGAGGCTCTTGACGAGGATCAACTCGTTGCGCCCCTCTGCGCTGACACGGTAACGGAGCCCGTCGACCAGGCGGCGCACGAGCTCGACCCCGTAGCCACCCGGGCAGTCGCGCTCCAGCGGGGAGATGTCGAGACGCGGCGCGGCAGCGCCCGTGGGATCGAACAAGGGCGCATCGTCGCGGAGCCGGACGGTGACGGCGTCCGCGTCTGCGCTCATGTCGACTTCTATCAGCCCATCCCGCCCGGCATAGCCATGCATGATGATGTTCGAAACGGCCTCGTCGACGGCCAGCAGCAGCTCGTCGGTGGCGGATTCCGGGAGTCCAAGCGAGTTCGCACTGGAACCGACGAAGCCCCGTACCTGCGCCAGGCTGTCGACGTGCGCCGGCACGCTCAGGCACGCGCCGGCCAGGGAAGTCTCCTTCACGGCATGCAGGTCGCTCAGAAG
>LJNS01000013.1 GCA_001303245.1 Gammaproteobacteria bacterium SG8_30
TCGCCGACCGTCATCCTGGGGTCGAGGCTCGCCAGCGGATCCTGGAACACCATCTGTATGTTCCGGCGCAAGGCCCGCAGCCACCGACCCGTCGCCTGGTCCATACGCTCGCCCGCAATAAGGACGGAACCGGCGTGCACAGGTACCAGGCCGAGCAGCGCGCGTCCCAGCGTGCTCTTGCCGCAACCGGACTCGCCGACCAGCCCGAGTGTCTCGCCTGCTGCGAGCCTGAAGCTGGCGGAGTCGACCGCCGTCAACCAGCGACGCGACCACGAGCTGGAACCGCCCAGGGCGTAGCGCACGGAAACGCCGGTGACCTGCAGCAGCGGCGCGTTCATGGATTCGGTCCCGGATCGAGCGGGTGATGACAGGCGATCCGTCCCGCTGCTGCCGCCACCAGGGCCGGCTCCTCCTTCTCGCAGCGCGAGGAGCCTCGCGCACAGCGGGGCTGAAACGGGCAGCCGCCCCGGCTCTCGCCGGGGCGCGGTGGCGCCGGGGCGCGGTGGCGCGCCGGGGATCGTGCGCATCGGACTGCCGGGCTCGTCGTCGAGGCGGGGAAGCGCCTCGAGCAGCCCGGCGGAATAGGGATGCCGCGGTGAGCGGAAGAACGACAGAACGGGGGCCTCCTCGACGATGCGGCCTGCGTACATGACGATCACCCGCTCCGCGAGTCCTGCGACGACGCCGAGATCGTGCGTCACCAGCACCAGTGCCATGTCGAACTCCCGACGCAGCTCCCGGAACAACTCCAAGACCTGCGCCTGGACCGTCACGTCTAGGGCCGTCGTGGGCTCGTCGGCGATCAGCAGCCGCGGTCGCGGCATCAGGGCTGCGGCGATGGCGACCCGCTGGCGCGTTCCGCCGGAAAGCTCGTGCGGATACTGCCGCAATCGCGACTCGGCGTCGGGCACGTGCACCCGCTCGAGCATGCCGAGAGCCTCCTCGCGAGCCCGAACGCGATCGGTACCGATCCGGACGGCGGCGGCCTCGACCAGCTGTCTCCCCACCGTCAGATGGGGCGTCAAGCTGCCCGGCGCGTCCTGGAACACGAACCCGATTCCGGTGCCGCGAACCTCTTCGAGGCCCCGCTCGTCGCCCCCGAGAAGTTCGGCCCCGTCGAACCGCACGCGTCCCGTGACCCGGCCGTTGGCGGCAAGCAGCCCCGTGCAGGCAAGCAGCGTCTGGCTCTTGCCTGAGCCCGACTCGCCGACGATCGCGACGCACTCCCCCGCGTCGATGAAGAAATCGACGCCGTCCACGGCGGTGACCTCGCGCTCCGGCGTCGCGAAGCGGACTTTCAGGCCGTCGACCTCGAGCAGCGGCATCAGTATTCGCGCGGGTCGAGAGCATCGCGCAGCCCGTCGCCCAGGAAGTTGAAGCAGAAGACGATCAGCACGAGGCAGGTCGCAGGCACCGCCAGGATCCAGGGCGCGGACTCCATCTCTGCCGCGCCGTCGGAGATCAGGTTGCCGAGGCTCGCGAGCGGCTCCTGGATCCCGATGCCCAGGAAGCTCAGGAAGCTCTCGATCAGGATCATCTGCGGGATCATGAGCGTGGCATAGACGACCACCGGGCCGAGCAGGTTGGGCACCAGGTGACGGAACACTACCCTCCCCGGTCCCGCGCCGCAGGACACGGCCGCCTCGACGAACTCGCGGTGCCTGAGGCTCAGTGCCTGGCCCCGTACGACCCTTGCCATCGTCAGCCATCCGACTGCGCCGATCGCGAGGAACAGCAGCATCGGGCTGCGCTCGAACACCACGGTGAGGATGATCACGAAGAAGATGTTGGGCAAGGCGTAGAGGACGTCGACGAAGCGCATCATGACCTCGTCTATGCGGCCCCCTGCGTAGCCCGCGATCGCGCCCCAGGTGACGCCGATCAGCAGGCTGACGAGCGTCGCCAGCAGCGCGATCGCCAGCGAGACCCGCGCACCGTGCAGCGTCCGCACGTACAGGTCGCGCCCGAGCCGGTCCGTGCCGAGCCAGTGGCGTGACGCCCAGTCCGGCGGCGAGCCCATCATCGACCAGTCGAGCTGGTCCGGGGCATACGGACTCAACCCGGGTCCCACGATGGCGATGCCCGCAAGCAGTGCCAGGCCCAGGAGACTCGTCGCGGCGGCGCGGTTGGCGAGCAGCCGCCGCAGTGCATCGGACCACAGGCCACGCTGTGCTGCCGCCCTCAATGCCGTGTCCCGGGCCGCACGCGCGGATCGAGCCACGCATAGGCGATGTCCACGAGCAGGTTGAGCAGGATCATCATCGCGGCGTAGACGATGACCATGCCCATCACCAGCGTATAGTCGCGGTTCAAGGCACCCTGGACGAGATAGCGCCCGAGCCCGGGAAGTCCGAAGATCGTCTCTACCACGAGCGAGCCGGTGAGTACCGCCGCCGCCGCGGGTCCGAGGTAGCTGACGACCGGTGCCAGTGCGGCGGGCAACGCGTGCAGCCAGATTCGGCGTGTCCGCGGCACGCCCCGCGCGCAGGCGGCGCGCACGAAAGGTGAACGCAGCGACTCCAGCATGCTGCCTCGCGTCAAGCGGGCGACGTAGGCGATGACGGGCAGCCCGAGGGTGGTCGCCGGCAGCACGATGTCCCGCCATTCGCCGGGGGTCCAGCCTGCCACCGGCAGCCAGTCGAGGTAGATGCCGAACACGAGCGCAGCGAGCGGGGCCACTACGAATACAGGCACCGCGATGCCGAGAACGGCAAGGCCCATCACCAGGTGATCGGTGGGACGGTTGTGCCGCAGCGCCGAGACGACTCCGAGCGGCACCCCGAGGAGGACAGCGAGCAGCATCGCGACCGACCCCAGCGTGAGGCTCACCGGCAGTCCGGTGGCGATCAGTTCGGTGACCGAGAAGTCCTTGAACTTGAACGAAGGCCCGAAATCGCCCCGAAGCAGGCCGCGAACGTAACGGGCCAGCTGAACCGTCAGTGGCTGGTCAAGGCCGTAGGCCGCCTCCAGATTGGCCCTGATCTCGGGCGGAAGCGGCTGCTCCTCGTCGAACGGGCCGCCAGGCGCGAGACGTACCAGCAGGAACGTCACGACGACGATCACCGCCAGCGTCGGGATCGCACCGAGCAGCCGTTTGAGCGCGTAGCCGACCAAGGCGCGTCCCGTACCGCTCAGCGCGCAGACCGAGGCGGAGCGCGCACGAGCATGACACAGACCAGGGCGACGCCGGTCAGGACGGCCATCAGTACGAAGCCGACCTGGTAGCTACCGGTCGCATCGTAGGTCGTGCCGGTGGCCCAAGGTCCGATGGCGCCCCCGGAAGCGTCGATGAACGTGATCGCACCCAGGATCCTGCCCAACGATCGCGGTCCGAACACGTCGGCCACGAGCGTCTGGAGCAAGGTGTAGTTGCCGCCCCAGCCGAGTCCGAACAGCCACAAGGCCGGCCAGACGAGTTCCGGGTCCAGCGTCGCCAGCATCGCGGCACCGCAGAGCATGAGGACCAGGCAGGTCGCGAACACGGCCTTGCGCGGCAGCACTTCCGACAGCGCCCCCGCCCCGATCTTGCCGACGAGTCCCATCAAGAAGAGCGGAAAGAACGCCTGCGCAGCCCCGCGATCGTCGTAGCCCAGGTCCTGCATGTGCAGGAACAGGTTTCCGGACAATCCGAGGATCGAATAGAAGGTGCAGAACGCCGCCGTGCCGATCAGCCAGAAGTTGGCGGTGCGCAGCGCGACCGCGAACTCGTATCCCGGTTGTGCGGTCTTCGGCAAGCCCGTCGCTGCGTGGCCGCCGAGCGGCTCGAGGCCGACCCGTTCCGGCCACTCCCTGATGACCAGCAGGACCAGCGGAAGGAGCGCGAGCGGGACGAGGCAGATGACTCCGAATGCGTCGCGCCATCCCATTTCCCCGATGATCCAGGTATTGAACTGCGGGATGACGGCGTTGCCGAGGCTCGTGCCGGAGAGCATCAGCCCGAGCGCGAGCCCCCGACGCGCGACGAACCATCGCGACACGATGGTGACGCAGATCACGAGACCCGCGCCGGCCAGCGAGGCGCCCATCGCGATGCGCAGGAGGTAGACGTCGGCGGTCGAATCGACCGTGCCGAAGAGGAAGAGGGCCAGCGCCAGCAGGAGGACGCCGCCGACCATGGCGGGCCGCACGCCGTAGCGATCGGCGATCCAACCCCCCACAGGAGCCAGGATCGCGGCGGCGAGCAGCTGCAAGGTGTCACCGAACTTCAGCGTGCCGCGCGAGATCGCCAGTTCGTCCAGGATGTGGCGGTCGAATACGTTGATGCCGGTCAGCGTCAGGGTATTGGTGACCCAGATGACGATGAAGGCCGGCAGGACGATTCCCCACCATCCGTAGAAGCGCCATCCCGATTGCGCGTGCATGGGTTCCTCCGGTGCCCGCACGCCTGCGCAGGGGCGGTGCTGGGTCAGGTCGGATCGAGGTTGAACAGTGCGACGACAGTCTGCATGCTGGCTGCGGATCCGCGACGACTCGGATCGCCCGGAGTCTAGAGACCGGTCGAAAGCGGTGTCAACGCGCGCCCGGAGGTGCTCCGCCCATGCTTTTCGTGGTTCTCGGCGAGGACTCGAGCGACGCGCCTCGACTGCGCGAAGAACTGCTCCAGGCGCACCTGGACTGGGTGATCGGGGCCATGGACCACATCCGGGTCGCGGGACCGCTCAAGGACGAGCAGGGCCGCCCGTGCGCGAGTCTCTACGTGCTCGAGGCCGAGGACGAGAGCGCTGCCAGGGAACTCCTCGCGCGTGACCCCTATTGCTCGGGAGGCGTGTGGCGAGAGGTGAGATTCCGGCCGTTCGTCGCGGCCGCCGGTACCTGGACGGGAGGCGCTTCCTGGCTGAAATGAACGCGGGCACCCGAAAAAAAAGCGGCTTCGTCGGAAGCCGCTTCCATCACGCACCTGCGCGCTCAGCGTCAAGCAGGTGCTCCCCTCGAACCCCGCTTTGTCTTGTGCTTGTCGGCGGAGTGGTTCCCTCGTCCGGACGATCGCCTCGCCCCAACCTAGCTTCCGATCGTGCAGCCGGCAAGCAAATTCGTTCCTGCAACGCAAGACGCATGCGCAGTTACTGATGTACGAACGTCGTTCGGGGTCTTGATGGCCGACTGGTACCCGTTGTTCCGCTACGCGCACCTCCTGGCCTTCGTGTACTGGCTCGGGGCGGACCTCGGGGTGTTCTACGCGGCGCGTTACGCGGCGCGAGGTGCCCTCTCACCGGCCGAGCGTCACCGCTTCCTGCGCCTCGCGCTGCTGCTCGACATGGGGCCACGGACGGCGCTCATCCTGGTCGTGCCCACCGGGTTCACGCTCGCGGTCGGGGGCGGCTGGCTGCCGGCTGACATGGGCCTCGTCGGCTTCGTGTGGGCAGCCAGTCTCGCGTGGCTCGCGCTCACCTGGTGGCTGCACCTTGCCGAGGGCAACTCCGCCTGGGTCGAGCCCTGGCGACTCATCGACCTCGGCATCCGGTTTGCCGTCATCGCGTTCTTCGCAGCCGGCGGCCTCGCCGCACTAGCCGGTCTCGGACCTTTGCACTCGCGCTGGCTCGCGCTCAAGGCACTGCTGTACGCGGCCGTCGTCGGAATCGGCGTCCTGCTACGGGTGCTTCTGGCCGATTGGCTGCGCGGCATGCGGCTGGTCGACTCCGGCGAGGACGTCGGGCTGGGCAACAGGCTCATCGAGGTAGCGGCCAGGCGCGCCGAGCGCTGGGCGTTGCTGCTGTGGCTGCTGGTCGCCGGCATCGCGCTGCTCGGCGTAGTGCAGCCGTCGTTTCGCTGAGGCGGCTCAGGCCGCCTCGAACTGGATCAGGCCGACCGGACCGACGCGAGACATCAGCCGAGACCGAGACAGCCCGGGTTCATGACCCCCGCGGGGTCGAGCAATTGCTTGATCGACGCGAGGAGACTGGCCGCGCCGGGATCGAGTCCTTCCTGGTAGAAATAGAAGCGGCCGAGCTGGAAGCTGACGGCCCCGTGTTCCATGAAGCAGCGCGCAAGGTCGGCCCGGATGCGGTCGACCGCGGCGCGTGCCGGCAGGTTCTCGTCGTAGGACGGCAATCGCGCCAGGTACTCCGGATCCAGCACGCGATCGTGAAACAGCAGGCGTGAGTCCGGCCAGTACAGCACCGGCTCGATGAGCAGGGCGCGGTCACCGATGCTGCACAGCAGGTAGCCGTGGGCGATGTCGTGGCGCTCGCGCTCCTGTCGGTGACGCTCCTGTACCGCCTCCAGCGCGGCGAGCATCGCGGGACCTTCCGAGAGGGCAACGGAGCCGTGAACCGGCACCCAACGCTCGCCCGACGGACCGATCATGCTGTTCACTTCCGCGAACGGATTCGATCGCATCACCCGCGGAATGGTGCTCTGGACCTCGCGGCCCTTGCTGCCGACGAGGCGCCGCACGACGTCCGCCTTCGCGTCCGCATCGGCCGCGTCATGCCCGTCGACGCTGGCGTGCGCCGAGTACTCGTCCTCGTCGAGAAAGTGACGTCCTCCCATCACGATCCTGGTGCCTTCCCTGAGGGCCTTCATGCCGCCGCCAGCCGCCTTCATCACCTGCCCGAGGGCGCGCGCATCCTCGGCGAGGCTCACGCGCTTCATCCGCACCCTCTGCATGCCGGGGTCGAAGGCAAACAGCTCGGAGGCGACGCCGGCGCGGGCGATGCCGGCCATGCACTCCAGCAGCGTCGCGCCGTCCCTGAAGCTGAAGGACAGAAAGCGGGTTTCGCTCTCCCGAGGGATCAGTCGCAGCGTCGCGCGTGCCTTGATCCCGAAGGCGCCACAGTCCCCCGTGAATACTCCGCTCAGGTCGGGCCCGAACTGGCGGAAGAAGGGTTTGCCCCGGGCGTTCGCGTGCGCGCCCACGCGCGCGACGGTCCCGTCGGCGAGTACGACGTCGAGGCCGAGCAGGCTCTCCGCTGCGGCGCCGTGCGTGCCGGAGCCGAGGAAGATGGCTCCCTGCGACAGCCCTCCCCCGATCGTGGCGCGCAGGCCCGACAGCGTTCCCCAGAATGGCGTGCGCATGCGGTGGGTCGCGAGCGCGTCGTCGAGCTGTTTCCAGGTGGCCCCGCATTCGACGGTCACGTAGCCGTCGGCTGCGTTCACTTCCAGGACACGGTCGAGCCGGCCCAGGTCCACGGCGACCCCGTCCCGCGTGTCGCACACGTATCCCTGGGTGTAGGAAAGGCCACCGCCGCGCGGAAGAAGCGCAATCCCGGCTTCGGCACATAGCCGCACGACGCTGGAGAGCTCTTCGACCGAACCCGGTCGCACGACCGCGATGGGAGCACGTCCGGCATGATGCACGTCCTGGCCGTAGAACTCCCGGTCCTCCTCCTGCGTCAGGACCTGGCCGGGACCCACGACATGGGCCAACTGGGCGGTCAGCTTGGCGGCGTCGTGCGTCGCCCGGGCCGTGGTGCTCATCGGTGCCGACTCCCATCCTGTCGTTTGTCGGCCGAAATAGTCGTGGAAAGCGGTCGAAGGCACAACCGCAGACACGGGGCTGATCGCGAGGCGTCATACTCAGAATGACCACCTGTTGGACATCACCTCCACGGTTTTTCTACACTGCGCGTGCCCCGAGTCTCCTCGCAGCGGAAACAACCGGATGCCGGATTCCACCCGCCCGATCAGGGCCCTGATGCGCGGCCTGGACGCGCTGGCCGTCCTGAACCTGCGAAACGGTGCCACGGTTTCCGAGGTCGCCTCGGAGATCGGCCTGCCGCGCACGACGACCTACCGCGTGCTCGAAACGCTCTGCGAGGCGGGCTATGTCTTTCGGGACTCCGCTGACGATCGCTATCGCCTGACCATCAAGGTGCGCGGACTGTCCGACGGCTTCGACGACGAAGCCTGGATCGGCCAGATCGCCCGTCCCGTGCTGAACGATCTGTGCCGCGACGTGGTCTGGCCGGTGGCGATCGCCACGCCGTCCGGCGCAGCGATGATCGTCCGCGAGACCACCGATCACCGCAGTCCGCTCGCCGTCGAGCGCTACGCGGCAGGCTCGCGGGTTCCGCTGCTGGCGAGCGCTGCGGGAAGGGTCTTCCTGGCGTTCTGCACGTCGCAGCAGCGTGATGCGCTGGTGGACATCCTGGCCCGCTCGGCACGCGAAGAGGACAAGCTTGCGCGCAATCCGAGCGAGCTCGGCCGGATCCTGAACGAGACACGTGCCCAGGGCTATGCCTCGGCCATCCGCGCGAGACGAGTCTCGGACGAAATCAGCCTGGCGGTTCCGATCCTCCTGGAGGATCGGGTGCTCGCGTGCCTGACACTGCGTTTCTCGGCCAGTGCTGTGCCGATGAAGGTCGCGCTCGACCGATTCCTGCCGAAGCTCCAGGAAGCCGGCCGGGCCATCCGCCAGCGCTTCGTCGAGCAGCACGACGCGCGGCCGGAATGAGGGCCCGACCGCCGCTCGGCCCCCGGGCATCGGCGGCCCGGATGAGGACGCCGCCGGGTTTGACAGTCCGGCGGCCATTGCGTAGCTTGCGCACTGCAAAAAGAGCCGGCGCGTCGGTTGGTCGCGGCCCCGGCCTCCGCCCCTGCGGTGAGCGCCGCCGGTGGCCCAGTACGAGGATTCCATGTCCGGACAGATCACGGCGTATCGGGCGCTCGCGCTGCAGTTGACCTGCCACGCGATCAACGACTGTCCGGACCGTGCCGCGGCCCGCCAGCGAATGAAGGAGAACATCGCGCGGATGGACCGCGCGGTGGGCGGCTCCAAGGCATTCCACGGGCCGGACCTGCGGCTGGTGGTGCTGCCGGAGTATCTCCTCACCAGCTATCCGCTCGGGGACAGCATCCCGGGATGGCGTGACAAGGCGGCACTCGAGCCCACCGGGCCGGAATACGATGCGCTCGGTCGCGTCGCCTCGCGGCACGACGTCTTCCTGGCGGGCAATGCCTACGAGAGCGACGCGCATTTCCCGGGCCTGTACTTCCAGACCAGCTTCTGCATCGACCCCTCCGGCAGCGTCGTGTTGCGCTACCGCCGCCTGATATCGATGTTCGCGCCCACTCCGCACGACGTCTGGGAGCGGTATCTCGACGTGTACGGCATTGAGGGCGTGTTTCCCGTGGCGCACACCGGAATCGGTCGACTCGCCGCCATCGCCTCCGAGGAGATCCTCTACCCGGAGATCGCGCGGGCCTTGGCGCTGCGCGGAGCGGAGGTCCTCCTGCACAGCTCGAGCGAGGCCGGTTCCCCGAGACTCACGCCGAAGGAAGTCGCCAAGAGGGCGCGGGCGATCGAGAACCTGTGCTACGTCGTATCGGCCAACACCGGCGGCATCGCCAACGTGGACATGCCAGGCGGATCCGCCGACGGCATGTCGAAGATCGTCGACTACCTGGGCGAGGTCCGCGCGGAGGCGTCCACGGGCGAATCCGCCAATGCCTGCGCCGAGATCGACCTCGAGGCCCTGCGTCGTTATCGTCGCCGGCCCGGGATGGGCAATATGCTCTCGCGGCAGCGGCTGGAGCTGTTCGCGGACACCTACTCCGGCTCGATCTATCCCGCGAACACGATGCTCGTCGCCGACGGGACGACGCGGGTGCCGGAACGTTCGCACTTCATCACCACGCAGCGCGAGGCGATAGAGCGGCTCGCCAGGGCCGGCCTGATCTGAGTTTCTGGACGCACACGGGACGACGGTCGAAGGAGACAATCGAATGCAAAGGATCATGGTCTGCGTCAAGCGCGTGATCGACTACAACGTACGTGTCCGGGTCAAGCCCGACGGGTCCGGCGTGGTCACCGAGGGGGTCAAGATGAGCATCAACCCCTTCGACGAGATCGCGCTCGAGGAGGCGCTGCGCATCAAGGAGCGCGGCGAGGCGACCGAGGTGGTCGCCGTCAGCCTGGGACCCGACGACGCACAGCAGCAGTTGCGTACCGCTCTGGCCATGGGCGCGGACCGGGCGATCCTGGTCAAGGCCGACGCAGGGCTCGATCCGGTGACCGTGTCGGAAGCCTTGATGGCGCTGGTCCGCAAGGAGTCGCCGGACTTGGTACTGCTCGGCAAACAGGCCATCGATGACGACGCGGCTCAGACCGGTCAGCGGCTCGCTGCCCTGTGGGACCGACCGCAGGCTTCCGCGGCCTCGAAGATCGAGGTCCAGGGCGACTGGCTGCGGGTGACGCGCGAGGTCGATGCGGGACTTGAGGTCAACGAGGTGGACCTGCCGGCAGTCGTGACTGTCGACCTGAGGCTCAACGAGCCGCGTTACGTCAAGCTGCCTGACATCATGAAGGCGAAGAAGAAGCCGCTCGATGCCACCGACCTGCAGGCGCTCGGCGTCAGCGTCTCGGAGGACCTCAAGGTACTCAAGTGGGACCCGCCACCGCAGCGCTCCAAGGGCGTGATGGTGAAGGACGCGGCGGAACTGGTGGATGCGCTGAAGCAGAAGGGGTTGTTGTGATGAGCCAGGTACTGATCGTCGCCGAGCACTCCGGTGGGCAGCTGAGCCCGGCCACGTCGAAGTGCGTCACCTGTGCCCGCGGCATCCCGGATGCCGTAATCACGGTCGCCGTCCTTTCGGACTCGGGCGCCGGCGTCGCGGCCCAGGCCGCGGAGCTCGAGGGTGTCTCGAAGGTCCTGCTGGTGGACAACCCGGCCAATGCACAGCCGTTGGCGGCCGTGCTGGCACCCCAGGTCGCCGCCCTCGCCAAGGACTGCAGCCACGTGCTCGGGACTTCGACCACCTTCGGCAAGGACCTGATGCCGCGGGTGGCGGCCCTGCTGGGCGCGCCCCAGCTCTCCGACGTGATGGCGGTCGAGTCGGCCAACAGGTTCCGGCGACCCGTCTATGCGGGCAACGCCATCGTCACGGTGGAGGTCCCGGCAGGAAGGCAGCTCGTCTGCACCGTGCGGGTCGCCTCCTACGACGCGGCCCCCGAGGGAGGGGACGCGCCGGTAGAGAGCATCGCGCTCGACTCGGCCCTGCCGAGGCACACGCGCTTCGTCTCGGTATCGGCACCCGACAGCGGTCGTCCGGACCTCCAGACGGCGAGCCGGGTGGTTTCCGGGGGCCGCGCCTTCGGCAGCAAGGAGAAGTTCGAGTCGATCTACCAGCTCGCCGACAAGCTGGGAGCGGCGGTCGGCGCCTCCCGCGCCGCGGTCGATGCGGGCTACGCCCCCAACGAGCTGCAGGTCGGGCAGACCGGCAAGATCATCGCCCCGGAACTGTACGTCGCCATCGGCATCTCGGGTGCGATCCAGCACATGACGGGCATCAAGGACGCCAAGACCATCGTGGCCATCAACAAGGATCCGGACGCCCCGATCTTCGAGGTCGCGGACTACGGTCTCGTCGGAGACCTATTCGCGATCCTGCCCGAGCTCGAGAAGCTGGTCTGAATTCCTCGTACCCGCATGGCCTGTGTGTGCCGGGGACCCTGGATCGGCGGGCCGCCTCAGGGTCGGCTCGACGTGCCCGCGACCCGGGGTGGCGCCGACACGGAAGGCAAGCCAACCTAGAATGGAGATAAAGACTCTTGCACAAGAGATTGAATTAACGATACAAATGTATCGTGCTTGCTGGACACGGCTCGACTTCGCAGGACTTAAGTCCCTCTGGGACCCGGCCGAGCCGGAGCCTGTGTACCTGGCCGAGGAGGTCGGGCAGGCGCTCATCGGCTGGGACTCGATCGAGCGGTACTGGTCGGCAACCCGTCAGTCGACCTCGTCCATCCGGCTCGATACCTGGAACTTGCATGCCCGGCCACTCGGGGCCGAACTGGCCTCGGCGATCTATGACCTGCGCTGGATCGGGGAGTTTGCGGGCTACTCGCGCCCGATCGGCGGGGATACGCGCGTCGCGGCGGTCTTGCGGCGCCGAGACGGCAGCTGGCGATTCATCCAGTACGTGGAGGCACCGCTCGCTCCCATCGTGTACCTGCGACGGAGCTGCGAGCGATTTGCGGAGTCTCCGCCCAATCGCGACTGACGCGAAGCCGGATGTCCTCGCCCGCTGCCGTGCGCCCGCGGATCCCGCTCACCGGGATCCCGGGCTCGGTCGGGCGAGCCTCCGGCGAGCTAGCTGCCGAGGCCGAGTGATCTCAGCTCGTTGACGATGCCGAGGAGCGTGGCGAGCGGCACGCCCTCGAGGACGAGGTCCACGCGCGCGCCATTCTTGGCGTCAGCACTGATCTTCCAGTCGCTGACATGGCGAACCGGCACCCGGAAGGCCTTGATGGCATCGCTTTGCTGGGCCGCGGCCCGCTCTTCAGGTGTCTTCTCCAGCAGTACGCGCTCGACGAGACTCATTTCTTGATCCCTCGTGGTGTCGATGGGCTTCCAGTTCGAGCCCCGGGTGCAATGGATACACCAGGATCGAGGCTCAGGTCCGGACCCATCTCACACTAACGGCGCTGGCCTCGATGCACCGTGAGTCCCGGGGCAGTCGCCCGGGCCGCGGCCCGCCCCCACCCATCGTCACCCGCCGGCGGCAGAACGCTCATCCGCCGAACCCGGCAAGGAGCAGCAGGTTGCCCAGGGCGAGCAGCAGGAGCATGAGCCAGGTGCCCGCGGTCCCGTAGAACCGGCCGAAGGATCGTCCGGAAACCTTGGAAAGTCCCCAGGCGTGCAGGACCCGGCTCGCGAGAAGGACAGCGCCGGCCGCGTGAAGGCCCGCAGCGGGCGCACCATTCGCCTCGGCGAGGCCCATCAGCAGGAGCGCGAGCGGCACGTACTCCACGAAGTTGGCGTGGACGCGCACCGCGCGCTCCATGCCGGGCTCGGTACCGGTACCGAGCGAGGTCTTGTACTTCCACCGCGCCTGCACGACCCGAAACGCAAGCAGCAGCAGGAGCAGCGCCGACAGGGCTGCATACAGCGCCGTGACCGGTAATGGCATCGGTGTCTCCTTGTGGCGTCGCTCAGGCCCGCTGTTCGGGTGCGACCCGCACCAGGGCCTTGCCGAAATTCCGACCCTGCATCAGGCGGCAGAAAGCCCCGGGGGCGCCCTGCAGGCCCTCGGTCACGTCCTCGCGATAGCGGAACACGCCGTCCCGGATCCAGGCAGCGACGACGCGTTGCTGCTCGGCCTGCTTGTGCAGCCAGTCATAGACGACGAGCCCCTTGAGCGTCGCGCGGGCGGCGACCACCGGCCCCAGGAAGGGCCCCGGCGGCGGCTGGTCCATGCTGTAGGCCTCGATCATCCCGCACAGTACGACTCGCGCGTCCCTCGCGAGGTTTGCCAGAACCGCACCGAGCGTGTCGCCGCCGACGTTGTCGAAGTAGACGTCTATCCCGTCCGGACACATCGCCTCGAGTTGCTCCCGCAGGTTGCCATCCCGGTAGTTGGCGCAAGCGCTGTAGCCGAGCTCCTCGACCGCGTAACGGCACTTCTCGGGGGACCCGGCGATGCCGACGGGACGCGCCCCGACGAGACGCGCCACCTGGCCCGCCGTGCTACCGACCGGGCCGGTCGCCGCGGAAACCACGACCGTTTGGCCGGGCCTGGGCTCCCCGAGATAGACGAGCCCCGCATACCCGGTCAGTCCCGGCATCCCCAGGACGCCCAGCGCCGTCGACAGGGGGGCGGCGGAGGGGTCAAGCTTGCGGACGCCGACCCCGTCGGAGACCCCGTAGTCCTGCCAGCCGTTGCGCACGACGACGTAGTCGCCCCCGGCGAACCCGGGATGACGCGACTCTACGACCTGGGCCACGGTCTCGCCGCACATGGGATCCCCGGGCGTCAGCCGCTCCGCGTAGAACTGGCTGCCCTTCATGATGTTGCGGTAGTAGGGATCGAGGGACAGCCAGATCGTCCGGGAAAGGAACTGACCGTCCGCGGGCGCCGGGACGTCCACCTCGTCCGAGTCGAAGTCCTCCGGCGTCGGCAGCCCACTCGGGACCCGACGGAGCAGGATACGGTGGTTCCTCAAGGAACCCGGCCGTCCGCCGAGGTCACCGCACCCACGCCGGTGGCAGCGCTTCCGGGCGTGTCGTCGGAGGGCATGGGTCAGAGCTGACCGAGAACGTGCTCGGCGCTCGAGACCTTGAACTCTCCGGGGCCCTCGACGTCGACCGTCTTGACCACTCCGTCCTCGACGATCATCGCAAAGCGCTGACCTCGCTTGCCCATTCCGAATCCGCTTGCATCGAGCTCGAGCCCGAGAGAGCGCGTGAACTCGCCGTTGCCGTCGGCGGCCATGACGATCCTGTCGCCCACTCCGGCGGACTTGCCCCAGGCGTCCATGACGAACACGTCGTTGACGGCGATGCAGACCACGCGGTCCACGCCCTTCGACTTGATGTCTCCGATGTGGTCGACGAACCCGGGCAGGTGCCGGGCGCTGCAAGTCGGCGTGAAAGCACCGGGCACCGAGAACATGACGACCTTGCCGGCGCCGAACAACTCGTTCGTGCTCACCTTGCTCGGGCCGTCCGCGGTCATCACGGTGAGGGTCGCCGCCGGGATCCTGTCGCCTGCCTTGATGGTCATTCAGTTCCTCCTCGCTCGTTTCGGGGCCCTAAGTGGGCCAGACCGGGCCGGAAAATGCTATCGCATCCTGGCCGTCCGCGTGTCAGCAGGGCCGGTGCAGATACCGCCCACGGGCGGGGCCTACGACCCGGCCGTCGTCGTAGATCAGTTGTCCCCGCAGGTAGGTGCTCGTGACCTTGCCCGTGAGTTCCTGCCCTTCAAAGGGAGTGTAACCCTGCGTGGACTCGGACTCGGCCGCGCGGACCGTGAATGTCACGTCCGGATCGAACAGGACGATGTCCGCGTCGTAGCCCGGCGCGATGTCGCCCTTGCTGGGGAGCCCGTATCGGCGCGCCGCGTTCCAGGACGACAGCTCCGCCATGCGATTGAGCGACAGGCCGCGCCTGCGGCCCTCGCTGTGGAGTCCGGACAGCAGGTACTCGGTGCCGCCGAAGCCGCTCTTGGCGAGGAAGATCTCGTCCGGCTTCTCGCCGTTCACCTTCATCTCGTGACGGCAGCAGGCGTGGTCGCTGCACACCCAGTCGAGCTTGCCGTCCAGTACGGCCTGCCAGAGGTACTCGACGTCTTCCCGCGACCGGATGGGCGGGTTCACCTTCGCGAGCACCTGCGTTTCCACGTCGTAGTCCATGAGCAGGTGGCCGACGGTCACCTCGCGGCGGAAGTTCACGTGCGGGAAGGCCTCCGCCATCTTCATGGCCGCGTCGACCGCCTTGCGGGAGGTCAGGTGCAGCAGGTTGATGTTGAGGCATTCCGTCTCGTGGGCGAGATACGATGCGATGCAGATCGCGAGCCCCTCGCTGTGTGGCGGGCGCGCCGCGCTGTACGCGCGCAGCCCCTTGAGCTTGCCTTCCCTCTGCACCAGCTTCGTGTAGGCGGCCATGATCTCCGCGGTCTCGCAGTGCAGCGACAGGGAGATCGCGTCGCGCTTATCCGGGAACTGCTCCATCGCGCGCTGGACTCCGCGCATGACGAACTCGAAGTGAGCGATGTCGTACTTTTCTTCCTCGTCGATCATCAGGAACTCGTGCTGGTGGCTCGAGGCCCCGTGCAGGCCGTAGCCGCCGTAGAACATGTAGATCTTGAACGAGGTCACGCCGTGCCGGTCGATGAGCATCGGGATCTCGCTGATGTGGGTCGTGTCCATCGGCGCCAGGTGGTAGGCGTAGTCGACGTGGAACTTGCCGTCGGAGATCGCCAGGACCTCCGGATAGAAGTCCGCGTAGGGACCGCCCTTGTTGAGGTAATACTGGCCGGTCCGGAAGTAGTTGATGCTCGTGGTGACGCCGCCCTGAGCAGCGGCCCGGCTCTCGGTCACGGCGTCCTCGGCGAGCGGTGAGTAGATTCCGCAGTGCATGTGCGGATCGACCAGCCCCGGAAAGGCGAGCCGATTGCGGCCGTCGACCACCTCCGCTGCGCGGCCCGGAGCGATGTCGGCCTCGAGGCCAGCGACCTTCCCATCCTTTACGGCGACGTCCAGGGAGTCGACGGAGCTCTTCCCCGGCCGCACGACGCGGACGTTCTTGATCAGCAGGTCGAATGGCTTGCTCGTCATGACGGGATCCCCTTACGTCTCCGATTCGGTTCGGTCGGCAGCACCGAGGACGGCGGCCCGCCTGCCCAGGCATTGTATACACCGAGAGGAACGAACGGGGTCGCTCCGGATGCGGGCACGTGGCCCGTCGGGAACACGCCGCCTACCGGGGAATCGACGCGATTCGGGGGATGAGCAGCGTGACGCAGAGGGCCGACACCACGTGCATGGACGAGACGATCATGAACGCCGGCTCGTACGACCCGGCGCGATCGATGATCAAGCCGATGACCGGCTGCGACAGTGCCGCGGCGACGCTCCCGGCGGCCCCGCTCATACCCCAGACGGTCGCGACGTCCCTGGCAGGGAACAGGTCGGTCGGGATGGCGAACAGCGAGGACGACTTTACCTGGATCGCAAAAACCCCCAGGCCCATGAAGATCACGGCCAGCAACGAGGATTCGACGTAGACCGCGGGAAGGGCCAGCGGCACGAGCAAGGCACCGATCCAGATCATGGTCTTGCGCGAGGCATCGACCGACATGCCCCCCTTGATCAGCCTTTGGCCGGCCCAGCCGCCGGCGAATGACCCGAGGTCGGCGAACAGGAACGGCAGCGCCGCGGCCCAGGCGATGTTCAGCATGCTGAATCCACGCTCATCGCGCAGGTACAACGGGATCCAGAATGCGAAGAAGTAGAATGCCCCGTCGCCGGTGAACCGGGCGAGCACCAGCCCCCAGGTCTCTCGGAAGCGCAACCAGTAGACAAGGCGACCGAAGTAGCCGTGGAGTTGCCGGGCGATACCGGCCGACAGGCCCTCCTCCCTCGGGACGGGTTCACGGTCTGCCAGGATCAGCTCTCGCTCGGCGGGGGAAATGTCCGGGTGTTCCTCCGGCAGGTGGAAGTGCCGGTTCCAGATCCAGACCCATACGAACCCGAGCAGGCCCGGCACGACGAAAGCTGCGTGCCAGCCGTTGATCGGGAACACTCCGCCGGCGTGCAGGCTGTCTACCCAGGCGATGAGCGGTGCGATGACGAGGGGCGCGACGATGGAACCCAGCCCCGCGCCCGCCGTGATGAACCCGGCGGCCAGGCTCCGCTCGGCCCGCGGAAACCATTCGGCCACTACCCGGAAGGCGGCAGGGAAATTGACGGACTCCGTGATGCCCAGGAAGGCACGGGCAGCGAAGAAGCTGCCGACGCCCTTGCCGAAGGCGTGCAGCACGGAGGCGACGCTCCACCAGACGACCGCGAGGGACAGCGACCGTTTGCTGCCGAGCCGCCCGATCAGCGGTCCCAGGAGCAACTGGCCGATCGCGTAGAGCAGCAGGAATCCGAGTGTGATCCTGCCGTAATCCTCGTTAGCGAAGCCGAATTCCTGCTTCAGCACCGGTGCCGCGACCGACAGGGCCAGACGGTCCACGTAGCCGAGCATGGTCACGGCGCACAGCATGATGGCGACCCACCAGCGCTTCTGATGCCACCAGCCCGGCGGCAACTCCGCCCGTCCCTCCACACCGGCCTGCATAGACTGGCCCCTCTTGCGTCAGTCCGGAATCCACCCGGACAGTCGACCCCGGCGCTCGCGCCGAAGCCGCATGCGGTACTCGTAACAATCGGCGCGCCAGAACGCCTCGACGCGCTCGATCGGCCTGGACTCCGTGTCCCGCACGATCCGCTCGATCCGCACCAGCGGCACGCCGACGGCCACCCCGAGCGCGCGCGCGGCATCGATTCCTGCCAGCGATGCGCCTATCGACTGTTCCGCAGAATCGATCGAGATTCCGGCGCGCTCGATCAATTCCAGCACGGTGCGACGGCGGAGCTCGCGCCCGGCGAGCCGCTTGCCGATGTCCTCCGGCAGCCAGGTCGTGACCCAGCCGAGCCGCTGCCGACCGCGCGTCCGAACGCGCGAGGACTTGTGCACCCGGGCGCCGGGCGCAATTTGCAGTGCGCTGGCGGTCGTTGCATCGGCCGGTAGCCACTCCACCTTCAGGTCGACTACCTCGGTCGTGCGGCCCAGGTTGGCGACGCGCGTGGTGATCTCCCTGAAGTCGAGCGCCACCGTCTGGCCCGGAATGCGATCCGGTACGAAGGTTCCGCTCCCCTGGCGCCGGACGAGGAGACGCTCTCCCACGAGCTCGTCGATCGCCCGGCGCACCGTGATTCGTGAGACCTGGAACGCCACGCATAGCTCCGCCTCGCTCGGGATGCGCGACCCGGGCGCAAACCGGCCGCCAGTGATCCAGTCGCGGAGCGCCACGTACACCTGGTGATAGCGCGGTGCCTTGAGATCCCGGCTGACGGGCGATCCCGGCAGGTCGCGCGGCCGCCGGCGCGAAGCGATCATCAGTCGAGCACCAGGCCGCCGCTGAGGTTGTGAACCGTGCCAGTCAGGCACCTGGCACCCTTCGAGCACAGGTAGGCAATGGCATCGGCAACCTCCTCCGCTGCCACGAGGCGTCCGAGCGGGACCTTGGCCTTGAGCGCGTCGAGCGTGCGAGCGTCGAGTCGTCTCAGCATGGGCGTGTCGACGGGGCCGGGGGCAAGGCAGTTGACCCGTATCCCGTCCGGCGCCCACTCGCGCGCGAGGTAGCGGGTCAGATTGAGCACGCCGGCCTTGGCGGCGGCATACGCCGGCCCCGAGAGGGCGCTACCTCCGTTCAGCGCGTTGGTGGAGGACATCAGTACCAGGGAACCCGCTCGAGCAGTACGCAGCGCGCCATGCGCCGCACGCGCCACCAGGAAAGCCGAGGTCAGATTGGCATCGACGACGGTGCGCCATTCGGACAGGGACGTCTCGGCGAGCGGTCCCGCTCCGACGGTGCCCGCAAGGTGAATCACTGCGTCGAGCCGCGGGTAGTGCCCGAGGCACGCGCCGACGGCCGCACTGACTTCAGCTTCGTCCGTGGCATCACACGCGTGCCAGACCACGCCCTCCTCCCCGCCATCCTGCGGCAGGGCGGCGGGAAGATCGCTGGCGAGAACGAGGAATCCTTCGCGTCGAAGCCGGGCGACCGTCGCCCGCCCTATCCCGCCGGCGGCGCCGGTCACCCAGGCGACCGGTGTCTCACGCGGCATGCTTCAGCACGATGGCCTGGTGTATTCCGTCCAGCATGCTGTAGCGGACCTGTGCCGAGGCATTCACCGCGGCGATCGCCCTGCGCTGCAGCTCGGGCGTCGTGGCGTACCGGGCGGTCAGTTCGAGCCCGACGTGCGCGTGCTCGACATCGCCCTCGATGTGGACGTGGAAGAACTCGAGGTCGTCGTCCGAGAAACCCATCTTGCGCATCGCCTCGACATACTTCGGATACAGCGTGGGCAGCTGGCCCTCCAGGGCCACCATGATCCCGGCACACGCCTCGCCCAGCGTGCGGACCGTGGCCAGCTCCCAGACCCAGCTGCGCATGGCCCTCGTGGTGGGCAGCACGTCTCCACGCTCCTCCGCCGTCAGCAACTCCTCCCTCGGCACGCCGCAGGCCACGGCGAACTTGGCGCACAGGTCGGGATGGCGCTTCTCCGGTGCCTGCGGCATCTCCTCGCCCAACAGGTTCTCGAGCAGGTGCTGCCGCGCGTCGAGGTCCGGCAGCCGCGCATACAGGGCCGCGAACTGCTGCGGGACCGCGTCGATGTAGTAGAAGTGCTGGATCGCCCAACGCCCGAGTTGCGCACGGCTCAACTCGCCCGATGCCCAGGCCCGGCTGAAGGGGTGACCGCCACCGTGTTTGGGCTGGCGCGCCGCCTCGAGCGCCGCGTAGAAATCACTCTGTTTCATCAACTGGTCCATGAATCACTCTCCTGCAAGACTGCAATATGGGCTCGGGACGGCCGCAAGGCCGGGTCAGGCCGTTCCGGTTGCTGTCCCCGGCCGGAACTCGGCATGACAAGTCGGGCAGATGCAAGGAGGTGCACCGTCACCGAGCATGATTGGAGACACCGGGAACCAGCCCGCACAATCCGGGCAACACACCCATACGGTGTTGCCCTGCTTTTCGCATGCGCCGAGGCGCGCTGCCACCTGCACGTCGTATCCTCCTACTCGACCGGCCAGCCCGCCGGGTCGAGCAGGCCCAGGATCTCCGCGGCACGTCGATCGGCTCCGGCGGGCACCGTAGCGCGCGGGGGGACCGGCCGCGGTGCGCCGGACCGGGGCCGCGCCGCCAGGGTGGCGTCGATGCCGAGCTTCGAGCCGGTCCGGGCGCCACCGTCCAGCGAGGGGTCAAGAATCGACGTCGACAGCCCGTCGAGGGAAACCGAATCCCGCGACCACTGGACCCGCGTCGCCACCGCCCACAGCACCTCGTCGGAGGCGAAGATGTCTATGTCCTCGTCCACGGCGATCACCGTCTTCAACCGCCGGTACGCCAGGGCGGCTGTGATCGCATCGCGCGCCTCGCCGGGTGGCGGCTCCCGCAGCTGGAGGTAGGCATGGAAGCGGCGTCCGGAGGCGGGCACGTGGACGTTCTCGATCGACGGTGCCACCGCCTTGATCATGCCGTAGAGCTTGCCCTCCATCGCCATGTTGTCGGGCACGAGCATGTCGGTTAGGCCGGAGCCGTAGTCGTGGTAGATGGCCTCTCGGCGCATCGAGATGCAGGTGACATCGACGACCGGCGCCCGGACCTGCGGCCCGAGGTAGCCCGTGTACTCGCCGAAGGGCCCGTCTGCCGACTCCCTGCCCGGCGCCGCCCATCCTTCGATCACGATCTCCGCATCGGCGGGAACCATGATCCGTTCCCCGTGCGTGACCGTAGGCACGATGCGGAGAGGCGCGCCAAGCACCCCGCCGGCGGCCTGCCAGTGGCTCTGCGGATAGGCGAGCTTGGCCTGTGTTCCCATCAGGACTGCGGGGTGGTGCCCGATCCAGAAAGCTACGGGACAGCGCTCGTTCCTTTCGTGGTACTTGCGGAGATTGCGGGCGTTGTGGCTCGAGGGGTAAGGGAACCAGGTCATCCTGCGCGGCCCCTGGACCCAGCAGCGCTGTATCGCCGTATTGTCCAGGCCGCTGACCGGGTCACGCGTCGTGGCATGCGCCGCAGTCAGGTAAGGCCCGGGCTCCAGGTCGTGCTGGGTCAGCACGGGCAATCGACCGAGGTCTGCAGCATCGCCGTCGAGCACGATTTCCTGGACCGGCGCCTCGCTTCGTGGCACGACCTCGGGGGGAACGGCACGCTGGCTCCGCCCGGAAAACCACTCGGCCGCTCGCCGGTGATCGTCGAGACCGAGGGCCTCGGCGACCAGCACCCGGCTGGCCGTCAGGTTGGTCACGACCGGCACGGGGCTCTCGGCACCATCTGCGAGTCGCACGCGCCGCGCCAGCAGGATCGGGTAACGGGCCACGGCGTCGAGGCGATGCTGCAGCGCCGTCAGCACGTGCCGCGCGTCGACAGGCTCATCGACGCAGGCAACCGATCGCTCTCGCGTCGCCAGGAAAGTCCGCAAGTCGAGCGCCTGACGAGCCAAGTCGTTCCTTCCGGTGCTCCGCCAAAGTCGTCATATTGACATGATGACCTGCGCTCCTACAATCCGATGTGCTGCCGGGTCACGTGCCCTGCGCAGCAGAACCATTCCGGGTCAGGGGGGCATCATGCGTTCATTCCGTCTCACCGCGGCCGTCCGGGTCGCGCTCGCCGGTTCCGTGCTAGCGGCCACCTCGCCGCTCGTTCTTGCTCAGTCGGGCGGCCCGTCGGCCCGTGCCCTCGAGGAGATCGTCGTTACTGCGCGCAAGCGTGAGGAGCGTCTCAAGGACGTGCCGATCGCCGTGACGGCTATTTCGGACGAGCGCATCTCCGAGCTCAACCTGCAGAACGTGGAGGACGTCGCCAGGTTCACGCCGGGCTTCTCCTACACCGCCGCCTTCGGTCGACGCAACGGCGAACGTCCGGTCATCCGCGGCCAGTCCAACATCCTCGGCGAGCCGAACGCTTCCTTCTTCGTGGACGGTGTGTATATCAGCGGGCCGAGCGTGTCCACCGAGATAGCGAGCCTCGAGCGCGTCGAAGTGATCAAGGGACCGCAGGCTGCGCTCTACGGGCGTGCCACGTTCGCCGGTGCGATCAACTACGTGACCCGCCGACCGACGAACCTGCTCGAGGGCGAGGTGCGGGCGACCGGTGCCGAACATGGCGAGTACGAGCTTTCCGCGTGGGCGTCCGGCCCGCTCGTCGACGACCGCCTGCTGTTCTTCGTCGCGGCCCGGCACTGGGAATACGGCGGCGAGTGGACGAACCAGTTGACGGGCAGGAAGGTCGGTGCCGAGGAGACCAACAGCCTCTCCGGGAAGCTCCTCTGGAACATCACGGACAACCTCGAGGCGATCGGCTTGCTGAGCTACTCCGAGGACGACGACAATCACGTCGCACTCACTTTCCAGGGAAGGGATTTCAACAACTGCCTGCCGCGCGGACCGTCGAACCCGCGCTCCCGCGGCTATTACTGTGGAGAGGCCGTCGACACGGCAGACCTTCCGGTGGAGCTGCGGACCGACCTGTTCCCGAAAGGGGGCGGACTGGAGCGGGACCGGATCCGGGGGTCGCTGACCCTGAACTGGCTCCTGAGCGACTGGACCCTCACCTCTGTGACGGCGTACAGCGACGTCAGCGAGGAGACGGAGACGGACGTGTCCTATGCTGGCTACGATGCGTTCGCCGCGTTGTTCAACCCGGGCGCATTCTGGCGGCTCGAGGGCGAGGGAACCAAGGACTTCTCACAGGAGGTCCGCCTCCGGTCGCCGGAAGATCGTCCGCTCCGCGTCACCGCCGGCGTGTACTACTGGGACTCGGAGTTCGAGACGACCCGCAACCTCAAGGTGCTGCCGTCGGGGGACATCGTCCCCAATTCCGGGGGTCTGACCCAGCGCGACGTGACGAACGAGGCGGTCTTCGCCGGCCTCGAGTGGGACATTTCCGATCGCTGGACCCTTACCCTGGAAGGGCGCTACGGCAAGGACAAGGTCAAACAGCGCAGTCTCGACATCCCGAGCGGCGGAACGGACTACGAGGTCGTCGCGACCCAGCAGGGCGACTTCAGCAACTTCCTGCCCCGCGCCACGCTCACCTGGAAGCTGAACCCGGAGGTGACTCTGTACGCCAACTATGCCGAGGGTGCGAAGCCCGGGACGTTCAATTCCGGTGCGGTGCTGTCGGTGCCGGGAGTGCCGGAGGCCGTGGATGAGGAGCAGTCGAGGAACTACGAAGTCGGCGCCAAGACCCTGTTGCTGGACGGGAGGGCCTCGCTGAACGTGGCGTTGTACTACGTCGACCTGTTTGACCAGCAGCTCACGCAGACGGCCTTCGTCGAGACGCCGACCGGCTCGGTGGCCAACTCCTACATCGAGAACGTGGGCAAGACGGTTTCCAAGGGCTTCGAACTCGAGCTCAACCTGCAACTGACGGAAAGCTGGGACTTGCAGCTCGGTTACTCGTACAACGATTCCGAGATCAAGGAATACCTCAATCAGGACCAGGCCGACCTGTACTCGGACCAGCCATCGAGCGCCTTCGCGCCACCCAACTGCGGCGGCGCCGGTCAGCCGACCTGCGCCGAGCTCGCGGCACAGGATCTCGCCACCTTCGGCGACGTGTCCGGCAAGCGTCCGCCCCGCGCGCCCGAGAACCAGGCTTTTCTCGCCACCCGTGTCCAGTTTCCCTTGGGCGACCGGCTGAGCTGGTTCGTCGCGGGCGACGTGACCTACGAGGGCAGCAAGTTCGCGCAGGTTCACAACCTGATCGAGACGGGAGACCGGACCTATCTCGGGGCTCGGGTGGGCCTGACCGGCGAGCACTGGAGCGTGACCCTTTGGGGCAAGAACCTCACGGACGATACGACGACCACCGACATCCTGCGTTACATCGACCTGAAGGGCGTCGAGACTTTTCCGCAGTACATCGCGCTCGGCCGCTATATCCCGCGCGGCTTTGCGCTGACCTTGCCGCGGGGTCGCCAGGTCGGTCTGACGGCGTCCCTCCGCTTCTGACGGCCGGAATCAGCCGGGCGGCCCGTGCGCCGTCCGGCTTCCCGCGCTAATCTTGGGGCTGTTGAGGCACGGGGCTCACGGACATGGTACGCAGCGTCCAGCACGAGATGCTCGCGACGCCCGATCACGACGAGGCGGCTCGACAGCAGTTCGTCGTGGCGGTGAAGCAGCATCTGAATCGCTCTCTGCGGCCGGCTAATCGCCGGGCATTCGACGAGCAGGCCGCACCTGCGTGGGAGCGGGAGCACGGTCGCCCGCCGGAGAACCGGCGCGAGATCCGCGAGGCCATGCTCGCGAACCGGCACTACCGGACGTGGTCGACCCTTGCACGCAGCGCCCAGGAGCTGATGTGGGACTCGCTCGCCGACACTCTGGCACGCGAACGCCCGCGGCTCGAGGCGACAGCCCACAGGATCATGGCCGACCCTCCCCGGGGCGGCTCGCTGAACCTGGATCCCGCCTTCGAGGTTCCCCGCGGCATGGCGAAGGTGGAGGTCCACCTGCAGCCGGGCGGCTACGCGCTGGACCTCGGGCCTGACGACGTGCTCGCTGGAGCGTACTACGAGTCGGGCGGGAACCTCTACGCCTTCGGCCAGGGCATCGGTCGCCGCGACAGCAAGGCGGCGCACGTCCAGGGCTTCCTCCGCGACCGCTACCCCGACCTCGAGTTGCGCCGGATCCTGGACATGGGTTGCTCGGCCGGGTCCGCCACAGTGCCGTACGCGCTCGAGTTTCCCGAAGCCGAGGTGCACGGGATCGACGTGGGTGCGGGGATGCTGCGCTATGCCCACGCCCGTGCCGAAGCGCTCGGCGCCCGGGTCCGCTTTCACCAGATGGACGTGGCCGCGACGCACTTCCCCGACGGCCACTTCGACCTGATCGTCTCGCACAACATGATGCACGAGGTATCCGATCGCACGCGTCGCGGCGCGATGCGCGAGAGCTTCCGTCTCCTCCGACCGGGCGGAGTCTGCATTCACCAGGACGTGCCGCTGCGCTTCGAGGGGCTGGACGAGTTCCGCAAGTTCGACCTCTCATGGGACGCGCTGTACAACAACGAACCCTTCTGGGAGGTCTACGCGACCGCTGACTTGCGTTCAGACCTCGAAGCAGCCGGCTTTCCGCCGGAAGAGGTACATACCGGCCACTTGCCCCAGCGCCAGGGATCGCTCCCCTGGTACGTCGGCACCGCGCGCAAGCCTGTCGCGTGATGCACCGGGCGTGGCAGGGGCGGATCGCCGCGCTTGCGCTCACCTGCCTCCTGGCCGCACCGGCGACGGTGGCCATTGCTGCGGGAGGAGGAACCCTGCGCTACGGCATCACCGTCGTGCCGCCGACCTACGGTAACCCGTACGGCGGCAACGGCACGCCAGGGACGCTCATCTGGTACGCCCTGTTCGATGCCCTGACCCGCCTCGACGACGAGGGCCACCTGGCTCCGGCGCTCGCCTTGCGGTGGGAGGCCGTCTCGCCCACGGAGTGGCACTTCGAGCTTCGACCCGGGGTCCGCTTCTCCAACGGCCGCGTAGCCGACGCGGAGGCCGTCGCCGCAACCTTCGAGTGGCTGGGCAGCGAGGCCGGGCGCCGCACCGTTATTGGCAACGAGCTGCGCAACGTGACCCGCGTCGAGGTTCGCGGTCCGCGGACGCTCGCGTTCCACACCGGACGGCCCGACGCCGCGCTGCCGGCACGGCTCGCAGCGGTGCTCATCGTGGAGCCTGCGAGCTGGGCGGAACTCGGGCCCGCGGGCTTTGCGAAGCAGCCGGTCGGCACGGGTCCCTTTGCGCTGGTGGACTGGGGCGAACGCGACAAGCGGGCCGTACTGCGGGCGAACCCCGACTCCTGGCGTGCTCCCAGGCTCGACAGGCTCGAATTCCGGGTCATGCCGGACAACGCCGTCAGGCTCCAGGCGCTGGTGGCGGGCGAAATCGACCTGAGTGACGCGGCGGTGGACGACCTGCCCTACCTGCGGGCGCGTGGTCTCCGCAGCGCCAATGCGCCGGCGATGCAGGTGATGTCGATTGCGCTGATCACCGGGACCGGCCAGCCGTCGCCGCTTTCGGATCCGCGGGTGCGGCGTGCGCTCAACCATGCGGTGGACAAGCAGGTCATTGCGGACAAGCTGCTCGGCGGTCTGGGCCGGCCGGCCGGACAGCCGGCCTCGCACGTGACCGTCGGCTACGACCCGCAACTGCTTCCCTATCGGCATGACCCGGCGCTCGCCCGCCGGCTCCTGTCAGAGGCCGGATACGCGGATGGTTTCGAGCTCGACATCGACGTGGTGGTCACCAGCGCCGGCGGTGATGGTGCGATCTATCAGGTCGTGCAGCAGGACCTGAACGACGTCGGCGTACGCACGACGCTGCATGCGCGGACCTTCGGCGACTGGCTCCGCAACTACCTGAGTGGTGCGTGGAAGGCCGATGCATTCGGCCTCTCCTGGAACAGCGCGCCCTACAACGACGTCACGCGGCCGATGGAGTACTTCTCCTGCCGCAAGCGAAACCCGTTCTTCTGCGACCCGGTCCTCGCCGACCGGCTCGAGACCGTGAACGAGGAATTCGACCCCGAGCGCCGCGCAGCCTTGCTGCGCGAGCTGTCGCGAGCCTATCGCGAAGCTGCGCCGGCCATCTTCCTGGTCGAGACGGTCGACGTGTTCGCCATGGACGCGGGCGTCGGCGGATTCAAGATCGCCAACCGCGTTCCGGTCTACGAGGACCTGCTCTGGACGAGGCCGTCCCGGTGAGCAGGACGGTGGCGCTGCGCTGGACCCGGTTTGCCGCCGTGCACCTGCGTGATCTTCTGATCCTGCTCCTCGGCCTGACGACCTTGCTGTTCTTCCTGCTGCGCCTTGCAGGCGACCCGGCCGTCGTCATCGCAGGGGCCGACGCCTCGGCCGAGCAACTTGCGGAGGTGCGTGCCGCATACGGCCTCGACAGGCCCGCCTGGCAGCAGTACGCGTCCTACGTCGCGCGGCTTGCCCGGTTCGACCTGGGAGAGTCCCTGATCTCGGCCAGGCCTGCCTTGCACGCCGTCCTGGAGGTGCTGCCCGCGACCCTCACCCTGGCCGGGCTGGGAATGGCCGCCACGCTCGCGATCGCGGTGCCGCTCGGGGCCTGGCTCGGGGCACACTGGCCCACGCCGGCACGGCGCGCGACTGCCTCGCTACTGTTCTTCCTGCAGGGCGTGCCCGGATTCGTCATCGCGTTGGTCCTGGTCCAGTGGCTCGCCATCCGGCTCGGAATGCTGCCGGCGCTCGGTTTCGGCGGCCCGTCCACGTGGCTGCTTCCCATGCTGTCGCTCGCCGGGTTTCTCGCCCCTCGCCTGGCCCGCGTCATCGCCACCAACGTCGCCCAGGCCATGAGCGAGGACTACATCCGGACCGCGCGCGCCAGCGGTGCCGGACCGCGGGAGGTGCTGTTCGGCCATGCCCTGCCCAACGCCTTGCTGGGAGCCACGGCCCTCGCTGGCACGCAGCTGGCGTTTCTCGTGTCCGGTGTCGTGGTCATCGAGTTCATATTCGCCTGGCCCGGGGTGGGTTGGTTGCTGATCGAGTCCACCCGGACTCTCGACTTCCCCGTCGTGCAGGCCGTCGCGCTCGTGGTCGGGACCCTGGTCTTCACGCTCAACACGGTCGTGGACGCGCTCCTGCTGAAGCTGGACCCGCGCTTGTCCGCGGCCGGCAGTCAGGTATGAGCGTCCCGCTGGTCCGTGGCTTGCGACGCGGCCTCGGCCGTCGCCTCCGCGGTGGACTTGAGTTGTCGCTCGGGCTCGGGCTCGCAGGACTGATGGCGGTACTGATCCCGCTTCGCGACCAGGTGCGGTCGGCGGAGCCCTCGCGCATCGACCTGCACGATCGTTTCGCACCGCCCGGTACTGCGGGGCATTGGCTCGGCACCGACCATCTCGGTCGCGATCTCTGGTCCCGCGTGCTCGAGGGACTCGGCTGGTCGCTCGGCTGCGCGCTGGCTGCGACGGCGACGGCCCTGGCGATCGGCAGCCTGCTCGGACTACTCGCCGCCGAGCGACCCGGCGCACTGCGAACAGTGGTCAGGCAGACCAGCAGTCTGGTGATGGCCTTTCCCGGCCTGGTCGTCGCCATCTGCGTCATGGCGGTTCTCGGGCAGGGATTCTGGCCCCTGGTGCTGACCCTTGGCCTGCTGACCTGGCCGGTCTTTGCACGCGTCGTGTTTGCCGAGGCCAGCGGCATCCTGGCGAGAGACTACGTGCTCGCCGCCAGGCTCACGGGCGCGTCCGCCGTCTCGATACTGCGGGGGCACGTCCTGCCGGCCGTCGGGCCCACGCTCTTCGTGGTGGGAGCGTTCCACTTCGGAGAGATGCTGATCGCGGAGAGCGCGCTGTCGTTTCTGGGGATAGGCGCGCCCGTCGGAGTTGCCACCTGGGGAAACATGCTGGCGGACAGCCGCCAGTACCTGTTCAATGCACCGTGGATGCTCGCGGTGCCGGCCGGTGCCATCGTGCTGGCCGTGCTCGCGGCCAACCTGACTGGCGACGGTCTGGGAATGCGGCTGCGCATCCCGGTGCGTCGTGAAGCGCTGCAGTGAGGTCGCCAATGAGCCCGAATGCCGCCGACCGAGTCCCGCTGGGCTGCCCCGACCGCGTGGTCAGCATCATCGACGGGAGGCCTGTCGCGGTTTCGCGCGACGGCCGCGACCTGCCGGTCGTGTACCCGGCCAGCGGCGAGACGATCAGTCTGCTGAGGGAGGCCGACGAGGCCGAGGTTTCATCCGCCGTCGCGGCGGCCCGCGCGGCCTTCGACCAGGGGCCCTGGTCGCGCATGGACGTCAACCAGCGCAAGGACATCCTCTACGCGATCCGCGATCGCCTCCGCGGCCATGCGGAAGAGCTCGCGCACCTCGAAGTGCTGAACACGGGCATACCTATCAGCCACGTCCAGGGCCAGGTCCAGCGCATGACGCGCAACTTCGAGTTCTTTGCCGAAGTGGCCAGCACCCTGTCGGGCGAGACGTACACCCAGACCAGCGGCTATCTCACCTACGTCACGCGCGAACCGAAGGGCGTGGCGGCGCTCATCTCGCCGTGGAACGCACCGCTCGCGCTGTCCTCGATGAGAATCGCCGCCTGCATCGCCTTCGGCAACACCTGCGTGCTCAAGCCGTCCGAATACACGCCGGTCGCGGTCGCGCGCATGGTCGAGCTGATGCACGAGTGCGGTCTGCCGCCCGGCGTCGTCAACCTGGTCAATGGGCGCGGCGCGGTGACGGGAGCGGCGCTGGTAGCGCATCCGGGCATCGACATGGTGGGCTTCACCGGCGGCACGGCGACCGGGCGAGCCATCATGCAGGCCGCGGGCGCCAAGCTGAAGCCGTGCATCCTGGAGCTCGGGGGCAAGTCGGCCAGCATCATCGACTGCGGCGCAGACCTCGACCGGGCCCTCGACGGTGCGCTCCTCGGAATCTTCTCCAACAACGGCCAGCAGTGCCTCGCGGGCTCGCGGATACTGGTGCATCGAGCCGTCGCCGAGCGTTTCATTGCCCGGTTCGTCGAGCGCACCCGCAACCTGCGGATCGGCGATCCCATGGATCCCGGCACGGAGATCGGGCCTCTCGCCTACGAGGCCCACCTCGAGCGCGTGCTCTCCTATGTCGACGTCGCCCGGGCCGACGGGGCGCGTCTCCTGGTCGGGGGCAGGCGGGTCGAAGAGGCGCGGCCGGGCTACTACATGCAGCCCACCGCCGTCCTGGCCCCTTCGAACGGTACTCGTGTCTGTCAGGAGGAGATTTTCGGGCCTTTCGCGACGTTCCTGCTGTATGACTCGCTGGACGAGGCGATCCGCATCGCCAACGACTCGCCCTTCGGACTAGTGTGCTACCTGTGGTCGGGCGACCTGCAGGCCGCCATGCGCGTGAGCCGGGACGTACGCGCCGGCACCGTCTGGATCAATACGCCGATGATGCGCGAACTCCGTGCCCCGTTCGGCGGCTTCAAGCAGTCGGGCGTGGGGCGGGACGGCGCCAGCTCGAGCGCGGAGTTCTTCACGGAACTGAAGACGACCACGATCCCCGTGGACCCGCCTGCGCTGCGCCGGCTCGGGCGCGACGATCGGGAGTGAGGTGCCGGGTGACTGGGGAAGAACTCGGCAGACAGACCGCGGCGGAAACGAAGTGATCGACCTTCACACCAGCGCGACGGCCAACGGCTACAAGGCGTCGATCATGCTGGAGGAGTGCGGCCTCGAGTACCGGGTCGTGAGTTACGACCTGATCGAGAGGCAGAACCTCGACCCGGCCTACCTCGCCCTGAACCCCGTCGGACGCATTCCGACGATCGTCGATCCCGATTCCGGCGATGGCCGGCGGGCCGTCGTCTACGGAACGCAGGCGATACTGCAGTACCTCGCCGAGAAGACCGGCCGCTTCATGCCCGCAGATCCCGCGGAACGCGCAGCGGTGTACATGTGGCTCGGAGTCGTCGCAAGCGATGTGGCACCCGCCTATTCGGGTCAATTCGTCTTCAGCATGCTGGCGCCTGAGCGCATGCCGTGGGCTGTCGAGTTCTACGACAGACTGGTGGAACGCATGCTGCTGGTACTCGAGAACAGGCTCGGCCAGTGCCCCTACCTCGCCGGCCGGGAGTACACGATCGCAGACATCATTGCCTACCCTGTCACGGCGACCTCCGTTCGCCGGTATCCAGGGACTCTGGACGCCTATCCATCCCTCGCCGCGTGGGCGGACCGGGTCGGAGCGCGACCGGGCGTACAGCGAGGCATGCGGGTTCCCGCTTGAGCGGAGGAGCCGCCCGGTTCAGCGCCTGACGGCCTCGTAACGTTCGAGCTCGTACAGCAGGTGACGAGGGTCGCCCACGTACGCCCGCACCATGACGTAGTCCCCGTCGTCCGTGACCCAGACGTCGTAGGGCGGATGGTCGTCGAATGCACTGCGGGCGAGCAGGAACCGGAAGTGACGTGTCCGGAATTCGCCGGCCGGTACCTCGATCTGCTCGCGGCCGACGAGTTCGATGCCGAAGCTGACCGGCAGGAGCTCCGGCCCCGTCGAGCCATCGAACGCATACGAGCTCATCATGATCTGCTCGAAGTACTGCTGCGGCGGTCCGGCCATGTCGAACAGTGCGGTGTGCCAGCCATCTCCGAGGATCGGGTGGGTTCCGAAGGAGCGCACGGGTGCGTCGAGCCTGACACGCTGGCTCAGGCGTGAAGCCGGCGCGTGCAAGGCCTCCCCCTGGGCCTCGTGTTCGTCGAAGACGAACCAGCCACTGCCCCGGAAGCGGTTGTCGACGGTAACCCTGACGAAGGCGTCACGCGGGTGCCAGTTGTCGTCCACGCGCATGGAGACGTCACGCACGACGCGCGTCTCGAAGATCTCGCTGAACGTCCGCAGGATCCGCGAGCCGTCCCGGTGGACGGAGATAGTGAAGCGTTCGTGGCCGCGCATGCGCTCGTCGTGCGTATAGCGGATTGCCCCATGGACGAGGCGATATTCAAGTCCGCCGACGGTCTCGGTCACGGCCATTTCCCTTCGACCCGCACTGCGGCAGCCGGTTCAGAACGACCGCTGCGCCAGGCCGCGCTACTCACGCCCGAGAGCGCCCCGCGCCGCATGCACGTGCGAGGCCATCACGGAGGCGGCCCAGTCCCCGTCGCGGGCCTCGAGGGCGCTGCAGATCTCGAGATGGTGCATGGCGCTGCGCTGCAGGTCGTCGGGAGAGTACTTGTGGAACGTCCGCATCATGAGCGGCGCCTCGATCAGCGCCGCCAGTGCGCGGGCGAGCCGGGGGCTCGACGCCATGTTCTGGAGCGCGTGGTGAAAACGACTGTTCAGCTCCGCGATACGATCGAGGTAGCCGGCCCGCCGCTCGGTGGACTCGCGGAACTGTTCCTCCGCGAGTCGACGCAATTCGGCCAGTTGCTCGGGCTTGGCGAGCGCTGCCGCCCGGCGCGCCCCGTGGGACTCCAGCAGTGCGCGCAACTGGAAGACCTCGTCCACATCCGAGTCGCTCCAGGCGGTGATGACGGCCCCGAAGTTCGGAGTGAAGTCGACCAGCCCTTCGGCCTGCAGCCGTCGAAGCGCTTCGCGCACCGGCGTCCGGCTGACGCCTGCGGCCGCGGCGATCTCGTGCTCCGTGATGCGCGAACCGGGTGGAAAACGGCCGGCGAGGATGCCCTGCTTGACGGTCTGGTAGGCCTTGTCGACGGCTCGCACGGGCACCTCCAACGCCCCGGGGACGCCCCCGGGAACAGCACTGTATACAACGGTGGACGAAGGTCGCACAACCGGCCGCCTCTGGCCCGCACCCCGCCCCCATCGGAGATGCCGGGCCAGACCTCGCGCGCCCGGGAGCGAAGGGATTGTCCGGACATTGCGGGTGCCTGCCCGCTGTGGAATCATTCCGCACCGTCGCCGGGTCTCTAGGCGACCCACCGATGCCCACCGAAGGTGTCTGATGCCCCGAGCGCGAATCAACGACCACGACATGTACTACGAGGTGCTCGGCGACGGCGACCCGTTGCTCTTGATGGGGGGCTGGGGCACCTTCTGCCACGACAACCACTCCCATCTGCCGCGTGGTCTCACCGAGCGCTATCGCGTCGTCCTGTTCGACTATCGAGGCATTCGTGACTCGGGCGACGACCTCTCCGTGGCCTCCACCATGGCGTTGCACGCGGACGACGCCATCGGCCTGCTCGACCATCTCGGTCTGAGCGACGTGCATCTAGTCGGGCTCGTCGGGATGGGTGCCTGCATTTGCCAGGAGATCGCGATCCGGCGCCCCGATCTGGCACGCAGCATGCTGAATACGGGAGCATGGTGCGAGGTCGATGATTTTCTCCGCGACCAGCTCGAAATGTTCCGCTGGATCCACCGCGACTGCGGCTTCTTGGCCTTCCAGAAGGCGGTGACGCTCCTGTCCTTCACGCCCGACTACTACGATGCCAACAAGGACAAGCTGCTTGGACCCGACGGAGGATGGAAGGAACTCAACGGCCGATACGAAGCGCACTCGAGGCTGATCGACGCGTGCGTCGGTTTCCATTCGAGGGACCGACTGCACCGGATCCGGTGCCCCTCGTTCATCCTCCACGCAGCCCTCGACGTGGTCACGAGTCCGCGCAACACGCTTCCCATCCAGGAGGGCATTCCCGGAGCCACGGGCGAGACCTGGCCCGATCTTGCGCACGTCGTCGCCGGCAAGGAGCTCAAGATCCGCTTCGCGAAGACGCTGTTCGACTGGCTGGGGAAGAACTAGGAAGCGGCGAACCGCTCACAGCACCTCCAGGTACTCCATCATCCGAGCGGCGTCGGTGACGTCTGCATAGCGGCGACCGACGTCCCTCAGGGCATCCGAGTGGGGCCCAGGGTCTGCGTCGCCACAGCAATCGGCCGCTATCTGCACCCGGAAGCCGAACGAGAATGCATCCACCACGGTGGCGCGCACGCAGCCGCTGGTGGTGCAGCCGGTGACGATCACCGTATCGACGTTCTGCCGAACGAGGAAGGTTATCAGCGGCGTCTGGAAGAACATCGAGGGGGCGTTCTTGCAGTAGGTGAAGTCGTCTGGGTGGTGAATGCGGGGATCCATGGCAGTGCAAGGATGGCCGTAGGTGAACTGTTCCCGCACGGCCTTCACCTTCCACAGCGGCATGTCGCGCTGGCTGCCGTAAGCCGTGTAGCAGGCCGCGACCGGCACCTCGCGGGACCGCGCCACCTCGAGAAGCTCCGCCGTCCGCTCGGTCGCGGCGTGGATCATCGGAAGGTTGCCCAGCGGGTACTGCGGATCGGTGAACGCGACCTGGAGATCGACGACCAGCACCGCCGGGTGATTGCCAAGTCCGATCTCGAATGAGCCGTAGCCCGCTTGTCGATATGCGTCGGAATCGGTCATGCGTGGCTCCCCGATGAACGACGGGGGCGTCCCGCGCCCCCGTCAGGACCGACCGTGCCTCGGGATCCGTCAGGCCGCAGCGCGCTTGCCCTTGCGGGACTTGGCCGCCTTGGCGGCCTTCTCCGCCCGCGCTTTGGCCCAGGTCGTGAACCGGGGCTGCGACGGGGGCTCGAGCCCGGTCTCGTCCTTGCAGCGCCCCTTCAGTTCCTCGACGGTGTCGAAGCCCCGGTCGAAGAGTTTCACCGGGCCGCGCTCCTTGGCCATCTGCGCACGCAGTCCCTTGGTCGCCGCAACGTCGACCTTGTCGCCCTCGATCACCACGCCGTAGCGCCGGGCACCCGCCACGCTCACGAGACCCGCCTCGACGTCGAACAGGACCAAGCTCGGGTCCCGTTCGAGCGGATCGCCGCAGCCGCCGCCGCCCCAGGTATCGGAGATCAGCAGATCGCCGGCCTCGACCTTCACGTGGTCGAGCTTCGATGGCAGCAGCTCCTCGGAGCCGTCCTTGTGGACCAGCGTCTTCTTGCTGCGCCGGCCCGGCAGGCCGCCGTTCACGCCCCACGGATAGGTCAGCCAGCGGTCATCGTGGATCGAGATCTCGCCGTCCTCCAGGAAGCGATAGCCGATCCGCAGCCCGTTGCCGCCCCGGAACTTCCCCGGCCCACCCGAGTCGACGATGGTCTCGTAGGTCTCTATGCGCAGCGGGAAGTAGCTCTCCAGGAACTCGTTCGGGACGTTCGTGAACGACGGCCAGAGGGAGTGGCCGTCCGGGCCGTCGCCGAAAGGCTTGCCCGGGATTCCGCCGAAGGTGATCTGGTACAGCTGGTACCACTCGCCGTCCTTGTCGTAGCCCGAGTACATGAAGTGCGGACTGTCCGAGAAGCCGGCGGCGCACATGAAGGCCGGATTCCCCTGGCCGAGCAAGCCTCCGAGCACGTCGAAGATGCGGCCGAGCGCGTGCGTCCGGCAGGACAATGCAGCGGGCTTCAAGGGCTTGAGCAGCGTGCCGGGCGGGATCCTGACCTCCATCAGGTCGTAGAAGCCGTCGTTGAACAGGATCTGCGGGTCGAAGACCATGATCATGTACACGCCGGCGAACATCTTGAACATCTCCTCGTTCAACAGGAAGTTGATGGAGGAAATGGACTGCGGGTCGGTGCCCGCGAAGTCGAAGATGCACTTGTCGCCTTCCCGCCACATCGTGCAGGCGATCTTGTACGGACCCATGTTCATGCCGTCATCGCAGACGTAGTCCTCGAAGTACTGCTTCTTCTCGGGAACCGTGCGACGGATCAGTTCGCGCATCGCCCGCTTGTTGCGCTCGAGCATGGCATCCATCGCCGAATAGAAGGCGTCGTCGCCGAATCGGCGGGAGATCTCCACGCAGCGCAGCGCTGCAGTCCGTAGTGCCGCTACGATCGCATTGAAGTCGGAGAAGTTCCAGGTCGGAAGGCGGCAGTTGTGCAGTACGATCCTGAGCAGGTCTTCCTGCAGCTCACCCCGGCGGATGATCTTCACGGGCGGAACGACGACGCCTTCCTCGTAGATCGTACGCGCATCGGTAGGTAAGGATCCGGGCACCTTTCCGCCGACGTCCGTCATGTGGCCGAACATGGCGGCCCAGGCAATCACGCGACCGTCCTTGTAGACGGGCATGAGCATGAGCCAGTCGTTCGCGTGGCTGATCGCCCCGTTCACCGAATAGGGATCGTTCGTGAGGAAGATGTCGCCCTCCTCCACGGTGCCGTCGTAGCCCTGCATGAAGCCCCAGATGAAGGAGCCGAACTGACCGACGACCATCTTGCCTTCCAGGTTGGCGATCATCGGGAACTCGTCGTGCTGTTCCCGGATGCCCGGGGACATCGCTGTGCGGAACAGCACCGTGTCCATCTCGAAGCGCGCGTTGCGCAGCGCACTCTCGATGATGTCGATGGTGACCGTGTCGACCTTCACTTTCTTGAAGGGCTTCTTGCTGGTCTCAATGATCTTGGCGGGCATTGCTCTGTACTCCGTGTCCGTATCCAGGCCCTTGAGCCCTTACTTCCTGGCCTTGGTCTTCTTTCCGGCCTTCGCCTTGGCCCGTGTCTTGGCCTTGGCGCCGGACCTGGCTTTCGCCGGCTTCCTGGCGGCAGGCTTGCCTAGGCCCTTCAGCGCCTTGTGACCGTCCGGGTAGATCAGGATGTTGCCGTAACGATCTACCAGCCCCGTGTGCTTGGGCAGCACGACGGTCGTTGAGTCCATCTCCACCACGATGGCTGGCCCGGCGATGCGATTACCCGCCTGCAGCCCGGCACGATCGTATACCGTGGCCGTCCGCTCGCGACCGTCCATGTAGACTTTCTGACTGCCCACGGCGGCTGCCGCGGGATCCGCCTTGCCCGCCTTGATCGGCGGCGGTGTGAGCCGTATGCCTCGGCCCTGCACGACAGCTCGCAACGCAACGAACTCGTGCTCGAGCGGCAGCGCGAACGTAAACAGGCGCTTGTGTTCCTCGTCGAAGGGATCCGAGATCGCCCTGAGCCCGCGCTTCTTCAGCTCGGCGAGCTTGACGTCCACGGTGAGCCGAAGTCCCTGGCCGTGATAGCGGACGTCGACCTGGAAGTGCCTCTGCATCTCGGACTGCGGCACCCGCTCGCGCTCCAGCGCCTTCGCGGCGGAATTCGACAGCCGCGTGAGGATTTTCTCGATCTCCTGCGGGGTCGTTTCCGAGAACTTCCGAATGTAGGTTCGGGCAGCCTCGTCGCGCACGGCGGTCGTGGCATCGCCGAGCGCGCACAGCACGCCTGGCCCGGGCGGGATGATCGACGGCCAGGACCCGAGCAGGCGGGACAGCGCATTGGCATGCAATGGGCCCGCGCCGCCGAAGGCGATCAGCGCGTACTCGCGGGGGTCGTGACCCTGCTCCACCGAGACCATCCGCAGAGCGCCGACCATGTTCTCGTTCACGATGTCGTAGATGCCGAGCGCGGCATCGCGCGTGGACGTTCCGAGCGCCTTGCCGATCTTCTCGACTGCCTTGAAGGCCAGGTCGCGCCGAAGCTCCAGGTCGCCCCCGAGCCGCTGTATCTCTGGCAGGTTGCCCAGCACGACGTTGGCATCGGTTGCGGTCGGCTCCTCGCCCCCGCGGCCGTACGCCGCCGGCCCCGGATCCGCCCCCGCGGACTGGGGTCCGACGCGGAGCGCACCGGTCAGCTCCGGCACGTGCGCGATGGAGCCGCCCCCCGCACCGACCGTCCGGATGTCGACCGATGAGGCGCGAACGGTCACGTCGCCAACCGTCGTCTCGCGCCGCAGCCTCGGCTCGCCGCCGTTGATGAGCGCGACGTCGGTGGAGGTGCCGCCGACGTCGACGGTCAGAAGATTGGGAAAGCCCGCCTGAACCGCCACCCACAGGGCCCCGGTGACGCCGCCAGCGGGCCCGGACATCAGCAGGTTGACCGGATAGTCCTCGGCAGACTTCGCTGACGAGAGCCCCCCGTCGGAGCGGAGGATGTGGATCTTCACCGAGCCTGCTTTCGCTGCCAGCTTGGTCTGCAGGCTGTGGACATAGCGCTGGACGACGGGCCTGACGTAGGAGTTCGCCACCGTCGTGACGGTCCGCTCGTATTCCTGCATCTCCGGCACGACCTCGGACGACAGCGAGACCGGGACGCCGGGCAGAATCTCGGCGGCGATCTCCTTGACCCGCTGCTCGTGCTTGGCGTTCGCGAAGGAATTGATCAGCGAGACCGTGAGCGCCTCGATCCTGTGCTTTCCGAGTTCCTTCAGGGACTGGCGCAGCCCGGCCTCGTCCAGCGGTCTGACGACCTCGCCGCGGGAACTCACGCGTTCGTCCGCCTCGATCGTGAGCTTTAGGGGAGCCATCGGCAGCGACTTGTTGTAGATCACCCAGCCTCCGAGTCCGCCCGGGACGAAGGACCTCGCGATCTGCAGCACCTGACGGTAGCCGAGCGTCGTGACCAGCCCGACACGCGCGCCGGAGCTGGTGAGCACCGTGTTGGTGGCCACGGTCGTCCCGTGCATGACGTGGGAGATCAGCTTCGGGTCGATGCCCGCCTGGTCACACACACGTGCCAGGCCGTTCAGCACGCCGATCGACTGGTCCGCCGGCGTGCTCGGCACCTTGGCGCTCCAGGTCCTGCCATTCTTTTCGTCGACGAGCAGCAGGTCGGTAAAGGTTCCGCCTACGTCCACGCCAAGTCGGTATGTCATCACGCCAAGTCGGTATGTCATCAGGTCACCTTCAGTTGGCGGTCTGTGCCAAGCCGGTCGCGGCTCCGCTGCGCGCGCGCCCGGCCGTGAATGAGGATTCCGCGCAGCGGGTCTGCGGCGGGAGGGCTTGCGCCCTCGAGTATCGGGTTTTGGTCGGGGACAGGCAACGCGACCACGTCGACCGGCCTCAGGCCGCGCGCGTGGCTGTCGCTGGAAACGATCCTGCCTTCACCAGCATCCCGGGAACGGGGCGCCCGAGGCGGTCCTGGAGCCAGCGACCGGTGGCGATCGTCTGCTCGAGGT